>NZ_JBIUYD010000034.1:0-72739 GCF_044744345.1 Kitasatospora sp. NPDC087315 | reverse complement strand
CGGTCCGATATCCGCTCATCCGCAGGCGACTTGACCTGCCCCACCCTCGCCACACCACAACCAACGAGACACCGACCACAAAGTCACCGGCATTGACCCTAGGCGGGCTCGGGCACCAGGGCGAGGGCCTCGATCTCGATCAGGACCTCGGGCAGGAAAAGCGCCGCCACCTGCATCGCCGAACTGGCCGGCAGCCGGGCCGGGTCCATGCAGGCGTTCCGGGCCTCGCGGATGGCGGAGAGGTACGCGATGTCGGTGACGAAGTAGGTCAGTTTGACGACATCGGTGAAGTCGGCCCCGGCCGCGGCCAGGCAGCGGCGCAGGTTCTCGAAGATCTGCCGGGCCTGCGCCTCCGGGTCGCCCGGGCCGACCAGCCGCCGCTGCTCGTCGAACGCGACCTGGCCGGAGACCGCGACCAGGCGCCCGGTGCCGGTGACGACCTGGGTGTACCCGGTGCCGGGGGCGACCCCGGGCGGCTCGGCGATATGGGTGAGGTGCTGCGGGGTGGTGGTCATGCGGTCATCGTGACCCAGCCGCGATCACCGTTCCACCGGATTTCCCGCCCCTGGCCGGTGCGTGCCCCACCACCGGCCTCCGGTCCGCGGGAGCCCCGGCCGAGGCGGCTCTGGCCGTCGGGCGGGTGGCCGTGTCAGAGTCGTCCGGGCGCCGCCCGAACCACCGGGGACGCCTCGGCAGTCCGACCCACCCTCAGCCGGAAAGCAGGCCCGCACCGATGACCCGCGAAGTACCCTTCGTCCGCGTCACCACCGCCGACGCCGTCACCACCCTGACCCTCGACTCGCCGCACAACCGCAATGCCCTCTCCACCCGCCTGATGGCCGAACTGACCGCCGGCCTGGCGGTCGCGGCGGCCGACCCGGAGGTCCGGGCGGTGGTGCTCGGGCACACCGGCAAGGTGTTCTGCGCGGGCGCCGACCTCTCCGAGGCGACCGGTGCGGACCCGACGGTCGGCCCGCGCGGCCTGGTGGAGCTCCAGCGGGCGATCGTGGACTGCGCGAAGCCGGTGATCGCCGTCGTCGACGGCCACGTCCGGGCCGGCGGCCTCGGCCTGGTCGGCGCCGCCGACCTCGCGCTGGCCGGCCCGGCCGCCACCTTCGCGTTCACCGAGGTCCGGCTCGGTCTCGCGCCCGCCGTCATCTCGCTCCCGCTGCGCCCCAAGCTGGACCCGCGCGCGGCCTCCCGCTACTACCTGACCGGCGAGGTCTTCGACGCCGCCGAGGCCGCCCGGATCGGCCTGATCACCCAGGCGACGGACTCCGCCGAGTCCACCGGCACCGCGCTCACCTCCCTGCTGGACGCCCTGCGGCTGGGCTCGCCGCAGGGCCTCGCGCAGTCCAAGCGGCTGGCCAACGCCGAGGTGGTGCGCTCCTTCGAGCGGGACGCCGACGAACTGGTCGAGCTGTCGGCCCGGCTGTTCGGCTCGGACGAGGCGCAGCAGGGCATGCGGGCGTTCCTGACCAAGCAGCCCGCGCCATGGGCGCGGTGACCGCCCGCCACACCGGGGTTCAGCTCCAGCGGACGGCGGCCGTCTCCCGCCAGAGGTCCAGCAGCGACCGGTCGCCCGAGCGGTCCACCCGTTCGGCCGGCAGCCGGTTCCAGAGCAGCAGGTAGAGCTCGCGGGCCGGACCACTGAGCGTGAGGTCGGCGGGGCCGCCGCCGTCGGCGGGCCCGGCGTCGCCGAGGCGCCGGACGGACAGCGGCTCCTGGCTGATGGTCAGCAGCCAGGAGCCCGGCCCGTCGGTGGCCCGGACCAGCACCGTGCGCGGGTGCTCGCTGCGCACCCGGGCACGGCCGCGGGACATCAGACCGCACAGCAGCTCGTCGATGCCGTCCAGCGCCAGGTCGGTGGCGACCGGCGGGCCGGGCTCCCCGGCGGCGGCGTCGGCGTCGAAGCGGTGCACGGCCGTCTCGTGCGCCTGGCGGCGGGCCCAGAACGCCAGTGGGCCGGGCGCGGGCAGGAAGCTCCAGCAGTCCAGGTCGGCCGGCGCCGCGGCGAGCGCCTCCACCAGGGCGGTGTGGCCCGCCCGGAACCAGTCGACCAGCGCGGCGTCGGACGGTTCCGGCCCCCAGGCGGCGGCCGCGCCGTCGGCGTCCAGCGGTGCCCGGTGACCGTGCACCAGGTAGGCGGTGGCCCAGCGGTGCACCTGGCCGGTGTGCAGGACGAGGTCGCGCAGCCGCCAGTCGGGGCAGGTGGGGACGGGGGCGGCGAGGTCGGTGCGGTCGGCGGCGTCGGCCAGCAGGCCGCCCTCGCGGCGCAGTGCGTCGATGTGCTCGGAGATCTCCATGGTCGACGAGTGTCGCACCGGTGGCGGATTTCGGACCTGCCGACCGATCGGCTGCCGTCCTGCCGTCCTGCCGAGCTGGAAACGGCAGCCGTACCGGGCCGATGTGACGTTGGCCGCCTCGCCGGTCGGCCGTACCGTACGGGCCGGTAACGTGAGCGCATGCCGATCACCCGTTCCCTGTTCTCCGCCGTCCGGGCCGGCGGCCGACGTGTCGCGGGCCGCCTCGTCCACCGGGGCTGGCGCTTCGTGCAGACGGCCGGGGCGGTGTCCGGCGACAACCCCGGGCCGTACCGGTTCGGCGAACTGGGCGCGGGGACGAAGCTCGCGTTCCCGCTCGGCGCCGTCTTCAACGAGCAGTGGATCACCATCGGCCCGTTCTCGATCATCGGCGAGCGCGTCACCATCAGCGCGGGCTTCCTGCCGGGCCTGGACCTCGGGCCGGAGCCGATAGTCCGGATCGGCGGTGGCTGCGTGATCGGCCGCGACAGCCACATCGTCGGCCACCAGTCGATCGTCCTCGGCGACGACGTCTGGACCGGCCCCGGCGTCTACATATCCGACCAGGCCCACGAGTACCGCTCCACCGACCTGCCGATCGGCAAGCAGTGGCCGCGCAACGAACCGGTCGAGATCGGCCCCGGCAGCTGGATCGGCACCGGCGCGGTGATACTCCCCGGCGCCAGGCTCGGCCGCAACGTCGTCGTCGCGGCCGGCGCGGTGGTCCGCGGCGAGGTCCCCGACCACAGCGTGGTCGCCGGCGCCCCGGCGAAGGTCGTCCGCCGCTGGACCGCCGAGGAGGGCTGGCAGCCCCCGCTGCGCCACGATCCGCCGAGCCCCGTCCCCGACGGCGTCACCGCCGAGCAGCTGCGCGCCCTGGTCGGGTGGGACCTGCGGCTGCCGGGGGAGGACGCCTCGTCCTGAGGACGGGCCCGGCCCGGACGCGGTCAACGGATCGGCCGGGCAGGGGAGTTCGGTCCGGGCGGTTCCGCTGGCTGTTCCCGGACCGGGCCCGTAGCTCCTCCGCGGGGCCGGTGCCCTTCTTCGCGGGCGGGAGCGGCAACTCGTCCGGGTGGCAGGTCTGTTCGCTCCCACCGCGCTGCCGCTCCCCGGTCAGCCGGCCGGGCTCAGCGTCACGACGGCCGTGGCGCCGTCGACGCGCAGGGTGTGCGGGCCGGGGGCGGTGAGCAGGGCGGCGTCGAAGCGGGTGAGGCCGGCCGGGCCGAGGGCGGCGGTGCCGGCCAGGCAGACCACCAGGACGGTGGCGCCGGGCGGGACGTCCACGGCGCGGGGCGAGGCGGCGAAGGAGACGTCGGCGGTGGTGCGGCCCCGGCGGGTCATCACGTTGAAGTCGACCACCGGGCCGCCGAGCAGGCGGCAGCCGGTCGTCGCGTCGCCGGGGAAGGTGAACGGGCGGAAGGGGGTGTCGACGAGGTGCTCGGTGCCGTCGACGGTCAGCGCCATGCCCGGGCCGTCGACCAGGGTGATCACCCGGTCGACGCCGGGGAACGGCGAGAACGGTCCGGCCGAGGCGACGTCCGCGAGGCTGACCCGCCAGTCGAAGGTGTCCAGCCCCGCTCCGGCCGGGAAGCCGGCGACCTCCCTGGTCACCCCGCCCCCGTTGAGCCAGGCCGTCGCCGGGCGCTCGCCCGCCCGCAGTATCCGGATCCGCCCACTGGTCGTCATGGCGGCATCCTGCCACGAGCCGCCCGGGGGCCGGGGGCGGAGGGCGCCCCCGCCGTTGCGCAGGATCTCCGGCACGGTCGGCAAGCGCGGCAGCCCGGCGCGGACGGACGGGCCTCCCGCGCCGGACGGCGCGACCGGGGGTGGGCGGGCGTCGGGGCGCGGCCGGCCGGTCAGCGGGAGCGGGCCGTCAGGGGGAGGAGCGCGGCGACGGTGGCGGCGAGCGCGACGGTGGTGAGGGCGAGCGGGAGGCCGGCGGCGTCGGCGAGGAAGCCGATCACCGGCGGCCCGATCAGCATGCCGCCGTAGCCGAGGGTGGACGCGAGGGCGACGCCCTGCGGACCGCCCGCGGCGCCGGCCCGGGCGATGGCGAGCGGGAAGATGTTGGCCAGGCCGAGGCCGACCAGCACGAATCCGCCGATGACGAGCGGCACCGAGGGCGAGAGCGCGGCGAGCAGCATGCCGGCCGCGGCGGTGAGGCCGCCGAGGACCATCACCCGGGTCTGGCCGAGCCGGATCGAGGCCCAGGTCCCGCCGACCCGCCCGGTGGTCATCGCGAAGGCGTACGCGGCGTACGCGGCGGCGGCCGTACCGGCACCGGCGTGCACGTCGTCGGTGAGGTGCAGGGTGGTCCAGTCGGCGATCGCGCCCTCGCCGTAGGCGCAGCAGAGAGCGGTGAGGCCGAGCAGCAGGACGAGCAGGCGGGCGTGCGGGGCGGCCGCCGTCCGCGAGCCGGGGCTCCCGGTGGCAGGGCGGGCGGGCGCCACCGCCGGTGCGGCCGGGCTGCGGAGCAGGACCACACCGGCGCCCGCCGTGACGGCCAGGCCGAGCAGGCCGCCCAGGGCGAGCGCCCAGGCGGTGCTGAGGGTGCCCGCGAGCAGCCCGCCGGCGCCCGCGCCGAGCAGGCCGCCGAGGCTGTAGCCGGCGTGGAAGCTGGGCATGACCGGTCGCCGCAGCTCGGCCACCAGGTCGACGGCGGCGCTGTTCATGGCGACGTTGGCACCGCCGTAGCCGGCACCGAAGAGCAGCAGGACGCCGCCGAGCGCCGCGACCGAGTGGGCGTGCGCGGGCAGTGGCACGGCGACGCCGAGCAGGGCCAGCGAGCCGACGGTGACCGGCCGGGAGCCGTACCGCAGACAGAGCCGGCCGACCACCGGCATGGTGGCCACGGCGCCGGCCGAGACGCAGAGCAGGGCGAGCCCGAGGGCACTGTGCGAGGCGCTGACCTGGCTGCGGATGTCCGGAATGCGCACCACCCAGGCGGCGAACAGGAAGCCGTCGACGGCGAAGAAGGCGGTCAGTGCGAGACGTGCGGCCCCCCAGGGGGTGTCGGGGGCGGGTGGTGTGCTGCGAGACTGGGAGGAGGGGCGGTCGGTCCGGGAATACGCGAGGATTTTGTTTCGGAGCGGCACAAAGTAACAATAGAGGTGTGCAGCTCACACCTTCAAGTCCGAAGCCAGGCTCTGTGGCCGACCCCGACGCGCAGCGCGACGCCCACCGCCGCGCGGCACCCGACCGCGGCCGGACGCTGCTGGGCCCGGCGCTCTCCCTCATCCACACCGGCCAGACGCCCACCCGCTCGGCGCTCACCCGCGCGCTGGACGTCACCCGGGCCACCGCCGGCGCCGTCACGGCGGAGCTGGAGGCGCTCGGCCTGATCGCCGTCGACTCCCGCCCGGCGGGCGGCGGCCGCGGCCGCCCCTCGCACCGGCTGGCCATCGACCCCGAGGGCCCGGTCGTCATCGCCGGGCAGATCCACGCCGACGGGCTGAGCGTCACCCTCGCCGGGCTCGGCGGCCTGCTGGACCCGCCCGTCCACCTGCCGCTGCCCGCCGCCACCGACCCGGTCCGGATGCTGCGCGCCGTCGCCCAGGCGGGCGCCGAGCTCGCCCGCGGCACCACCCGCCGCTGCCTCGGCGCCGCGCTCGCGCTGCCCAACCCGGTCACCGAGCCGGACGGCACCGCCCTAGCCGCACTGCACTTCGCCTGGCCCAGTGGCACGCCGGTCGCCGACCTGTACGACGTCGAGGTCGGCCGCGCCGACAACGGCCCGCACGCGCTGGACCCGCTGCCCTCCTTCGTCGCCAACGACGCCAACCTCGGCGCGCTCGCCGAGTACCGGCACGGGGCCGGGCGCGGCGCCCGCCACCTGCTGCTGGTCACCTCCGGCCACCGCGGCGTCGGTGGCGCGCTGGTGATCGACGGCCGGCTGCACACCGGCAGCGCGGGACTCGCGCTGGAGGTCGGCCACCTCACCGTCGACCCGCAGGGCCGCCCCTGCCAGTGCGGCAACCGGGGCTGCCTCAACTCCGAGACCGACCCCGACGCGCTGTTCGCCGCCGCCGGGCTCACCCCCGAGCCGGACCGCCCGCTGCTCGACCAGGCCCGCGAGCTCTGCCGCTCCGCCGCCACCGACCCGCGCGCCCGGGCCGCCGTCGAGCACGTGATCGACCGGCTCGGCCTCGGGCTCGCCGGAGTCGCCAACATCCTCAACCCCGACCGGGTGGTGCTCAGCGGCCTCCACCGCGACCTGCTGGAGGCCGCGCCCGAGCGGCTGCGCGCGGTGCTCGCCGAGCGCTCCCTCTGGGGCCGCAGCGGCCGGGTGCCGATCGTCGGCTCGGAGCTGGCGCACAGCGCACTGGCCGGCGCGGCCGAGCTGGCCTGGCTGCCGTACCTGGCGGACCCGCAGTCGGTGGCGGCGGGCTGAACCCCGGGCCCTCCGGCGCGCCGGCCGCCGGAGGGCGATGACACGCCAGGCCGCCGGAGGGCGATAAGCGGAAGCTGGGACAGCCGAAACGGTCACTTATCGTGACTCTCATATACTCGTAGTGAGCAACCGGGGGGTTCGAGCGAGGAGAGCCATCATGGGTATCGAGCCGACCGTCGACGTGGACCGCTCCGACGCGGACTACCGCAGCTGGCTCAAGGAGGCCGTACGCAAGGTCCAGGCGGACGCCAACCGCTCCGCCGACACCCACCTGCTGCGCTTCCCGCTCCCCGCCGACTGGGGCATCGACCTCTACCTCAAGGACGAGTCCACCCACCCCACCGGCTCGCTCAAGCACCGGCTGGCCCGCTCGCTCTTCCTGTACGGGCTCTGCAACGGCTGGATCCGCCCCGGCAAACCGGTGATCGAGGCCTCCAGCGGCTCCACCGCCGTCTCCGAGGCGTACTTCGCGCAGCTCGTCGGCGTGCCGTTCATCGCCGTGATGGCCAAGAGCACCAGCCAGTCCAAGATCGACCTGATCGAGTTCCACGGCGGCGAGTGCCACCTGGTCGAGCGCTCCGACGAGGTGTACGAGGCCTCCGCCCGGCTCGCCGAGGAGACCGGCGGCCACTACATGGACCAGTTCACCTACGCCGAGCGGGCCACCGACTGGCGCGGCAACAACAACATCGCCGAGTCGGTCTTCGCCCAGCTGCGCCTGGAGCCGCACCCCGAGCCGGCCTGGATCGTCGCCACCGCCGGGACGGGCGGCACCTCGGCGACCATCGCCCGGTACGTGCACTACCAGCAGTACGACACCCGGATCTGCGTCGCCGACCCGGAGAACTCCTGTTTCTTCGACGGCTGGGTCCGCCACGACCCGGACGCGGTCTGCGCGAGCGGCTCGCGGATCGAGGGCATCGGGCGCCCCCGGATGGAGCCGAGCTTCGTGCCCGGGGCGATCGACCGGATGATGAAGGTCCCGGACGCCGCCTCGGTCGCCGCCGTCCGGGTGCTGGAGCGGGTGCTCGGCAAGCGGGCCGGGGCCTCCACCGGGACGGGGCTGTGGAGCGCGCTGCGGATCGTCGCCGAGATGCGCGCCGCCGGGGAGCGCGGCAGCGTGGTCACCCTGATCTGCGACCCGGGCGACCGCTACCTCGACAAGTACTACTCGGACGACTGGCTGGCCGGCGAACGGATCGACATCGCGCCCTACCGCGCCGCACTCGACGCCTTCCTGGCCGGCGGAGCCTGGACGGGCTGACGCCGCCGGCCCGGGCGATCGCGGGCGGTCAGGGCGTGCGGGTGCCCGGGAGGTCGGCGGGGACGAGGAGCTGGAGCTCCTCGGTGGACGGGTCGGTGAGGTGGGCGACGCGCATGGCGTGGCGTTCGACCATGGTCTCGAAGACCTGCCGGGCGGTGCGGCCGTTGCCGAAGTTGGGGCCGCGCTCCAGGGTGGCGAAGTGGTCCAGCAGCGCGCCCTCGGTGGCCTCGGCCAGCGCGTACTCGTGCTCGGCGCACTGGGCGCGGGCGATCTCCAGCAACTCCTCGGCGGTGTAGTCGGAGAAGGTGATGGTGCGGGAGAAGCGGGAGGAGACACCGGGGTTGGCGGAGAGGAAGCGCTCCATCTCACTGGTGTAGCCGGCCACGATGACGACCACCTCGTCCCGGTGGTCCTCCATCAGTTTGACCAGGGTGTCGATCGCCTCCCGGCCGAAGTCGCGGGCGCCGTCCTCGGGTGCCAGCGTGTACGCCTCGTCGATGAAGAGCACCCCGCCGCGCGCCCGGTCGAAGGCGGCGGCGGTGCGGATGGCGGTGGAGCCGATGTGCTCGCCGACCAGGTCCACCCGGGCGACCTCGACCAGGTGGCCGCGCTGCAGCACCCCGAGCGAGGCCAGGATCTCGCCGTAGAGCCGGGCCACCGTGGTCTTGCCGGTGCCGGGGGCGCCGGTGAAGACCAGATGGCGGCGGAGCGAGGGCGCCTTGAGCCCGGCCTGGCGGCGGCGCCGGCCGACCGCGATCAGGTCGATCAGCGTCCGGACCTCCTGCTTGACGGTGGCCAGGCCCACCAGCGCGTCCAGTTCGGCCAGCGCCTCGTCGGCCGGCCGGCAGTCCGGGATCGGGCCGATCGCCGCGGGTGCCGCCAACGGGGGCGGGGCGGTGGTCAGTTGGGCCGTTCTCGGGGCCGGCACCTCGGCCGCGGGGGCGGCCGGGGCGACATCGTCCGAGGTGCAGGCCTCCACCACCGGGCCGGGCTCGGAGAACTCGAAACCGGCCCGCTCGTTCTGTTCGGCCCGGCAGCGGATGAGCTGGGTGCGGCAGCCGTCGATGATGTGGAAACCGAAGCCCTTGCCGTGCGAGACCCGGCAGTCCTCGAAGGTGCCCCGGCCCTGCGCGGAGACGTACACGCCGGCGTCCGAGCTGGCCCGGACGGTGCAGTCGCGCAGCACCGGGTCGGCGCCCTTGGTGACGATGACGCCGGTGGCCACGTCGGAGATCTCGCAGCCGGTGAGCAGCCCGCCGCTGCCGTGGTCGCGGAACCAGAGCCCGGTGCCCGCCTCCTGGACCCGGCAGCCGGTGAGGGTCACCCCGGCACCGCCGCTGACCGACACCGCCGAGCTGCGGATCCGGCTGAACGAGCAGCCGTCGGCGGTGGCGGCGGAGTCGCGGTCCAGCACGAAGAGCGCGTCCGGCAGGTCGTGCAGCGAGCAGTCGGTGAGGGTGAGCCGGGCGCCGTCGCTGACCCAGAGGGCCGGGTACTCCCCGGTCGAGCCGTGGATCTCGCTGGACTCGGCGACGGCCTCGGTGCCCTGGTCCCAGACCGAGAGCGCGCCGCGCCCGAAGTCCCGGACGGTGCTGCCGGAGAGGCTGAGCCGGGCCCGGCCGCGCAGGTCGGCGCCGTTCTCCGGCAGGTCGTGCAGCCGGCAGCCGGTCAGCACCAGCTCGGCCTCGCCGTCCAGGGTCAGGCCGTTGCCCGTGACCCGGTGGATCTCGCAGTCGATCAGCCGCCCGCCGGCCTGCGCCTCGGCCTGCACCCCGCTGCCGCGGATCTCGTAGATCTCGCAGCCGGTCAGCTCGGCGGCGCTGCCCGGGTCGGTGAGCAGCACCCCGGCGCCGGAGGCGTGGTGCACCCGGCAGCGCTCCAGCGCGGCGGTGGCGCCGCCGAGCACCGCGAGCCCGGCCTGCCCGGCGGCGGCGACCTCGCAGTCCTCGAACGCGGCCGCCGTGCCCTCGCCGCGCAGCCGCAGGCCGAGGCCCGCCGGGTTGGAGACCACACAGCCGCGCAGGGTGGGCCGGGCGCCGGCGGTGACCTCGATACCGCTGGCCGAGCGGGTCTCCACCCGGCAGCCGCTGAGCGAGGGCGTCGCCGCCGGGCCGGTGACCAGGACGGCCGGGACGGAGCTGTCGCTGCCCTCGATCACCAGGTCGCGGACGATGGCGGCGGACGTCACGGTCAGCGGTACCCCGCCCGGCGGGTCGATCCGTACCGTGCCGGGCCCCTGGGCCGGGACGACGGTGACCGGTTTGTCCAGGACCACGTTCTCCCGGAAGGTGCCCGGCCGGATCGTCACGGTGTCGCCCGGTTCGGCGGCGGCCAGGGCCTCCGCGAGGGTGTCGTACTCGCCGGCGCGGCGCCGCCAGCGGGATGCGCTGTCCTGGGTGACCCGGACCCTGTGCTCAGCCATGACGGTCTGTCGTCCCCACCTTCATCGAGCCGGCGATCAACGGGCCGTACGCGGGGGTGCGCGGGCCGCCCGCCCACCGTAGCGCGCTCGCGCGGGTGGTCCGCCCGCCCGCCGCCGTACGGGACCGCGGACGCCCGGTGCCCGGCACCCCCTTCAACGAGTGCGCGCGCTTCCGGTTCCGGCCCCGCGGGCGGCGGCACCCGGTGGCCGGACCAGGCCGTTCTCAGAGCAGGCCGTGCTCCGGCCAGTGCGCGCCGTCCTCCAGCACCTCGACCTCGTCGCCGACCCGCAGCGTGCCGAACACGTCGCCCTCGACCCCGGCCGGGCGCTCGGGGATCAGGTTCTGGCCGAACGCGGCCTTCTTCAGCAGTTTGTGGTGCCGGGCCAGGGTGCGGAGCGGCTCGGGGCCGCGCCGCTCGCCGCTCTCCTGGTCGGTGGTGGTGACCACGCAACGGCCGCAGGGCTTGACCACCTTGAAGGTCAGCTCGCCGATCCGGATCCGGCGCCAGCCGTCCTCGGCCCACGGCTTGGTGCCGGTGACCACCGCGTTGGGGCGGAAGCGCTCCATCGGCAGCGTCTCGTGGCCCTCGGGGTGCTCGGCGGCGATCAGCGCGTTCAGCTCGTCGAGCGAGGCGGTGGTGGCGAGCAGCAGGGGGAAGCCATCGGCCATCGAGACGGTGTCGCCGGGCTCGGAGAAGTCAGGGTCGACCGGCCGGGCGCGCGGGTCGTCCAGGTGCACCAGGCGGTAGTCGCCCAGGTGTTCGGCGATCCACCGGTGCGCCTCCTCGGCGGCCTCGGCGGCGCGGAAGCGGGTGCCCCAGACCTCGACGTCCGCGAGCGGGGCGCCGGCGGTCACGGCGGGGGCCGGGACGTCGATCCGGGAGCCGTCGGGGGCGGTGAGGGCGAGTGAGCCGTCGGTGGCGAGTTCGGCGCGGATCTGGCCGAGCGCGGCGTTCTCCCGCTGGCTGACGAAGCGTCCGGAGGCATCGGCGAGCATCCAGCGGCGGTCGCCGGCCAGACCCCACGGCTCGACCCGGGCGCTGGCCGGGCTGAGGCGGTACATGGACTTGACGGGGTAGACGTGGAGACCGGAGAGCTGCATTCCTCCATCCTGCCAGCCCCGCCGGACGGCGGGCACACCCCCCGGTGCACCCCCCGGCGCACCCGCCGTGCCCCCGTACGCGCACGGACCGCCCGGACGCCGTGGGGTGGCGGTCCGGACGGTCCGTGGATGACCCGTTTCTCCGTACGCCCGGCGCGCGGTGGTACGCCGGGTGGTGCTCAGGTGGTGCGGGTGCCGGCCGGGTGGGGGTCGGCCCATGGGGTGGTCAGCGGCTCAGTAGCCCTGGCCCTGCGACTGGTAGCCGCCCTGCTGGAACTGGCCGGGCTCGCCGTACGGGCCCGGGCGCTGCGGCTGCATCGGGCGGACCGGCGCGACGGGCGCGACGGCCGGGCGGAGCTGGGCGCCGCCGAAGCCCTGGTCGCCGCCCTGGCCCTGGTACCCCTGGCCGGCCGGGTTCGGTCCGGCGAAGGGCTGCGGGCCGCCGAAGCCCTGCGGGCCGCCGTGCGGCTGGCCGGCCGGGTTCTGCGGTCCGCCGAAGGGGCCGGGGCCGCCGAGCGGCTGGGCGCCGAAGGTCTGCTGCTGGCCGCCCTGGCCGGCGCCGACGAAGGTGTTCTGCCCGCCGAAGCTCTGGCCGCCGGACGGCTGGTAGCCGCCGCCGGTGGTCTGCGAGAAACCGGGCGCCGGCGTCTGCGGGCGCTGGCCGGGCACGTACGGCTGGGGGCCGCCGTAACCGGGGACGGGCGGCTGGGGCGCGGCGGCGTAGGCCGGCGCGGGCTGCGCCGGGAGGTACGTCGTGGCGGGGCCGGCGGACGGGGCGCTGCTCGGGCCGGGGCCGAGGGCGAGGCGGGCGGGCGGCAGCGCGGGGAGGTTGCTGCCGGTGCTCTCGTACCCGGAGCCGTACCGGTTCTCGTAGGACGGGCCGGCGCCCGGGCCGTACCCGGTGGACAGGGCCGGTGGCAGGGCGGCCGGCACGTTGATGGGCGCGATCTGGGGGACACCGCGCTCTGCGACAAGACTGTCGTAGATGGGCGTGCCGGAGGAGAAGGACGGAGAGGGGTAGCCGACTCCGTCGTAGGAGCGGGGCGAGGTCATGGGGCATACGGTAAGCCCACAACGCGCCTGCTGAGGAGAGCGGGAGGCAGTGCAGTTCGAGTGTTTACACAGTCTTCGCTCGCACAAAGGTTTCGAAAGTGGGAAGAACGGACATTCCGGCGGCGACTTCAGGCCAACCCGGAGCCCGTGCGGACTCTCGAACGCCACCCGGACACGGCTCGCGCGGGCCCGTGTGGTGACGGGCCGGTGGACGGTTCGGGCACCGCCGAAGAAACTTCTGCGGACAGGGCGTGCGCTGGCGCATTCGAGCCCCCGCCGAGGGCGTGACGGTGGCTCGTGAATGTTTCGGGAATAAAATTCCCGTGAAGGTGTTCGACGGGTGCCCGTGAGACGGAGCCGCAGGCCCCCGGCCGGACATCCTGCCGACCGGATGCGCCCGCGGTCCAACCGCGTTCACCCGAACCGCCCAACCGGGTGCGGCCCGTCAGACGGTGCGCAGACGCTCCGCGTACGGCTGGATCCGGGTCACCGCGCCGGCGATCCGGCGCACGGTGGGCGCGTCCATCTGCGACCAGAGCGGGACGGTCAGCACCGAGGCGGCCGGCCGGTCGGTCACCGGCAGTGACTCGGCCTGGCCGAGATGGGCGTAGGCCCGCTGGCGCTGCACCGGCGGGTGGAAGTAGCGGCGCGAGCCGATGCCCTCGGCCCGCAGGACGGCGGCGAGCCGCTCGGCGGTCGGGCCGAAGGCGTCCGACCGACCCCCGCCGCCCGCGCCCGTCCCCCTCCCGCGATGCTTGCCGAGCCGCGACGTGCGGCGCAACCGCCTTGGCGATACTGGGGGCAGTCGGTGACCGGCGGGCCGTCGGGACCGATCAGACCGGGCGCAGTCGCAGCGAGCGTTCGTAGAACTCGACCATCTGCGCGGACACCTGGTGCAGCGTGAACGAGGTCAGGAACCGCGCCCGGGCCGCCTTCGCCCGCACCCGGGCCGACGCCCGGTCGTCCAGCGTGTCGGTGAGCGCCGCCGCCAGCTCGGCCGGCCGCTCCGGCGTCACCAGCCGGGCGTAGTCCTCCGAACCGACCGTCTCGCGCAGCGCGGGCACGTCCGCGCAGACCAGCGGGACACCGACGCCCATCGCCTCCATCGCCGCACTGCCCAGCCCCTCCCAGCGGGACGGCGCGGCGAGCGCGTCGGCGGCGGCCATCAGGTCGAACACGTCCCCGCGCGGACCGAGGAAGCGGACGTTCCCGGCGGCCTCGGCGAGCGCCCGCAGCCGCACCGTCTCGGTGCCCTCGCTGCCCGCCAGCAGCAGCACCGCCTCCGGCTCCGCCCGCAGCACCGCCGGCCACGCCTCCAGCAGCACGTCCAGACCCTTCTGGTACTGCTGGCGCGCCGCCGCGAGCACCACCGGGACGTCCTGCGGCAGATCCAGCGCGGCCCGGACGGCGGCCCGGCGCTCCGGGGTGATGATGCCCAGCAGCTCGGGGTCGCGCCCGCGCGGGACGACGTCGATCCGCTCCCGCGGCACCCGCAGCCGCTGTGCCATCGCCCCGGCCACATACCTGGTCAGCGCGTGGAACCGGCGGGTGCCCTGGGCCGTCGCCGCGTCCACCGCCTGCGCGGCCCGGACCTTCCAGGGGCTGAGCCCGCGCGCGTTGAGGTGCTCCGGGCCGTACGCCGAGTTCACCAGGCTGGACACCACCGGCGTGCGGGCCGACAGCGCGGCGGCCCGGCCGAGCACGTCCGACTCGTACAGGGTGGTGTGGACCAGCTCCGGCCGCCGTTCGCGGATCAGCCGGTGCAGCGCGGCGGCCGTCCGCCCCCGGGTGGCCCGGCCCACGCCGAACACGTCGGCCCCCGCCTCGGTCAGCTCCGGCTGGAAGCCCCCGGGTGACTCCTCGAGGTACGCGACATCCAGTTTCACGCCGGCCCGCACCAGTTGGGGGGCCATCGCCACCAGACCCTGCTCGGCCCCACCGACCCGGCTCACGCTGTCGATCACATAGAGCACATGCACAGGCCAACCCCCGCCCTCCTGGGCGCGGCCGGTCTCCCATGCCGGCCGGCACCCTGACTGCCGATCAGCATCGCAGGTGGCGGGCACCGCCCGCCAGGGATTAGGCCAGGCCGGTCCCACGGGCGCCGGGGCAGCCGGGGGCGGTCGACGGCGCTGGGGGCGCGAAACAAGGCGTACGGTCGCCATGCCCCGCGCACGACGGCTCGCGGTCGGCGCCCGCCAGGAGTACCGGCACCGGCGTACGGGCCACCACCGGGTTGCGCGAAGGGGCTGTAACCGCGCCGGGCGCTGTGCCAAGGTCGTTCCCATGCCCGACGCCGTGTCGGCCAAGACGGCCGGAACCCGCCCCCGCATCCTGCACGTGATCACCGACCCGCGCCGCCGAGGCGCCCAGAACCTCGCCCGGGACCTCCACCGGGAACTCCGCCGCCGGGGCCAGGCCTCCGCGCTGCGCGCCCTCGCCCCGCACCCCGACGCCCACCCCGACGCCCCCGACACCCGCGCCACCACCGTGCTCGGCCCCGGTCGGCTGCACCCCGCCACCCTGCTCGCCCTGCGCTCCGCCGCCCGGACCGCCGACCTCGTGCTCGCCCACGGCTCCGCCACCCTCCCCGCCTGCGCCCTCGCCCTGGCCGGCACCCGCACCCCGTTCGTCTACGTCTCCATCGGCGACCCCCGGCACTGGACCGCCCGCCCGCTGCGCCGGCTGCGCACCGGCCTCCTGCTGCGCCGCGCGGCCGCCGTCACCGCGCTCGCCGACGAGGCCCGCGCCGTTCTGCTCGACCGGTTCCGGCTGCCCGCCGCCACGGTCCGCACCATCCCCAACGCCCGTGCCGCCGACCGCTATCCGCCCGCCGACGGCGACGCCGACCGCCGCGCCGCCCGGCAGGCCCTCGGCCTGCCCACCGACGGCCTGCTGGTCGCCTGGGTCGGCGCGATCGCCCCCGAGAAGCGCCTGGACCTCGCCCTCGACGCCCTCGACCGGCTGCCCGACGTCCGCCTCGCGGTGGCCGGCGACGGCCCGGGCCGCGCCGCCCTGGAACGCCACCCGGCCGCCGCCCGCACCCACTTCCTCGGCACCCTCGCCGACCCGGCCCCGCTCTACCGGGCCGCCGACGCCCTGCTGCTGACCAGCGACAGCGAGGGCGCGCCCGGCGTCCTGATCGAGGCCGCGCTGGCCGGGCTGCCCGCCGTCGCCACCGATGTCGGCTGGGTCCGCTCGGTGGTCCGCGACGGCGCCACCGGCGCGCTGGTCGCCCCCGGCGACCCGGTCGCCCTCGCCGAGGCGCTGGCCAAGGTGCTGGCCGGCGACCGCGCCACGCTCGGCGCCGCCGCCCGCGCGCGGGCCCTGGAGCACTTCGAACTCGGCGTGGTGGCCGACGCCTGGCAGCGGCTCTTCACCGACGTGTGGGGAAGAGGCTGACCGCCCGCCGAACAGGCCGGGCCGGGCTGCGCCGAACGGGCGAATCCCGGCCCGGCCGCCCCCGGGAGACTGGCCGGTAACGATCCGTCATCGACACACTGCCCGGTGTGAAATCGCTGCTGAGGTCCACCGTCCTGCTCGCCGTCGCCGCCGGGATCGCCGCGTCCCCCCTCCAGGCCGGCGCGATCACCCCTCAACCGCCCCACGAGGGCGCCCAGTACGTCCGCCTCGACCAGCCGCAGCCGGTGCGCGAGAGCACCCGCACCGAGGCGGTCGAGTTCTTCTGGTACGACTGCAGCCACTCCCAGCTCCTGGAACAGCCGCTCCAGGACTGGGCCGGGAGGCACCGGGCCGACGCCACCCTCCGCCGGGTGCCCGCCGTCTGGCCCGGCGACCCCCACGAGGGTGCCCAGCGCGGCCATGCGCGCCTCTACTACACGCTGGAGCGCCTCGGCCTGGTCGAGCGCCTGCAGACCACCGTCTTCCGCGCCGTCCGCGTCGACCGGGCGGACCTCACCACCGAGGCCGGCGCCGCCGACTGGGCGCTGCGCCAGGGCGTCGACCCGCGGCGGTTCCGCGAGGCGTACCGCTCCGCCGAGGTCCAGCGGGCCACCGACGAGGCCGCCGGGCTGTTCGTCCGGTACGGCGTCGAGGAACTGCCCACCGTGGTCGTCCAGGGCGAGTACCGCACCTCGCCGACCAGGGCCGGCGGTGTCGAGGCCATGCCCGGCGTCCTCGACCACCTGGTCGAGCTGGAACGGCAGGGGTAGGAGGCCCGGCCCGGTCGCTGACCCGCCGCCGGCCCCGTCCGCCGACGCCCGGCGGCCCCTCGCCGGCCCGGAACGTGCGCCGGGGCCCGGCCGGACGACCCGGCCGGGCCCCGGACCTGATCACCTTCACCGATCCGACCCCCGACGACCACACCCTGCGCCAGGGTGGGCGCCGGGCCACACCGCCGCGGTACGGAACTGCCGTGGCGGCGGGCCCACTTCTCGATACCGGCGGTACCGGAGAGGGCAGGGCTCCGTGGGGGCAACGCGCGCAGCTCGTCGACGATCCCGCCCGCCGGGCGCGGCTCGGTGCCTGGGGGCGGGAGTGGGTGGCCGGCCGGTTCTCGCTGGACAGCGCCACCACCGCGTTCGAGGAGCTGTACGCCCGGGTGCCGGCCCGCCCCGCCGGGGCGGCGCGGATGACCAGCTGGCTGCGGGACCTGGAGCAGATGACCAGGTACGAGTTCACCGAACCGGCCGCGCTGCGGATGCTCGGGCGCTGACCGCACGGAAGGCGCTGGGAAGGCGCCGGGACGGTGCCGACGGCGCCGGCCGCTCAGTAGGTCCGGCCCTTCCAGGACGCCCCGCGACCCCGCCAGTGCCGCACCGCCGAGTCCACCGTCATCAGCAGGTACAGCGCCGCCGTGAACGGCAGCAGCAGCGCGGCCGGCGCGGGCCGGCGGTAGTAGCGGAGCATCGGCAGATACGTCCCCGCCATCAGCGCCCAGGCCGCGCCGCCCGCCCCGGCCACCGCCCACCGGGTGGTGGCCAGCCCGGCCAGCGTCGCCACCGGCGGCACCAGGTAGACCAGCGTCAGCCCCAGCACCGTCCCGAGCAGCAGCACCGACGAGTGCCGGAGCTGGGCGTACGCGCTGCGCGAGACCATCCGCCACAGCTGGGCGAGGCGCGGGTACGGCCGGACGCTGTCCACCTCCTCGGCCAGGCCCAGCCAGATCCGTCCGCCGGACGCCTTCACCGCGCGGGCCAGCGACACGTCGTCGATCACCGCGCCCCGGATCGCCGCCACCCCGCCCGCCCGCTCCAGGGCGTCCCGCCGCACCAGGGAGCAGCCGCCCGCCGCGGCGGCCGTCCGGCTGCCGGGCCGGTTGCTCCGGCGGAACGGGTACAGCTGGGCGAAGAAGTACACGAAGGCCGGGACGATCAGCCGCTCCCAGCCGGTCTCCACCCGCAGCCGGGCCATCTGCGAGACCAGGTCCAGCCCGTTGCTCTCGGCTCCGGCCACCAGGTCGGCCAGCGAGTCCGGGCCGTGCGCGATGTCGGCGTCGGTCAGCAGCAGGTACTCGGCGTCCGGCCCGGCCAGCTCCACGCCGTGCCGCAGCGCCCACAGCTTGCCCGTCCAGCCGGGCGGCAGCGGGGGAGGGGTGGTGACGGTCAGCTCCAGGCCGGCCGTGCTGGTGAGGCCCGGGGCGGCGGGGTCAGGGGTGGCGAGGTTCGACGCGACCGCGCCCGTGCCGTCGGAGCTGTGGTCGTCCACCAGGATCACCCGGGCCCGGCCCGGGTACTTCTGCGCGAGCAGGCTCGGCAGGCTGAGCGGCAGCACCTCCGCCTCGTCCCGGGCCGGCACCACCACCGCGACCGCGGGCCAGCGCGCGGGCGGCCGACGGGGCGGGAGACGCACGTCGGTACGCCAGAACAACCCGTGGCAGCACGCCAGCCAGAGCCAGACCAGCAGGGAGAGCACGGCGATCCACAGCAGGACGGTCACCCCGGCAGTCTGCCGCACCCGGGGCCCGGCGGGGCGGATCGACTAAAGTCTTGACCCGTGAAGATCGCACTGATGGACTCCGGAATCGGCCTGCTGGCCGCCGCCGCCGCCCTTCGGAAGCTGCGCCCGGACGCCGATCTGGTGCTCTCCTCCGACCCGGCCTCGATGCCCTGGGGCCCGCGCACGACCGAGGAGGTGACGGCGCTCGCCGTCGGTTGCGCGCGGGCGGCGGCCGCCCTCGAACCGGACGCGCTGGTGATCGCCTGCAACACCGCCTCCGTCCACGCGCTCGCCGCGCTCCGGGCCGAACTGGAGCCCGGACTGCCCGTCATCGGCACGGTGCCCGCCATCAAGCCGGCCGCCGCCCTCGGCGGGCCGGTCGCGATCTGGGCCACCCCCGCGACCACCGGCAGCGCGTACCAGCGCGGGCTGATCCGTGACTTCGGCGGGGCGGCCACCGTCACCGAGGTCGCCTGCCCGGGCCTGGCCGACGCCGTCGAACACGGCGACGACGACGCCATCGAGGCGGCCGTCACCGACGCGGCCGCCCGCACCCCGGCCGGTACGGCGGCGATCGTCCTGGGCTGCACCCACTACGAACTCGTGGCCGACCGCATCCGGGCCGCCGTGGCGCCCACCGCGGCCGCCCAGCTCACCCTGCACGGTTCCGCCGGCGCGGTCGCCGCCCAGGCCCTGCGCCGCATCGGGGACCCGGCCCGCCGGGGCACCGGCACCCTCACCGTCCTCCACGCAGGCCGCCCCGCCGCCCTTCCCACCGCTGCCACCCGCTACCCCCAGGGCCGTACCCTCGCCGCCCCGGCCCCGCTCCCGGCCGTCTGACGGGGGCCCCGGCCCGGCTTCCGGCGCGGGGCATGCCCGAGAGGTGCGGGCGGAGGCCCCCGGCCCGGACGAGGTCCTGCTACGCGACGGCCTGGCCGCGCCAGCGGCGGTAGGCGGGCTCCAGCCCGGACAGGATGGTGTCGAAGCGGCGGGTGCTGGTGGTGGAGTCGACCTGGAGGCGGCTGATCTGGAGCGGGTGGTCGGGGAGCCGGGGGCCCAGGCGGTGGTCGGAGAGGAACCCGAGGTGGTAGCCGAGCTCCTGCAGGACGGTTTCGGCACGCGGGTCGTGGCCGCCGTCGGGGTAGGCGAAGGCGATCGGGGGCTCGCCGAGCCAGCGGGTGAGGGCTTCGTGCGCGCCGGTGATCTCGGTCCGGACGGTGGCGTCGTCGCAGCGCCCGAGGCAGGGGTGCCCCTGGGTGTGGTTGCCGATCGCGACCCCGCCCTCGCGCAGGGCGAGCAGGTCGGTGGGGGTGAGCTGGTCCTGGCGGGGAGGCCTGCGGTCCGCGCTGACCCGCAGTTCCTGGAGGCTGCGCCGCCGGTCGGGGTCGGGCATGGCCTTGAGCCGGCGCAGCAGCTGCGAGGGGTGTCCGCAGTCGAGTGAACGGGCGCGCCCGCCGTGCCGGGCGAGGAAGTCGGCCTCGTGCCACCAGAACGGTCGTTCCGTCCCGATCAGCTCGGAGATCACGAAGGCGGCGGCCGGGATGCCCCGGTCGTTCAGCGCGGGCAGGGCGTGGGTGAGAACGCTGCGGTCGGCGTCGTCGAAGGTGACCAGCACGCTCCGGGCCGGCAGCGGACGGCGGTCCGCGACGGCCTGCCGGACGGCGTCCAGTGAGACGGGCGTGGCAAGTCTTCGCAGCCGGTCCAGCTGGGCGCCGAAGGACCGCGGGTCCGTCACGCCGTGATAGGCGAGCACGGCGAGCCGCTGGGCGGCGCGGGCCCGGAACAGGGGCTGGACGGGGGCGAAGCGCAGCCACTCACCTCGCCCGTCCGAGTGACAGCCCGCGGACTGCGCGGCGTGCCGCCCACCGCGCGCCCCGGCACCGCGCTGCTCGCGGGCCGCCGCGCCCGTCGCTGAGCGGGCCGGCGAGCGTGTGGACGCGCCGGACACCGGCTGGACCGCCGCCCGTGGCAGCGGGCGAACACGCACGCCGGGCGCGGACCTGGCCGGGGCCGTCGAGGTCGACGTCGTGGACTGGGACTGCGGCACGGTTCCCCCTCGGTCGCCGATGCGGCGTGGCGGTACCGCCGGAGGACGGAGCCCGGCCTCCGACACCAAGGGCACGGCGGCTCCGCCCCCTGGGTATTCCGGTCCACGGCGGGGACTCCCAACCCGCACCGCGGACGGCTCCTGGATCGCTCAATGTAGTGGAGACCGATACGCCGCGTAGATGGTTGTACCGGACAGTCGAGGATTTTTCGCGCGCCGGAGGCGGGGCGGCCCCGGCCGCGCGCCGGAGTGCGCCCGACGCCGGGGCGGTTGCGGAGGGTGTCCGGGGAATCACTTCCCGCGGGCTGCCCCGGGCGCCCTCCCGGGGTACCTTGGGCTCATGGCAGATGCGGAACGTGATCACTCCCACCCGCACGGCGCGACCAGGATGGCCCGCCTGTGGAGTGGTGGCGCGCTGGTCACCCACCAGATCCCGCTGGCGATGGTCGGCCTGGCCTGTCTGGCGGTGGGCATCGTGGTCGCGGTGGCGGTTCCGGACAGTGACGGACCGGCCTGGGCGATGGCGGTGGCCGGATGTCTCGGGGCCGGCGTGCTGCTGCTCGGCCGGATCGCGTTCGCCGTGCTGCGGTACCGCCGGGGCGCCACGCTCTGACGCGGGACGGGCACCCGTCTCAACCGGTCGGATCGGCCGGTTTACAGCCCATCCGCCAACTCCTTCTCGCCTCTTTCACGATTCCGGTCCACCAGCCTCACGGTCCCCCCTGCTGTGATTTCCGTCCGGTGCGTCAACTGCGCCGGATGCGGGGCCACTTGACGGCGCCGGGGAGGGCGCCGCAGAGGGGGGCGATGAGCGGCACCGCCGCGCCCGGACCGACCGGAGCCGACGGAGGCATCCGCGCCCAGGTCAAGCGCCGGCTGGCGCGCCCGGCCGGGTGGTCTCCCCGGACGAGGCCGTCGACCGGATCGAGGCCGGCCGCCGGACCCCCGGCACCGTGCTCACCTTCGACGACGGCTTCGCGGACGTCTACGAGAACGCCTGGCCGCTGCTGCGCGAACGCGCCCTCCCGTTCACCGTCTACCTCGCCAGCGGCCACGTCGGCGGCGAGACGCGCTGGGAGGGCTCCACCGCCAAGGGCGCCGGCGCGCCCGCGCTCAGCTGGGAGCAGCTGCGCGAGATGACCGGCTCCGGCCTCTGCACCGTCGCCAACCACACCCGCACGCCGCGCTGCTGGACGGCCTCGGCGCGGTGCCCGCGACCCTGGTCCACCCGCGGGCGCTGATCGCGCCCGGGACCGAACTCGGCCCCGGCTGCCTGGTGATGGGCGGGGCGCACGTGTCCAGCAGCGTGCGCCTGGGCGCGCACAGCCAGGTCCACTACAACGCGACCGTCGGGCACGACAGCGTGCTCGGTGAGCGGGTGACGGTCTGTCCGGGCGGCAACGTCTCCGGTGCGGTGCTGCTGGACGACGGCGCGACCGTCGGCGGCAACGCCGTGGTGCTCCAGGGCCGCAAGGTCGGCGCGGGCGCCTTCGTCGGCGCCGCCGCCGTGGTCACCAGGGACGTCCCGCCCGGCGAGGTGGTGGTCGGCTCGCCGGCCGGACCCCTGCGCACGCCCTCCCGGTAGGGCGCGCGCCGGGCGCGTGTCGCGGTGGCGAGGACAGCGGGGCCGGGCAGAGCCGCAGGTCCGACGTGGACCGGTGGATAGGCTGCGGGGCATGGCCATTCCTCCGTTCCTCGCCGAACTCCGCTCCGTGGTCGGTACCCGCCCGCTCTGGCTCAGCGCCGTCGTGACCGTCGTCCTGGACGACGACGGCCGGGTGCTGCTCGCCCGGCGCGCCGACGACGGCCGCTGGGCGCTGCCCGGCGGCATCCTCGACCCCGGTGAGCAGCCCGCCGACGGCGCGGTGCGCGAGTGCCTGGAGGAGACCGGCGTCGCCGCCGTCCCCGAACTGCTCGCCTCGGTCGGCGTGACACCGGAAGTGACCTACCCCAACGGCGATGTGACGCGGTACGTGCTCCTCACCTTCCGCTGCCGGGCGGTCGGCGGCGAGGCCCGGGTCAACGACGACGAGTCGCTCGCGGTCGGCTGGTACACCCTGGACGCGCTGCCGCCGATGATCGACGAGGAGCACCAGCGGCTGCGCCAGGCCCTGGAGTGCCAGGGCGCGGCGTTCTTCGAATGGGAAGGCAGGGAGCGGCCGTGACCGGCCGGCTGGCCGAAGTCCCGCTGCGGGACGGCCCGGTGCGGGTCCGGGGCGCCCTGCATCTGGAGCGCGCCGAGCACGGTCTGCGGCCCTGGCGGCTGCCGGCCTGGACGGCCGGGCAGTTCCCGGACGGCGAGCTGCGCCGGGTGGCCGCCATGCCGTCCGGTGTGCGGCTGGCCTTCCGGACGGCGGCCGCGGTGCTCGAACTCGCCCTGTACGCCGAGCCGGAGTCGCCGTACCCCGGGGCGGTCGAGCTGTGGCTGGACGGCGTCCGGACCGACCGGGCTCCGCTGCCGCCCGCGGGCGGGCCCGTCGTCCTCCGGTTCGCCACCGGGGCGGGCGGTGAGCGGGAGGCCGAACTGTGGCTTCCCCAGTGGACCGCCGTCGAACTGACCGCCCTGCGCGCGGACGCCCCGGTCCTCCCGCCCCGGCCGACCGGGCGCCGCCGCTGGCTGCACCACGGCAGTTCGGTCAGCCAGGCACCGGAGGCCGCCTCGGCCGCCGACACCTGGCCGTGGATCGCCGCCGGGCGGGCCGGCGTCGACCTGCTCAATCTCTCGCTCGCGGGCAACGCCCAACTGGACCCGTTCACCGCCCGGACCATCCGTGACCAGCCGGCCGATCTGATCAGCCTCAAGATCGGCATCAACGTCCTGACCAAGGCCTCGTTCCGGCTGCGCACCTTCGGTCCGGCCGTGCACGGCTTCCTCGACACCGTCCGCGAGGGCCATCCGGACACCCCGCTGCTGGTGGTCTCCCCGGTGTTCAGCCCGCCGTTGGAACGGACGCCAGGCCCGGCGGCGTTCGAGGCGACGGAGACCGGCGGCCGGTTCGCGGCGCTCGGGGACCGGGCGGACGTCCCGGCCGGGGCGCTCACCCTGGAGGTGGTCCGCGCCGAACTGGCCCGGATCACCGCCGCCCGGGCCGCCACCGACCCGGCGCTGCACTACCTCGACGGGCTCGCGCTGCTCGGCCCGGCGGACGCCGACGGGCTCGTCGACCTGCTGCACCCGGGCCCGGCCGGGCACACCCTGATCGGCGAGCGCTTCGCCCGGCTGGCCTTCTGCCCGAGCGGCCCCTTCGCCGTGCCCTGAAAGACCCGGCAGCCCTGCCCTCAGAGCGTGCGGAACCACTCCGCGGTCCGCTCCAGGCCCTCGCGCAGCGGCACCGGTCGGACGTCCGGAAACAGCTCGCGCAGCCGGGAGTTGTCGGCCTGCGAGTCCCGGACGTCGCCGGGCCGGGGATCGGTGTGGTCCACCTCGACCGGGTGGCCGAGCACCGACTCCAGCTCGCCGACCAGCTCCAGCAGCGAGGTACGGGCGCCGAAGGCCAGGTTCACCGGGTCGGCGTGCACCACCCGGCGCAGCACCGCCTCGGTGATCACCCGGGTGACGGTGCCGACATAGGTGAAGTCCCGGCTCTGGCCGCCGTCCCCGTGGACGGTCAGCGGCCGGCCGGCCAGTGCCGCGTCCAGGAAGGCCGGCACCACGGCGGCGTACGCGTGTCCGGCGGGCTGGAGCGGGCCGTACACGTTGAAGAACCGCAGCGGCAGCACGCCGAGCCCGTAACAGTGGTGATAGGCCGCCAGATACGCCTCGGTGGCCAGCTTGCTGACCGCGTACGGGCTCATCGGCGCGGTGCGCATGCTCTCCCGTTTGGGCAGCTCGCGGTTGGCGCCGTACACCGAGGACGAGGAGGCGGCCGCCACGTACAGCCCGCCCGCCCGGCGGGCCGCCTCCAGCACCTCCAGGGTGCCGGTGGCGTTGGCGTGGTGGCTGGCCAGTGGGTCCGCCACCGAGCGGGGGACGGAGGGCAGCGCGGCGAGGTGCACCACCGCGTCGGCACCCGCGAACGCCTCGTCCAGCAGGGCGGGTTCCAGGATGCTGCCCTCGTAGAGCGTGGCGTCGAGGCCCGCCAGAGTGGCCTTGCTGCCGGTGGAAAGGTCGTCCACGACCCGGACCTGGACCACCTCCGGGCGGGTCAGCAGGGCCCGGACCAGATTGGCCCCGATGAATCCGGCTCCGCCGGTGACGACCACGCGCATGGCTGAGGTCCCCCCCCCCGACAACCGCCCGGCCCGCTCGGCCGGCCCTGCGCCGATGGTAGCCGGGCGGTCACCCCCCGTGGGGTGGAACGCTCCACCCCGGCCCCGGAGCGGCCCCAGGACGGCCCCAGGACAGTGCGGGACGCCCGGCGGGGCCGGGCGGACGCCGGGTTCAGCCCTTGTGCTGGCGGTAGGCCTCCTCCGCCGCGTCCAGGACGGCGGTCAGGTCGCCTCCGGCGGTGGCGGTCGCCACCGCGGCCACCGCGCCCTCCACGAACGGCGCGTCGGCGAAGCGGACCGGGAACGGCAGCCCGTGCTCGTCCGCGTCGGCGAGCAGGGCGCGCACGGTGGAGACCGCGCTGCCCAGGTCGGCGAGCACCACCACGCCATGGCCCTGGTCGACCCGGCGGGTGGCGGCGGCCACCAGCACAGCGCTGATGCCGGGGCCGGAGACCAGGTCGCCGCCGGTGCCGACGACCGGGGCGGGGGAGTCGGCGTCGACCAGGGCCAGTGCCAGGGCGCGGACGGCGGCGGCCAGCTCCTGGCTGTGCGAGACCAGGACGATCCCGACCCGGCCGTGCGCGGGCGGCCGACCCCGCGCCGGCCGGGGCAGCGGGGTGCGCGTGGGTGGGGTGCGGGGCGCCGGAGGGTGGGCCGAGGGTGCGTCGGAGATGGGGATGACATCGGCGCGGGTGCCGTCCCGGCGGCTCATCGGCTGCTCCTGGGGGCGTTCGGTCGGGGCTTCCCACACTCTGGCAGCTGACCGCCGCCCCGGACTCCGGGACACGCCCCGGAGCCGCCCCCGGCGGGGCTCCGGCGGCCGGGCGGGATTCCGTACACCGGGCCTCCGGCCGGGCCGGCCGGGTCCGCGGGGCGGGCCTGCGGACCCGGCCCGGGCGGGGGAGCCCGGTCAACCGTCGGGGCGGTCCCGGTCAACCCGCTGACCGGGGCGACGCGGGGTGGTTAGGCTGGCCCCGACAAGCCGTCGGGAGGAGAGCAGTAGTGGCAGCCAACATCGGGACTGACGTGGAGACGGCCGGAGCGGCGCAGGAGTTCGCGCCGAGCGGGAAGCCGAAGGTGGACTTCACCGGGGCGACCTGGCTGTGCAGCAGCCAGGGTGTCGGGGACGTCCAGATCGCTTTTGTGGACGGTTACATCGGCATGCGGGACGGCCGTCAGGAGGACGGACCGGTCCTGGTGTTCACACCCGGGGAGTGGCGGGCCTTCGTGCTCGGCGCGCGGGACGGCGAGTTCGACCTCACCTGAGCCCGGGTCCGGGACGGACAGCGGCGGGCCCCCGGTTCGGGGGCCCGTTTCCGTGCTGCCCGCTTCCGGTGCCCGGGAGGGCGTCTCCCCGGACGGGTGGTTCCTCGAACGAGTGGCTCCACGAACGGGTGTTTTTTGGCCGACCTGACTCGACTGTCCGTCAGATCGTCCCATCTGATCATCTTTTGAGCGTGCGCCGTCATAATTTCTGTTGACTGTTAGACAAACGCAGCTCAGAGTATGAGCACAGGCAGACGCCGTGCCCACCGCCCCCACGCGGCCAGACACGGCGCCTGCTGTGCGGCCCGGCAGCGCTGCCAGGCCTCCTCCCAGTCATCCCCTGCGCACCGGGGTGCGTCGGCCGGTCCCGGCCCACAAGGGGCCGGCAGTCGCCGGGAGGGTGGCGCCGCCGCCGAGAGCGACTCGGCGGCGGTACCGAATGCTCGGGACCCGCACGCCCCCACGCGGCGGCGTCCCGAGCAGATCCGCGGGAGCGACGGGCCGGGGCCCCGCGGACCTTGCTTATGTGGCATGGAACTGTTGGCTTGTGTGCTGTGCTGTGTGCGACGACGAAGCTGGGTGCTCGGCGGTTCGGCACGACGATGTGCACAGTGAGGGATACGCGTGTAGGGCCGCGTTGCGACAAGCCGTCCCCCCGGAGGGTGAAACCCAGAGCGGCTGTCGTGCTGAACCGAACGTAGCCCGGACGGTTGCTCAGAGTCAACATTGGTCTCTGAGCGTGGATCTCCGTCCGGCGCCCCACCCACCCTGCGAAGGCGGTGTGCCGGGCACGTACGATGTTCCCATGTCTTTTCTCCGCCGTCGCTCCGGACAGCCCGCCGGCCCGGACTTCGACGTGCTCGCGATGGACCCGGGCGACTGGCCCGGTGACTTCGGTGCGGCCATGATGACCGGCCCGGACGGCTCCTGCCAGGGAATTTTCCTGCGCTACGACCTGTTCGGCGGCAGAGGCCCGGCGATGTTCATCGGCAACCTCCCCGAGGGCTCGCCGGCCCGCGACACCGGGGACGGCGTGCCCTTCGAGATCCGGCAACTGCTCGCGGCGCTGGAGAACGAAGAACCGGTCGAGTTCGTCTCCGCCGAGGACTTCCCGGTGATGCTCGGGGACGACCTCCTGATCGTGAAGAAGGTCAAGGTCAGCGAGGGTCGGGTGTTCTGCTCCCAGTTCGGGCGCAGCGACGGCGTGCAGGTCACCATCGCCTCCTGGGACCGACCGATTTCGGACGACCTCTACCAGCTGCTCAAGCCGCTGCCGGCGGACATGTTCCACCAGGGCTGATCCGGCCGCCCCCGGGCCGGGCACCGGCCGGGGCCCTGGCCGCTGCTTGACGGTTTCGATCACGGCTTCGTACAGTCGCGAACATGTCGTGCCGTCTCCCGCTGCTGCTGACCCGCCGCAGCTATCTGGACCTGCGGCGCACCGCCAGCGCGGCGTGTCCGGGCCGCTGAGGGGGATTCGTCCCCGCGGCGGTGGGCGGGCGGCCGAGTGGCCGACGCCGATCCGGGGGCGGCGTTTCCGCTGGTCTCCCGGGCCGCCAACCGGTACCGCGCGCCCGTCCGGCGTGCCGCCCGCAGTTGCCGAGCCCACGCTGCCGCCCGGAGGCACCAGCACCATGACCACCATCGCTGCCGACCAGCCGTCCGTCGCCACCGCCCTCGCCGGGCTGCCCCGGGTGGTCGATCTGCTCGCCGCCCGCGCGGAGGAGCACGACCGCGACGCCACCTTCCCGTACCAGGGCATCGAGGCGGTGCACGAGGCCGGGCTGCTCACCCTCACCGTCGCCCAGCGGTACGGCGGCGCGGGCGGCACGCTCGCCGACACCGTCCGGGTGCTCGCCCAACTCGGGCGCGGGGACGCCTCGGTGGCCGTGGTCACGGCGTTCACCCTGCTCCAGCACGCCGAACAGGCCCGGGTGGCGAACTGGCCGCCGGCCGGCTACCGGAGGCTGCTCACCGAGTCCCGGCGCGGTCCGGCGCTGGTCAACACCCTGCGCGCGGAGCCCGGTTCGCAGAGCGGGGAACCGCCCGCCACGGTCGCCAGGCGGGACGGCGACGGCTGGCTGCTCAGTGGCCGGAAGACGTACTGCGCCGGCGCGGAGGCGCTGGCCTGGATGGCCGTCACCGCGCGGACCGACGAACCGGTGCCCCGGGTCGGCACCTTCCTGGTGCGCGGCGAGAGCGAGGGCATCGAGATCGACCCGACCTGGGACCAGCTCGGCCTGAGGGCCAGCGCCAGCCACGACGTGGTGCTGGACGCCGTCCGGGTGCCGGTCGAACTCGCGCTGGGGCTCACCGGGCCGAAATCGGGCGCGAGTTCGACGGTCGCTCCGGTGTCCGGCGCGGTACCGCCCGGCGAACTCACCCGCGCCTGGCACGATCTGGCTCTTTCCGCCGTCGCCGTCGGAGTGGCCCGCTCGGCGCAGGACTGGTTGGTTCGTTTCCTCAAGCAGCGCACCCCGGCCAACCTGACCGAGCCGCTCGGCAGCCTGCCCCGCTACCGCTGTGCGCTCGGCGAGATCGAGGCCCAGCTGATCGGCGCGGAGGAGCTGGTCGGCGGACTGGCCCCGCGGGTGGACCGGGCCGACCCGGAGGCGGTGGCCCGGACCGGACCGGCCCATCTGCTGGCCACCCGCGCGGCCGTATCGGCCGTCCAGCAGGCGGTTTCGCTCACCGGCAACCCCGGTCTGAGCCGGCGTCATCCGCTGGAGCGCTACCTGCGGGACGTGCTGAGCAGCCGGGTGCACTTCGCCCCGGACGAGGCCGTCCTGGACAGGGCCGGGCGAGCCGCCCTGGAGCGCGGTACCAGGGCCTGACGCCCCCTGGCCCGAAACCCCCCTTGGGGGGAGCCGGCGTCGCCTCAGCCGACGCCGGCTCCGGTCCATGTCCCGCCCCGTCCGCGGCCGCCTCAGCGGGTGCCGACGGCGGCCCGGACGGCCCGGCGGGCCAGCGCGGCGTCGTCGTACAGCCGGCGGATCATGATCCGCTGCTCCTCGCCGGCGCCCGGCACGTCGTACAGCCGGATCTCCCGCATGAGCACCAGCACCAGGTTGACCAGGAACGCGTCCCGGGCCATCGTGCCGCCGCTCTGCGCGAGTTGGCTGATCTGGCGGCGGGCGGCGGTGTCCCCGGAGAGCACGCTCCACAGCACCGCCAGGTCGTAGCCCGGCAGGTACCAGCCGGCCTGCTCCCAGTCGACCAGCACCGGCCCGGACGGTGCCAGCAGCATGTTGCTGAGCAGGGCGTCGCCGTGGCAGAGCTGGAGCGGGGTGTGGCTCAGGCCGTGCAGCAGCCCGCGCAGATCGCCGGCGTCCCGGTCGGTGAGCTGGCCCACCGAGTGGTACCGGGCGATCTCCAGCTGGTAGTCCATCCTCGGCTGGAACACGTCCGTCGGCGGCCGCCACAGGTTGAGCGTGCGGACGGCGGTGAGCAGCGCCCGTACCTCGCCCGGGGTGGGCGCGTTGACGGGGTGGCGCTCCCGGGCGGCCGGGCGGCCGGGCACGCGCTCCATGACGAGCACGCAGCGGTCGTGGTCGGCCGCGACCAGCCGGGGCAGCCGGACCGGCGGACGGTGCCGGACGAAGGCCCGGTAGACCGTGACCTCGTGGTGGAAATCGGCCACCAGCTGCTCGAAGTACTCACTCCGCACCGCCTGCGGGGCCAGGCACTTGGCCACCACCGGGGCCCGCCCGATGGTGCCGGCCACCAGGATGTGGCGGCTGCCCTCCCGAAGGACCTGACGCGGGGTGAACGCGGGACATATCCGCGCGACACCGGCCAGCGCGGCCCGCACCGTCGGGGTCTGCAGCGCCGCCGGGTCGATCCGCTCGGCCGTGCCGGGCTGGCCGGGCCGGTGCGGCCGCAGCAGCCGGCCGTCGGTCGGGCGGGCGCCCGGGATCCGGGCGCCGGGCGGCAGGACGGTTTCGGGGCCGCGCAGCCCCAGCGCCGTACGGCCGGCGTGGCCCCGCGCGTCCGTGGACCGGCCGTCGGCCCCGCGCGGGGCGGCGGGGCGGCTCGGTGGCGGCACCTGCTTCGGCCCGGGACGGCCCGCGGCTGCGGTGGGGGGTCGCAGCGCGGTGCGGGCCGCGGTCGGCGTAGGGGTGGTCGCTGAGGAGTACATGGGGTGAGGGTGGTCCCTTCCTGTCCGTCGGGCGGGTGTGCCCCGCGGTGCGGGGGAGGGCCGGTGCCGCGAGCTTTCCTGGCGTGACGGCGGCCCTTGGGCGGTGCGGTGGGTGGAACGCGGGCGCCGGGCACGGACGCGGGGCCGGAGCCCCTGCGGCGAGGTGCCGGCCGTCCGCACCCTGGGGAATGCGGTCGGCCGGACTGCCGTGGCCGTGCCCGGCGCCCCCGCGCCACCCGGCCGCGCCACCCCCTCGGGTGAGGACCGGGGACGCCCCATGACACGGGCGGGGGAATGCCCCGACCGGCCCTGGGAGGCCGCCCGACCCGAGGGGCGAGGTGGCGCACCTCTACAACACACCCGATCGCCACTGGTTAAGAATGTGGCGGACCCTGGCGAAGCATGGCGAATACTCGCCCGGCACCTGACGGAGCCTCTAGCCTCGAACCAGCCGAGGAACCTGGGGGCTTCACGTGAGCAGGGGACCCAACACCCGACTCGCCGATCTGTTCGTCCTGACCGGATGGTCCAAGGGCGAACTCGCGCGGCTGGTCAACCGGAGGGGTGCCGCGATGGGACAGCAGCAGCTGTCCACCGACACCTCGAGGGTGCGGCGGTGGATCGAGCACGGGGAGATCCCGCGCGATCCGGTGCCGCGGGTGCTGGCGTCCGTGTTCACGGAGCGGCTCGGCCGTGTCGTCACCACTGAGGACCTCGGTCTGGAACGACACCGGCCCACCAGGACCGGAGCGGCGCAGTCCGCAGCAGTGCCATGGGAGCCGGATCGAACGGCCGCGGTCCTCACCGAGTTCACGGGAATGGACCTCATGCTGAACCGACGTGGATTGGTGGGTGCGGGTGCCGCGCTCACGGCCGGGGCGGCCATCGCCGACTCCTTGAAGGGCTGGCTGGGCGGGGACGCGGTCGCCTACGCGGCCTCGGTGCCGGGCCCCCGCCAGATGATCACCCAGGGCGGTGTCCGCCCGGTGGTCGACGTGTACGACGCGGGCCCGGTCGGGCTCGACGAGGTGGAGGCGCTGGAGCGCTCGGTCCAGGTGTTCCGGGCCTGGGACGCGGCGCGCGGCGGCGGACTTCAGCGCAAGGCCGTGGTCGGCCAGCTCAACGAGGTGGGCGGGTTGTTGACGCACCGCCACAGTCCGCCGGTGGAGCGGCGGTTGTGGCTGGTCGCGGCCAACCTGGCGGTGCTCGCCGGGTGGATGTCGCACGACGTCGGCCTCGAACCGACCGCCCAGAAGTACTTCATGATCGCCGCCGAGTCCGCCAAGGAGGCCGGGGACCGCCCCCGGGCTGGCGAGGCGATCTCCCGGGCCGCCCGGCAGATGGTCCACCTGGGCCGGGCCGACGACGCGCTCGACCTGATGGCGGCAGCCAAGGCGGGCGGTGGCCGGGCGCTGCCCAGGACCCGGGCCATGCTGAACACCGTGGAGGCCTGGGCACACGCCTCGATCGGGCACTCGCAGGACACCTGGCGGCTGCTCGGCGAGGCCGAGGAACTGTTCGCCGAGGACGTGTCCGAGCCACCGCCGTCCTGGATGCAGGTGTTCGACGAGGCCGAGCTGCGCGGGATGCAGGCGCTGGTGCTGCGCACCCTCGCCGAGCACGACCCGGTGGCCGCCCCGCAGGCCAGACAGCAGGCCGAGCGGGTGATCAAGCTGCGCGAGGGCACCGGACAGCTGCGCTCGGCGCTGTTCGACCGGATCACCCTGGCCTCGGTGCACTGGATCACCGGGGAGCCGGACGCGGCGGAGTTCCAGGCCAAGATGGTGATGAACCTGATCGGCCAGAACTCGTCCCACCGGACCTGGGACCGGCTGCGCGAGATGTACCGGCTGACCGCCCGCTACCGCGGCGTGCAGGTGGTGGACGAGCTCCGGGCGGAGCTGGGGCGGGAGTTGCGGGTGGCGGACGCCAAGCACCGCCCGAAGCTCGCCTGAGCCGGCCTCCGGCCCGGGGCCGGTACCTTCGCCGGCGTGTCCGGTGCTGTCCGCTGTTCTCCGAGCCGTCCCCGGCGGGTCCGTGGCGCCCGGCGGGTCGGGGTCAGACCGGGGTCGTCCCGCCGTCCTGACCGGCCGGCCGGAGCAGCATGCGCAGGGCGGTGACGGTGCCGTCCGCGCCGAGCACGGGCTCGCCCGCGTACTCGACCGTGCCGTGCCCGCCGCCGGGCCGGCGCACCTGCACCGTGCCGACGGCGCAGCGGCCGTGCACCAGCGCGTCGGTCATCATCCGGCGCAGCATCGGCCGGTCCGCCGCGTCGAGCCGGTCGGGCAGCCGGTCGAGGCTGAGCGGACCGTGTCCGGGGTCACACCCGAGCAGCCGGAACGTCTCCGCCGACCACCGGACGTCGTCGGTGAGGAGGTCCCACTCGGCCGAGCCGATCTCGGGGCCGGGTGGCGCCTGCGCCGTGCCGGTCGCGCCGTCCGCTCCGCCGTCCGTCCCGCCCCCTGCCGGGCCCTTCGCCGGGCCGCCCGGCCCGGCGGGGGTGCCGGGCGGGCAGGGATCGGGGGCGGGGGCTGGCATGCTCATGGCGGCTCCATCGCTCCGAGGGTGGCGGGGTGCCGGGAAGGCCGTCGGGGGTGGTGAAAAAACTGTCGCACAGCCGCGTCACCCCTGCGGGGGATTTGAACAGATCCTGGCAAAAGTCCCCCGGCATATGCCAGTAAGGCATCGGGGGCCGTCGCCCTGTGTGCGGCGACGTGCGCGAGGCGGTAACCTTCGGTGATTCCGGCGCCCGGGCGCCCACCGCAGTACCGACCAGAGATCCCGGCGACGGAAATCCCGTTGCCACTACGACCGCCGCAACGGATGCTGACCTCATGTTCGAGCCAGTGATAGCGCCCAGTGCCAGCCTCCTCGGCCTCCTTCAGCGAGGCCGCGGTGACGGGCAGCTCCATGCGCTGGCCGCCGACCGCACCGAGGCCATCGCCGCACTGGAGGAGTGCGTCACCAGGGATCCGCGAGCCGACTGGCAGGTCGAGAACCGCTCCCTCTACTACGCGCGCCTCTACATGGAGCTGGAGGCACCGCTCGACGGTATCGAGGACCACCTCCACGACCCGGAGGACCTTCTCGACGACGACGAGGGCCGCACCGGTCTCGCCCTGTCCGTGCTGGGCCACCTCGCCGCGTACGGCCGGCGCGACGCGCTGCTGATGCTGCGCGAGTACACCGCCACCGGCACCAACTGGGCCTGGGCGCTGGACGAACTGGCGCTGAGGGACGACGACCGCGGGCTCCTGCTGCTCGGCACCGCCGTCCTGGACCGGTTCGCGCCGGGCCCCGAGGGCGACGCCGAGCTGCGCGAGTTCATCCGCGGCGCGTACGAGCCCAGGCCCTGGCGGCTCTGGGCCGCGTACCACCCGAGGGTCGCCGCGGCGAGCGAGCAGTCACCCTTCGACCTCTGGCAGCGCCAGCTGAACCGCAGCGGCGTCACCCCCGGCTGGTCGACCGCGGACGTGCTCGCCTGGGCCGACCAGGGAGACCTCGGGGGCCTCGGTGCCGGTGCCTTCGCCCGGCAGCCCGACCGCCCCGAGCCGGCCCGTGACGCCGGCGAGACCGACGGCCCCGACGCCGGGGACCGCCGGGCCGCCGCCGCCGCCCGCTGCCTGGCCGCCGTGGTCCGCCCCGAGGACCGTCCCGCCGTGCTGGAGGCCGCCCGCGGCGGACTGCCGGGGGCCCGCCGGGCCGCTCTGCGCTTCCTGGTCGACCAACGCGACCCGGCCGCCGCCGCCCTGATCGAGGCCGCCGCCGCCGATGTCGACGACCGGATCGTGCGCGCCGCCCTGGAGCTGCTCGGCCGGATGCGCGGCCCCGAGGCGCTGGCCCACGCCCGCCGCTGGGCCGATCCGGCCACCGGCGGCGCCGACAGCGCCCTCGGCGAGGCCGCCGTCCAGCTGCTCGCCGACGCCGGCGAGCCCGGCGACGGACCGCTGGTGGTGGCCGGGCTGCGCCGCTGGGTCTCCGTCCGCGGCGTCACCGGTACCGGGCTCGGGTCGCTGGTCGACGGCGCGGGGCGGCTGGCCGCCGCCGAAGCCGTCCCCGTCCTGCGCCATATCTACGGTGAGGCCGCCTCGTCCGAGCTGCGTGGCCGCGCCGCCCGCGCGCTGGCCGTGACCGACGTGCACTTTCCCGAGGGGCCGGCCGTCGAGTGCCTCTGGGACTGCGAGGAGTCCACCCGCGAGCTCGCCGCGCGGCACGTCGCCACCACGGGGGACGCCCGTGTGCTGGAGCGCCTGCGCCGGCTCGCCGCCGACCCGGCCGAGGAGGCCGAGGTCCACGCCGCCGTACGCGGCCGTCTGACCGCCGCCCGCGAGCGCGGTCGCTAGGTTCTCCGCACCGCATACGACGAACGGCCCGGGCGCTTGTGCCCGGGCCGTTCTGCAATGCCGTTCTACCGACGTGTCCGCGACGTCCGCCGCGCTACTTCACCACACCGGCGTCGGGGGCCAGGGTGCCGATGCTCACCAGGGTGATGATCAGAATGCCCAGCAGCACCCGGTAGACCACGAACGGCAGGAAGCTGTTGTTCGAGATGTACTTCAGGAACCAGGCGATCGCCGCGTAGCCGACCGCGAAGGCGATGACCGTTGCCAGGATGGTCGGTCCCCAGGCCGGCGCCGGGCCCTCGCCGATCTTGAACAGCTCCAGCGCGCCGGAGGCCAGCACCGCGGGGATGGCCAGCAGGAACGAGTACCGGGCCGCCGCCTCGCGGCTGTAGCCGAGCAGCAGACCGGCGCTGATGGTGCCGCCGGAGCGCGACACGCCGGGGATGAGCGCGAGCGCCTGGGCGAAGCCGTACCCGACCGCGTGCGGCAGGGTCAGGTCGGTGATCGGCTTGGCGTTCCGGACCGCCCGGCTGCGGTCGGCGACCGCCAGGATCAGGCCGAAGACGATCAGCGTGGTGCCGATGATCCGCAGATCGCGGAGGTTGGTCTCGATGCTGTCCTGGAACAGCTTGCCGAGAATGCCGATCGGCAGGGTGCCGATGATCACGAACCAGCCCATCCGGGCGTCCTGGTGCGAGCGCAGCGCCGGGCGGAACAGCGAGAGCGTCCAGGTCTTCACGATCGAGGCGATGTCGCGGCGGAAGTAGATCAGCACCGCGGACTCGGTGCCGAGCTGGGTGACGGCGGTGAACGCCGCGCCCGGGTCGTCCCAGCCCAGCAGGGCGGAGAAGACCCGCAGGTGGGCACTGGAGGAGACCGGCAGGAACTCGGTGAGCCCCTGGATCAGGCCGAGGACGGCCCCGTGGAACCAGTCGATCACCGGGCACCCGCCGGGGGTATCCGTCGCTCGATGCGCATCAGCGGTCCTTGTCGGTCGGTGCGGGAGCATGCCCGATGGCATGCGCGGGGGACATGCCGACGGCATGCGAACAACCGGTCCCGTCCGGCCCTCGGGCCGCGCGCGGGCCCGGCGCGCGCCTGATGGTACGCGGTGAAGGTGACGACTTGGCGATCACCCCCGCTCCGGGCCCCCGCTCCGGCCCCCGCCGGGCTCAGCCGGTCCGGTGCGGCACCGGCCGGGCCTGGACCCACGTCCGGTCGTCCGTGAGGTACCCCTCCACGGCCAGCCCGGCGTCCGCCAGCGCCCGCTCGAACTGCTCCGTGTCGAGCGGCCGGGCGCGGAAGGTGTGGGTCCAGCGTGCGTCGGGGAACTCGTACTCGATATGGACCGAGTTCACCCCGTCGCCGACCGGGGTGGCCGACACCACCCGCATCAGCCCGTCCCGGCCGACGGGGCGCTCGCGCGGTACGTTCCGGTACCAGTCCTCGCCCTCCCGCTGCACCAGGACGCTGCCGTCGTCCGCGACGTGCCGGCGGCAGGTCTCCAGCAGCCCCCGGCGGACCGTCGGGTCGCCGGCGTGCACCAGGAACGAGGCGAGCAGGACGACGTCGAAGCGCTCGCCGAGATCCAGGTGCTCGATCGGGCTGCGGACCGTGCGCGCCCCGCGCACCCGGGCCAGCATCTCGGGCGACTCGTCCACGGCCGTCACCGTGAAGCCGCGGTCGAGCAGCGGGTGTGTCATCCGGCCGACGCCGCAGCCCAGTTCGAGGATGCTCGCGCCGGCCGGTACCGCCCGTTCGATCACCTCCGGCGAACCGTCCACCGGCAGCCGGGACCACATCTCGACGGCGCAGCCGTCCGGCGTGATCGCTCCTGGCCCCGTCCCGTCGTATCCATCGCGTCGCTCATCACCCATGCGCCCCATCCGAACACGGGCGGCCGGAACTGGGAAGGGGGTGCCGGGAAGAGGTACGTGGCGGTCCGCTTCCCGGGCGTGCGGGCCCGCGCGCGGGACGGAGCCGCGCCGGTACCGGTCCGATCGACGGCCGGTACGGGCGCGGCTCCGGTGTGCGGCGCCGCTATCGCCGGCGGTTGCTCCCCTCCGAGGCGAAGAAGAAGCCGAACGCCGCGCTGGCGAGTGCCATCACGGGGGTGAACAGCACCGCGAAGGCCTGGAGCTGCTCGCCGCCGAAGTGGGTCCAGCGGCCGAGCACCAGGGCGATGGTGGGGATCACGGCGAGCAGGCCCATGATCCACAAAAGCCCGACCGCCAGCAGGCGTCGGGTCTGGGACATGTGCTTCTGGTTGTTGACCTCCAACAGGAAGTCGTTGGTGTTCAGCCCGCGCCTGGAGGGCTCGTCGTTCTCGGACAGGACGTGCTGTCCGGGCCGCTCGGCGCCCTCAGAGATCTCGGTCACGGCATCCTTCCTTGCCGGCCTCGCAGTAGAGCCGGGCGATCGGCCCGGACACCGAGGCGACGTCGCACAGGCCGTTGCCGGGGGTCTCGTCCTCGTGCAGGAGCCGCTGCCCCGGCACGAGGGCCGGAATGGTCTGACTGATGATCAACTCTGGATCCTCGGGGGTCGGTTCAGGAACCGACTGGCCCGCGTAGACGTTCACCACGCTGTCTGCTGCGGCCATTCTGGGGCAGCCGAAGTCCAGGCTGACCCGGGTGGAGACCGCGGAGCCGGGCCTGGGGAACAGGTGACGCACGAAGGCGCAGCGGTCCTGTCCCGGCTCGCCGCTGCTCGCGGAGACGGTCGACATGCTGTGGTTCTCCCTCACTGAAGTGCCCGTCGGGGCAGGGGAGCAGCGGCGCAGTTCCCTGCAGCGTGCTGCAGGAGGGATCCTACAGACGGAAGGCGGATTGAATCAACATCAGATCAACATTGAATGTGCATCTTGTGCGTACCAAAGGAGTGTCCCAGGTGTATCTACTTGACATCGCATGTGGGTCTGGGGAGGATTGAACGCATCGCCAGAACTGCAGGGGGAGCACCATGGGTTGTCCCGACCAACAGTCCCGAGCGTTACGGGCCGGTCCTCGGCTATGGCTCGACTCGGTTGACGTGACGGCGTGCCGGCGCGGCGTGTGACGGATGCGGACGCTCTGCAGTCCGTTGTCGTGCGTTTCCGCTCACACGCGGTCCCACCTTGCTCGTGATGGCAGCCAATCAAATGTGCCTGGGTGTGCTGTGTTCACGCCCGGGCTGCGCCGTGGTTCCTATGCTGCGGCGTTTTCGAACGAGGGGCCTGCGGCATGTCCGAGAACACTGAGACGAAAACCTTCACCCGCCTGAGCATCAACATCAACAGCGAGACGGAAGAGGTGTTGAAGCGGCACAAGAAGCGCGGCACCTCCATCACCGAGACGGTGCGACGGGCCATCGCCCTGCTGGACCTGGTGGAGCGGGAGAGCGAGCGCGGGAGCAAGCTCCAACTGGTCGATCGCGAGGGATCCGTCCGGGAACTGCTGCTGCTCGGATGAGCGTGCGGCCCGGGTGGGCGGTGCGGCCGGGAGACCGGGTTCGGCTCCCAGGGACATGACCCGCGCCGGTGTGCTCGGCCAGTGGTGACCGCGGTCCGACGGACTGCGCCATGGGGATGGTGGCGCCAGTTCGCGTGGTCCCTGCCGGCGAGCGCCGCGAGGAGAACGGCCCGAGGGGCGCCGGACGGTTCGGCGCCCCTCGGGCTTCTGTGCGCCAAGAGCTGATCATTCGTCAAGGAATCACCGAAGAAAGGCCAGTTGGGCACAGAACTCGTTCATTGATGGCCCGAACGTTTTGCCCGAACCGGGTACGCTTGCGGGAAGCTTCTGTTCCGGCCGACCTGCGCCCCGGGCGGCGAGAGCGGAGGCGGACGGGGAGCCGTGTCCCCGACCTGCCCGGCGAAGCGCAGAACTCGCCACACGGCACAGGCCGACCCGATAGGACGGGTCGGCCCGGTCCGAGAGACGGCTCCCTCGCCGGCCTCGCATCCCTGGCGTGCGGACTGCCAGGGGTGCGAGGCCACGTCCGCCCCTCCGTCATTGCTCCGGTCCCTCGCCCGCGGGTGGAGCGTCCGAGTGCCATCCTCCTCCGGAACGGGCCGGAAAACCGTCGTTCGGCGGAACTCGCACCCCGGAAATCCCCCTCTGGGGAAGTGAGTTGGCGATTGCTTGTCGGCGGTCGCGCCGAGCCGGCGGTCCCCGGTGGGGGAGCGGCGGCCCGGAGCGGGTGATGCGGCCGGGCCGATGGCCGCGGCGGGCCGTGTCAGGCTTGCCCGGAAGGACAGCCCGGACGTGCCAGCAGGAGCCCACCATGCCGAAACACCCGCCCGGCCCCGCGCCGATCGATGTCCCCGACGCTCTGGCGGCCTCTCTCACCGCGTTCCTCGGCGAGGCCGGACGGGTTTGGGCGGCCGGGCTGCCGTCACTCGCCGGCGCACTGCTGGAGAGCTGGGAGCTGCGCCCGGACGGCCCGCCCGCGCACGGCGTGGTCGGGCTGGTCGTCCCAGTGCTGCGCGCCGACGGCACGCCCGCCGTGCTCAAGCTCCAGCCCGTGGACGAGGAGACGGCGGGCGAGCCGGTGGCGCTGCGGGCCTGGGCCGGCCGGGGCGCCGTCCGGCTGCTCGCCCACGACCCGGCGTCCGGATCGATGCTGCTGGAACGCCTGGACCCGGACCGCTCCCTGCTCGCCGTCCCCGACGACCTCGCCGCGCTGCGCGTCCTCGCGGAGATCCTGGCCGGCCTGACGGAACGCCAGGCCCCGCCCGGGCTGCGCCGGCTGGCGGACCTCGCCGACGGCCTGCTGGCCGGGACTCCGCCCGCACTCGCCGTGCTGGCGGACCCGGCCGACCGCCGCCTGCTCGCCGACTGCGCCGCGGCCGTCCGCGAGGTCAGGGACGAGCCCGGCGACCGCCTGCTGCACTGGGACCTGCACTACGGCAATGTGCTCGCCCCGGCCGGCCCGGACGGCCGCGCGCCCTGGCTCGCCATCGACCCCAAACCGCTCGCCGGCGACCCGGGCTTCGAGCTTCTCCCCGCGCTCGGCAACCGCTGGGACGACCTCACCGCCACCGGCGACGTTCCGCGCGCCCTGCGCCGTCGCTTCGACCTGATGACCGACGTCCTCGCCCTCGACCGGGCCCGGGCGACGTCCTGGACCCTCGGCCGGATCCTGCAGAACGCCCTCTGGGACCTGGACGACGGCGCCCACGCGATCGACCCCGCCCAACGGGCCGTGGCCGAGGCCCTGCTGGCCCGCTGAGCTGTCTGCTGGGCACCCAGCCGAGCCCTTGCCCGCCGAGCCCCTGCCCGCCGAGCCCCTGCCCGACGGACCGCCCTCGCCGGCGGGCCGTCGGCAGCCCCTTGCCGCCGCCCGGTCGTGATCATCGGGCCGGCCGACCGCACCGCCTCCGGCGCTCCGTCAGCGCCCCCGCAGCGGCACGAACCGGACCGGGGTGCCAGGGCGGGCCTGGGCGGCGAAGGCGAGGTCGGCGGGCGGGACGACGCCGATGACGGGGTAGCCGCCGGTCGTCGGGTGGTCGGCGAGGAAGACGACCGGCAGGCCGTCCGGCGGGATCTGGACCGCGCCCAGCACCATCCCCTCGCTGGGCAGCTCGCCGCCGCGGGCGCGGGCCACGGCGGGGCCCTCGGTGCGCAGCGCGATCCGGTTGCCGGCCTGCGCCACCCGGTAGTGCTCGCGGGCCAGTCGGGCCACCGACCACGGGTCGAACCAGTCCGTGTGCGGCCCGAGCCGGAGCCGCAGGACCAGTTCGACCGGGGGCGCGGGCAGTGGCACCAGATCGGGCGCGGGCCGGTACGACGGGGGCGGGCCGACGGGCAGCCGGTCGCCGACGGACAGCGGGGCGGGGCCGAGACCGGAGAGCAGGTCGGCGGACCGGCTGCCGAGGACCGGCGGCACGGCGATCCCGCCCGCCACCGCCAGATAGCCGCGCACCCCGTGGGTGGCGGCGCCGATGTCGATCAGCGCTCCGGCGGGTACCGCGACCGGCGCGCCCCAGGCGGCGGCCCGGCCGTCCACCCGGACCGGGGCGGGGGCTCCGGTCGTGGCGAACACCACCGGTCCGAGCGCGCGCAGCGCGACCCCGCCGAGTGTGCTCTCCAGCGCGGCGGTGCCCGGGTCGTTCCCGACGAGCCGGTTGGCGGCGCGCAGCGCGGGTTCGTCCAGTGCCCCGGCCCGGGGCACGCCGAGGTGGGCGACGCCGCGCCGGCCCAGGTCCTGAACGGTGGTCAGCGGCCCGGGCCGGACCACCAGCAGCTCACTCAGCGCCGCCACCCCGCACCGCCGGGGACGCCTGAGCCGGGGCCGCCCGCCCGCCGCCGTCGCGCACCGCCGTGAACCGCACCCGCGTACCCGGCGCCAGCAGTGCCGCCGGCTCGCGCCCGGTGTCCCAGAGCGGCAGCGCCGTGCGGCCGAGGAGCTGCCAGCCGCCGGGGGAGGAGCGCGGGTAGACGCCGGTGTACGGGCCGGCCAGCGCGACCGAGCCGACCGGGACGGCGCTGCGCGGGGTGGCCCGGCGCGGCACCCCGTACCGCTGCGACAGGCCGGTGAGATAGCCGAAACCGGGGGCGAAGCCGCAGAACGCGACGACGTACTCGGGCTCGGTGTGGATCCGGACGGCGGCCTCGGCGGAGACCCCCCACAGTGCCGCGACCTCGCCGAGGTCGGCGCCGTCGTACACGGTCGGGACCTCCAGCAGCGGGCCGGGCGTGCTGCTCGCCGCCGTCGGGCGCACCCCGCGCAGCAGCGCGGTCAGCGCGGGGAGGTCGGCGACGCCGTCCAGCAGGACGGTCCGCGCGGCCGGGACGATCTCCTCGACCCCGGGCAGCGCGCCCGCCGCCCGGCGCTCCCGCAGCCAGTCGTACAGGGCGCTCACCTCGGCCGTCCCGGCCACCTCGACCAGCAGCGCCCGGTCGCCGACGGGTCGTATCCGCCCGAACGGCTCGGGCCCGCCGGCCACCTGGACGGTCATGTGAACGCCTCCACCCGCACCCCGGCCGAGGCGAGCGCGCCGCGCACCCGCCAGGCGAGCTGGGCGGCGCCGGGGGTGTCCCCGTGCACGCAGAGCGAGCGGGCCTCGACGGCGATCGGCTCGCCGCCGACCGCCTCCACCACGCCGTCCCGGGCGATACCGACGGCGCGGGTGATCACCGCCTCGGGGTCGTGCACCACGGCGTCCGGGTCGCTGCGCGGCACCAGGGTGCCGGCCCAGGTGTACGCGCGGTCGGCGAACGCCTCCGTGACCACCGGCAGCCCGACCCCCTCGGCGACCGCCAGCAGCCGGGAGCCCGGCAGGCCGAGGACGGGCAGCGGGCCGTCGCAGACCGCGCCGGCCCGCAGCACGCCCGCGACCACCGCCTCGGCCTGGTCGGAGTCGGCCACCACCCGGTTGTAGAGGGCGCCGTGCGGTTTGACGTAGGAGACCCGGGAGCCGGCCGCCCGGGCGAAGACCTGGAGGGCGCCGATCTGGTAGGCGATCTCGTCGGCCAGTTCCTCGGGCGGGACGTCCATCGCGCGCCGGCCGAAGCCGGCCAGGTCGCGGTAGGAGACCTGGGCACCGATCCGTACGCCGCGCTCGGCGGCGAGCGCGCAGACCCGCCGCATCGTCGACGGATCCCCGGCGTGGAAGCCGCAGGCGACATTGGCGCTGGTCACCACGGAGAGCAGTGCCTCGTCGTCGGTCAGCGTCCACCGCCCGAACCCCTCACCGAGGTCCGCATTGAGATCGATCACCGCATCGGCCACGCCCGTCCGCCTTCCAGCAGCTGTTGAGCCAGATGGTAGGGCCTGTGTGTGAAGGCCGTTGCCCGATACCCGACCCCTCCCGGGCCCACCGGCGCGCACCGCTGCCGTGCGCGCTCCCCCGGTCGGCTCAGCCGATCGTCCGCCCGTTCGGGCCGCCTCCGTGGTCTGCCCGCTCGTCCGGCCGCTCGTCCTGCCGTTCGGGCGGGCCCGCTCAGCCGGTGACGGGAGTCGCCCCCGCCCGCCGCTCCAGCGGGCGCAGCGCGCGCAACACGATCAACAGCGGCACCACACCGACGATTCCGAACGACATATCGATAAATCGCCAGTACAGCGGGATGTCCCGGAGCGGTCCGCAGATCAGGGCGAGCGGAATGACCCCGGCGCACGCCAGGACGGCCCAGCGGATCACCCAGACGTTGCGCACCGGATCCTTGATCGGGCCCCAGAACGCGGCCGCGATCACCAGGTGGGCGAAGGCCAGCCAGTCGGTGCCGTACGCCAGGAAGGGGTAGCGGGCGTTGGTCTCGGCGACGCCGTCGCGGACCCGCTCGGCCCACTCCAGCAGCGTGGGGAACCGTTCGGTCACCGGGGCGCCGGGGCCGGCCGCGAAGTCGGCCAGCCACCTGGTCTCGGACTCCAGCGGGAAGGCCGTGAGGCCGCTCAGCACCAGGCAGACGACGAAGAACCAGAGCCACTGCCGCACCCTGCGCAACGCGGCGCGTTCGCTCTCGGACGTGCTGTTCATGCCGGAAACCCCCAGGTCGAGGAGGCGGTCCGGGCTTCTCCCGGCCACCTGGAAGTGACTCTAGACCTCGGAATTGAACATGTTCAACTCGCCTTCCGTGTCCGAGCGGGAGCTCCTTCGCCCGCGCCGCCGGCGGGACCCGCACCCACCCGTAAGGCCCGTTTCGGTCGTTGTCGGTGCGAACCTCTAATCTTGTCCACCGTGACCGCCATCGCTGACCCGCCCATCGAGCACGGCCCCCGGCCGCCCGCCGGCCCCGCCGCTGCCGCCGTGCGGCCTGCGCCCGGCCCCGCCGCCGACGAGGGCCTCGCCCGCAGGCTCAAGGCGCTGGCCTGCACCGCCCCGCTGCACGACCTCGACAGCCGCAAGGTCAACCTGGCCGGCGAGTACGGCGGCTACGCGATGGCCGAGGTCGGTCTCGCCGCGATCGACCTCGTCACCCTGCACATGGACTTCGACACCGGGGCCGACCGCGAGATAGTGCTCGCCCGGATGCTGCCCAGGGTCGCCGCCCAGGCCGCCGCCCGGCCCGCCGCCGAGCACGAGCGGGTCGCCCGCTGGGTGCTGGAGTCGCTGATCAACGTCGGCAGCGTCGACCGCGGCTTCCGCGCGGTCTACGGCACCTTCGGCCCGGACGGCGAGTACGTCCGCCGCGACTACGACTTCAAGCTGATCGAGGAGGTGCCGGGCCCCGACGGCGGTATCTACCTGCGCACCACCGACGAGGCGGTCAACGTCCTGGTCGGTGCGCTGGACACCGATGTCACCTCGGCCCAGATCGCCGCCGAGGTCAAGCTGGAGGTGCTGATCCGGCGCGGCCGCCTGGCCGACGCCCAGCTCGCCGCCGAGCAGGCCCGGTACCGCACCGTCCAGTACGCCGAGACGCTGCGCCGCGCCCTCGACGCGACCCGGCGCAATGTGCGCGCCGTGGACTGGATGCACGCCATCCCCGACCTCATCGACGAGGCGCTCGACCACATCGCCGACCGCTACCGGCACGAGAACGCGATTCTCACCAACATCCGCAAGGCCCGCGACGAGGCGGAGGACCAGGAGCACAAGCGTCGCGCCGCCGAGCTGGTCGACATCGTCAAGGACTGCATCCGCCGCCACACCCAGCTGCAGACCCGCCTGCTGGAGGCCGGCCCGCTGTTCCGCGCCGAGCAGGACCGCCAGGCCTTCGCCACCCCCGGCGCGCGCAGCGGCATCGACCTGTACGGGCAGCTGCTCGCCCCGGTGCTGCGGCTGCCGATAGAGCAGGCCGTCCGGCCCACCGGTGCCTTCTTCGCCCGCGGCATCGGCCTGCGCACCCCCGTCGCGGTGCGGGTCGCAGACCTGGTGGACCTGCTGCTCACCCCGCCGGTCGAGCGCGAGCACCTCGGCGCGGAGCTGCCCGACCCGGACCTCGTCGCGACGCCGGACGACAGCCGCTTCTCCGAGGCCCAGCTGGAGGCCGCGCTGGAACTGCTCGACCTGCCCGCCGACGCGCCCCGCCGGCTCTCCGGCCTGCTCGCCGACGCCCGCCGGCAGGACCCTGAACTCCCGTACCTGGTCGCCCTGCTGGCCGTGCACGCGGCCAGCCCGCCGGTCGGCACCGCCTACCGCCAGGGCGAGGAGCGGCTGCTGTTCGCCGTCGACGACGGCACCCCGCTGCGCGACCCGGAGTTCGGCGGCGCCGACCTCATCGTCGGCAGCGCCCTGCTCGACGCGGCCGGAATGGCGGCCGACCGCAAGGACGCCAGTTGACGAGCGGCCAGTTGACGAGCGGTCGGTTGACGAACGACCGGCCGACGAAGCCGATGGCCCGCCACCACCGCACCACGATCCATGACAGCCCCGAGGAGCACCGCCCGTGACGACCCACCACGACACGTCCTGGGCGACCGAGACCGAGCCCGCCGCGCCCGCCGCGATCACCCCGGGCGATGTCGCCGACGCCGCCCGGCTGGTCTCCTTCGGGCTCCAGGCCAAGCTGCTCCCGGCCCGTGACGCCGAGTACGCCGAACTCGTCCGCCGCCACCGCGAGGACCCGGCCTTCGCCCGCCTCGCCGACGCCGTCGCCACCGGCATGGGCCTGGTGGTGCTGGAGGTCTCGCCGCGCGCCGGCATGGCCGTCGCCGCCGCCGAGGACTCCGTCTTCGCCGTCCGGATGGGCGACTACTCGCGCCGCGCGGCCTCCGAGTCCACCGACCGCTTCCTCCACGGCCTGGCCCACCTCGCCGTCGCCGCGATGGCCTTCCCCCGGCCGGAGGACCTCGCCGACGACGGCTACCTCGGCCGGATCACCGTCAACGGCGTGGACTCCTTCGTCCGTCAGGCCTGCCGCCGGCTGGAGGAGCAGGCCGACGCCACGGGCGCCAACACCGACCCGCAGAGCGACGCCCCCGGCCTGGAGGCCGCCTGGCGGGTCTGGGCCCGGCGCACCGCCACCGGGGCCACCAAGGACGCCCGTCGGCTCTCCGGCTCCACCATCGGCATCGTCGCCAAGGCCGTGATGTTCCTGGTGGAGTCCGGCTTCCTGCAGAAGACCTCGGACGACTCCGGCGGCACCTACCGCACCACCGCCCGCTACCAGCTCCAGGTCCGTGACCTGGCCGGCAGCGCCGCCATGGCCGAACTGCTCGACCTCGGTATCGTCGCGGTCTCCGACGGCACCGCCAGCCTGCTGCCGCCGGACACCGGCGACGAACTGGTCGCCGACGCCGGGCTGCCGTTCCACTCGCTCTAGCCGCACCCGCCCCCACCGGGACGGCCCGACCCGGCTCACCCGCACCGCCCGCACCCCCCAACCCGAGCAGCACCACCCGAGCAGCACCCACCCGAACCGAACCGCCTGCCCGCACTGGAGAACCGCCGCACATGTACGAGCTCAACCGGGTCCGCCTCTACTCGATCGGACCGGCCGGCGCCCGCTACGCCGACACGGTGCTCGACCTGCGCGGCGTCGGCGAGCCCGTCGCCGACCCGGCCCCCCAGCAGATCGGCTTGTTCGGCGAGGAGGCCGAGGGCCCGGTCCGCCGCCCCGCGCCCGCCGGCGTGCTCTTCCTGGAGAACGGCGGCGGCAAGTCCGTCCTGCTCAAGCTGATCTTCTCGGTGATGCTCCCCGGCCACCGGAACACCCTCGGCGGCGCCAGCTCCGGCGTGCTGCGCAAGTTCCTGCTCGCCGACGACTGCGGCCACGTCGCCCTGGAGTGGCAGCACACCGTCACCGGCGAGCCGATCGTGGTCGGCAAGGTCAGCGAGTGGCGCGGCCGCCAGGTCTCCTCCGACCCGCGCAAGTTCGCCGAGACCTGGTACTCCTTCCGCCCCGGCCCCGGCCTCACCCTGGACTCGCTGCCCGTCGCCGAGCGGATCAGCCTGGCCGGCGACCAGAAGGCCCGCGGCCGGCGCCGCACCATGAAGGGCTTCCGCGACGCCCTCACCGAGGCCGGAAAGGCCCACCCCCACCTCGACCTGGTCTTCGAGGACGGCCACGACCGCTGGACGGAACACCTCGGCGACCTCGGCCTCGACCCCGAACTCTTCCGCTACCAGCGCGAGATGAACGCCGACGAGGGCGAGGCCGCCGGCCTCTTCGCGGTCAAGCACGACAGCGACTTCACCGACCTGCTGCTGCGCGCCGTCACCGACACCCGCGACACCGACGGCCTGGCCGACCTCGTCCACGGTTTCGCCGCCAAGCTCGGCCGCCGCGCCGAACTCACCGCCGAACGCGACTTCACCGCCGGCTCCCTCGACCTGCTGGAACGCATCGCCGAGGCCACCACCGCCCGCGAGAGCGTCCGCGAGGCCCACCGCACCGCCGAGCGGCGCACCCGCCGTCTCGCCCACGCGCTCACCTCCCGCGCCGCCGCCGAGCGCGACCGCGCCCAGGACCTCGCCATCGAGGTGGCCGCCGCCGCGAGCGCCGTCACCGCCGCCGAGGCCGACCGCACCCGGCACACCCTGATCACCGCCGAGCTCACCCACCGGCACGCCACCCTGGGCCTGGCCGCCGCCACCGCCGAGGCCGCCGCGCTGCGCCGCGAACTCACCGACGCCCGCACCCTGCACTCCGCCTGGCAGGCCGCCGAGACCGTGCTGCGCCAGCGCGCCGCCGCCGACCGGGTGGCCCGGGTCGCCGCCGCCATCCGCGAGGCCGAGCTGGACGCCGCCCCGGCGCTCGCCGCCCGCGCCCGCGCCGCCACCGCCCTCGCCCGCGCCCTGGAGAGCGCCGCCGCGGCGGCCGAAGCCCGGGCCGACACCGAGGAGCAGCGCGCCGGGGAACTGCAGGCCGACGGCTCCAAGGCGCAGTCCGACGCGACCGAGGCGGCCACCGCCGCCCAGAAGGCCCGCAGCGAGGCCGACCACCTGCGCCAGCGGCTGGCCGAGGTCGAGCAGGAGACCGCGGCCGCCGTCGAGGCCGGCTGGATCGACCCCGACACCGCCGAGCCCGACCCGGCCCGCGCCGCCCTGTACGCCGCCGACGTCGAGAAGAGCGCCAGCGCCGCGCTCGCCCAGGCCCGTACCGCCGCCGAGGCCGCCGCCGCCCGGCTGCGTGAGGCCGCCGCCGCCACCGGCCGCGCCGAGCTCGGCGCCGCCCGCGCCAACGACGCCCGCAAGGCCGCCGCCCAGACCCTCGCCGTCGAGCAGCGCACCGCCGCCCTGCTCGCCACCGAGCCGCGCCTCGCCGACCTGCTCTCCCTGACCCCGTACCAGGAGGGTGCCGAGGAGGAGGCCGGCTTCCTCACCCCCGCCGTCCTGGACCGTTCCGCGGAGGCGCTGCGCGAGCTGCTCGACGAGGCCATCGCCACCGCCGAACGCACCCTGTTCGACCTGCGCACCGCGGCCGCCGACGACTCCCGCATCCTCGCCGCCCTCGGCGACGGCGGCCTGCTGCCGCCCGGCCCGGACGTCCTCGCCACCGTCGAGTACCTCGGCGAGCACGGCATCCCCGCGCTGCCCGGCTGGCGCTACCTCGCCCAGTCCGTCGACCCGGCCGACCACGAGGCCATCCTCGCCGCCCGCCCCGAGCTCGTCGACGGCGTCGTGGTGACCGACCCGAACTCGCTGGACCGGGCCCGCGAGACCCTGCGCTCCGCCGCCCTGCTGCCCCGCTCCACCGTCGCCGTCGGCGCCGCCGCCGCCCTGATCGCCCCGATCACCGACGAGCCGGCCTTCTTCCTCGTCCCGCCGAACCCGGCCATGCACGACGAGAGCGCCGCCGACGACGAGCGCCGCGAACTGCGCACCCGCGCCACCGCCCGCGAGGAGCACATCCGCGAACTCGCCGCCCGGCTCGGCGGCGACCGCGCCCTCGCGGCCCGCCTGGCCTCCTGGCACGCCAGCTGCCCGCCCGGCACCCTCGCCGAACTCGCCGCCGCCGCCGAGGCCGCCCGCGAGCGCGCCGAGCAGGCCGCCGCCGCCCTGGCCACGCTGCGCGCCGACCACGACGAGGCCGAGACCGACCACGCCGCCGCCGCCTCCGCCCACGAGGAACACCGCGAGGCCGCCCAGCGCGCCCGCCGCCGCGCCGACGCCCTCTCCGGCCTCGCCTTCCGCCTGCGCGAACGCGCCGGCTGGACCCGCGGCCTGCGCGAACTTGCCGAGGACGCCACCGAGTGCGACCGCCGCCAGGCCCAGTGCGCCGAGCGCGCCCGCACCTGCGACGAGGACCGCCGCGCCGCCCAGCGCGCCGCCGACGACGCCCGCCGCACCGCCCGCACCCTGCGTGCCGAGCGCGCCGAGATCCCCGCCGCCGAGCAGGCCGACGAGCCCGCCGGCACCGCCCCCGCCGCACTGCCCGCCCTGCGCGAGGCCTACCGCGCGGCCTCCCAGCTCTACGAGAAGGTCGGTGTCGGCGCCGACCTGCGCGCCGAACAGGCCCGCGCAGAGGGCGACGAGGCCGCCGCCGCGACCGAACTCGACCGCCTCACCAACAAGGTGCGCACCCGCGCCGAGGAGCTGCTCAACAGCCCCGACGGCGCCGACGGCCCGGCCCGGCAGGCCGCCGCCGCCCGCGCCGAGGAGCTGGTCGCCACCATCGAGGCCCGCGCCGCCACCGCGAGCGAACAGCTCGGCCGGCTGCGCGGCGAGGCCGAACGCTCCGCCCCCGCCGACGGCGAGGCCCACACCGAGCTGCCCGAGGACCTCGTCCCCACCGACCCCGAGCACGCCCAGGTCCTGCTGCGCACCGCCACCAGCCGCCTGGCCGAGCGCCGCGAGAGCGTCGACACCGCCCGCACCGCCCACGCCGACCTGCAACGCACCTTCGACGCCGCCCAGGCCGCCGCCGCCGACTTCGACGAGCACGCCGGGCAACTGCGCGACGGCCTGCGCGAGCACCAGGACGACGCCGACCAGCCGGTCGAGCCCTACCTCGGCGCGCTCCCCGACGCCCGCACCGCCGCCGCCGAGGCCCGCCGCGCCCTGCGCACCGCCGCCGGCGAGCTCTCCTCCGCCGAACTCGCCGTCCGCGACGCCTCCGACGCGCTCGTCCGGCACGCCAACGCGGCCCGCTACGAGGCCGTCCGCACCCCGGCCCGCCAGCAGATCCGCGAACTGCCGGCCTCCGCGCTGCCCGACCACGCCGCCGCCTGGGCCGCCGCCTTCGCCCCCCGGCTGCGCGTGCTCACCGACGAACTCGCCCAGCTGGAGCGCAACCGCGGCTCGATCGTGGACCGTCTGCGCGGCCTGGTCGAGTCCTCGCTCACCACCCTGCGCGCCGCCCAGCGGCTCTCCCGGCTCCCCGAGGGCCTGGGGGAGTGGTCCGGCCAGGAGTTCCTGCGCATCCGCTTCGAGGACCCGGACCACGCCACCCTGGTCGAGCGCCTCGGCGAGGTGATCGACGAGGCGACCCGTGCCGCCGTCAAGAAGAACAGCGACCTGCGCCGTGACGGCATGTCACTGCTGCTGCGCGGTGTCGCGGCCGCGATCGGCCCGCGCGGCGTCGGCGTCGAGATCCTCAAGCCCGACGCCGTGCTGCGCGCCGAGCGGGTGAGCGTCGGCCAGATGTCCGACGTCTTCTCCGGCGGCCAGCTGCTCACCGCCGCCATCGCGCTCTACTGCACGATGGCCGCGCTGCGGGCCAACGACCGCGGCCAGTCCCAGCTCCGGCACGCCGGCACGCTCTTCCTGGACAACCCGATCGGCCGCGCCAACGCCACCTACCTGCTGGAGCTCCAGCGGGCCGTGGCCGACGCGCTCGGCGTCCAGCTGATCTACACCACCGGCCTGTTCGACACCACCGCGCTCGCCGAGTTCCCGCTCGTCATCCGGCTGCGCAACGACGCCGACCTGCGGGCCGGTCTGAAGTACATCTCGGTGGAGGAGCACCTGCGCCCCGGCCTGCCCGCCCCGCAGGATCCGGACGGCCCGGCCGTCCACGGCGAGATCACCGCCACCCGGATGTTCAAGCGCCCCGCGGAGGTGCCGGCCTCGGCCTGACCGGGCCAGGGCTTGTCCGACAATTCGCGTCGTATCGGCGCGCGGCGGGAATTGTCGGACAAGCCCCGGCCTCACCGCCATGCTGACGATCGCTCATCTCAGTGACATCCACCTCGGCCAGGACCACGGGGGAGACGGCGGTGCCCGCGCCCGGCCCGCGTCGTACGGCTACGCGGTGGGCAACCGGGGCTGAGGCCCGCCCGGCCCGCCCGCGTATCCCTGGCCGGGGTACGCCTGCCCGGGGTAACCCTGCCCCGGGTGCGGCCGAGGGGGAAGGGCCTGTCCCGGGAACGCCCCGGTGCCGGCCGGTGACCCGGACTGCGGCCCGGGCTGCGGCCAGCTCTGGGGCGGCAGCGGGGCCTGCCGCGGCACCGGGCGGGGGAGCGGCCGGGCCGCGGTCCGGCCGCCCGCCATCGGGGACGCCGAGTCGGGCCCGCGCATCCGCTGCGCCGCGATCTGGCGCGAGATCAGGATCTCCAGCAGGCACCACATCGTGCCGAACACCCCGAGCCCCATCGCCATCATCGCCGGCGTCATCAGCCAGCTGTCCGCGTACGAGGCCAGCGTCGCGACCACCAGGCCCACCAGGGTGAAGGACAGGCAGAGCACCGCGCGGACGACGGCGGCACGTACCTCGTCGGGCAGGCGGCGACGGCGAGCGACTGACATCGGGCGACCCCCCGGGCGCGGTCACGTGGCAGGGAGGGCACGCAGAACGCGCCCCTGGGAAACACTCTGCCCCATGCGGCCCGGACTATGCGTCCGAATCCGGCGAACTGCCGCCAAACCGTGTGATCCGTCCCAGATGACCGCAAGACGTGGCAGACCGTCAGCCCAGCTGCTGGTTCAGCTCCTCCAGCGCACCGGCCACGATCGTCCGCATCGCCTGCTCGGCGCGTTCGGCGTCCCGCGCGCAGATCGCCTCCGCGACCTCGCGGTGCAGCCGGATCGCGTAGGGCTCCGGCTGGTGGGGCATCAGATGGTACTCGGTCCGGCCGGTCAGCACCGCCCCTACGGTGTCGCCGAGGTGGGCGAACATCTCGTTGCCGGAGGCCCGCAGGACGGTGGCGTGGAAGGCGATGTCGTGCCGGAGGAAGGCCTCCAGGTCGGCGGCCCGCGCCGTCATCGTCAACTCAACTGCCAGCGCGCTGAGTTGACGGCAGTCGTCGTCGCCGGCGTGCCGGGCCGCGAGCGCGGCCGCGGCCGGTTCCACGGCCACCCGCAGGGATCCGAGCGAGCGCAGCTGCGCGGGCCGGTCGGCGCCGGCCAGCCGCCAGCGGATCACCAGCGGATCGAAGACGTCCCAGTCCGACCTGGGCTGCACCGTGATGCCGACCCGGCGGCGGGACGCGACCATGCGCATCCCCTCCAGGATCCGCACCGCCTCGCGGACCACCGTCCGGGACACCCCGTACCGCTCCTCCAGCTCCTCGCCGCGCAGTACCGCCCCTTCGGGGATCTCACCGGACGCGATGGCCGGTCCGAGGTCGGCGAGCAGTCGGCCGGGCAGCCCCTGGATCTCCATCCGCCCAGCTTAAGGCGTGTCTCATGATTCGCGGCGGGCGGGCGGATCGTCAGACAGGCCCAGCCTCCCCGCCCGGCTGCCGCGCCGGGCCGTCCCGCCGGGCCGTCCTGCCCGGGGTCCCGCCTTCTCCGGCCGCCCGACCTTCCGCAAAAGTATGACGATTTGGTTTCTGCCACTTGAATACGTCATATCTTTGGAGCGATAGTGGCGGCCAGGCAACGAAGGAGCACCACCCATGGCTCTCAGCGTCGAGAACCACGACACCACCGGACCCACCCTCCCCACCCCCCTCACGGTCGTGGTGATGGGCGTCTCCGGCGTCGGCAAGACCACCCTGGCCCGCCTCCTGGCCGACCGCCTCGGCCTCCCCTACGCCGAGGCGGACGACTTCCACCCGCCCGCCAACATCGCCAAGATGTCGGCCGGCATCCCGCTGGACGACGAGGACCGCGCGCCCTGGCTGCGCGCCCTCGGCACCTGGCTGGGGGAGCGTGCCGACGCCGGCACGGGCGGCGTGGTCACCTGCTCGGCGCTGAAACACCGCTACCGCGACACCCTGCGCGCGGCCTGCCCGGGCGCCTTCTTCCTGCACCTCAGCGGTGGCCACGAGCTGGTCGAGGACCGGCTTGCCCACCGCACCGGCCACTTCATGCCGCCGTCGCTGCTCGACTCGCAGTACGCCGCCCTGGAACCCCTCCGGGCGGACGAGCACGGCGGCGTCCTGGATGTCGGTCCGTCCCCCGAAGAACTCGTCGAGATGGCCGCGGCGCTGCTGCGGCCCGTCAATGGAGACCTCGCGTGAGCCCGTCCCCCACCCTGCTCGCGGCCGCGCCGCCGGCCCTGCCGCACACCGGCAGTGACACCCAGCTGCTGATCGCGGTGCTGCTCAGCATCGGCGCCATCGTGCTGCTGATCACCAAGCTGAAACTGCACCCGTTCCTGGCCCTCACCCTCGGTTCGGGCCTGCTGGCCGCCGTCGCGGGAGCCCCCTTCGACAAGCTGCTCAGCAGCTTCTCGACCGGCTTCGGCTCGACCGTGGCGGGTGTCGGTCTGCTGATCGGCCTCGGTGCGATGCTCGGCAAACTGCTCGCCGACTCCGGCGGGGCGAACATCATCGCGGACACCGTGCTGTCCCGCTCGGGCCCCCGGGCGCTGCCCTGGGCGATGGCGCTGATCGCGGCCGTCCTCGGGCTGCCGCTGTTCTTCGAGGTCGGGGTCGTCCTGCTGATCCCGATCGTGCTGCTGGTCGCCCGCCGCGGCAACGTGCCGCTGATGCGGATCGGCATCCCCGCCCTGGCCGGTCTCTCGGTGCTGCACGGCCTGGTGCCGCCGCACCCGGGCCCGCTGGTCGCGGTCGACGCGCTCAAGGCGGACCTCGGGGTGACCCTCGCGCTCGGTCTGCTGATCGCGGTGCCGACCCTGATCATCGCCGGCCCGCTCTTCGCCCGGCTCGCCGAGCGCTGGGTCGGACCGCTGGCGGTCCCGGAGGCCACCGCCCCGGAGGAGACCGAGAAGCCGGAGCACGCCCCGTCCTTCGGCGCGGTGCTGGCGACCATCCTGCTGCCGGTCGTGCTGATGCTCGGCAAGGCGCTGGCCGACGTGGTCGTCGACGACCCGAAGGCGATGCCGCAGCGGGTGTTCGACTTCATCGGCTCGCCGCTGATCGCCCTGCTCGCCGCGACCCTGCTCGGCATGCTGACGCTCGGCCGTGCGGCCGGCTTCTCCAAGGCCCGGATCTCCGACACCGTCGGCAGGTCGCTCGGCCCGATCGCGGGCATCGTCTTCATCGTCGGCGCGGGCGGCGGCTTCAAGCAGACCCTGATCGACGTCGGTGTCGGCAACGCGGTCAGCGAGTGGTCGGGCAAGTGGCACATCTCGGCGCTGCTGCTCGGCTGGCTGATCGCCGTGCTGATCCGGCTGGCCACCGGCTCCGCGACGGTCGCCACCATCACCGCCGCCGGTATCGTCGCCCCGCTCGCCGCCGACATGTCGTCCACCCACGCGGCCCTGCTGGTGCTGGCCATCGGCGCGGGCTCGCTCTTCCTCTCCCATGTCAACGACGCCGGCTTCTGGCTGGTGAAGGAGTACTTCGGGATGAGCGTCGGTCAGACGCTCAAGTCCTGGTCGGTGATGGAGAGCGTCATCTCGGTCGTCGCCATCGCCCTGATCATGCCGCTGAGCCTGATCATCTGACCGCGTCCCACTTCCGCCGCAGGGCGGCACCCGTTCACCACGGATGCCGCCCTGCGGCGTTCCCGGGCCCGCCGCCGTACTCAGCCCAGCAGGCCGGTGAGCACCGCGGTGGCCGCGTCCAGCAACTGCTTCGCCGCCGGGCCGCCGGCCGCCGTCCGGGCCAGCACCCCCTCCCGGGCGGCCAGCACCACCTCGGCGGCCTGTCCGGCGGCCGCGCCCGGCGGCACCAGCCCCGGCATCGCCCGCTCCAGCAGCCCGGCCAGTGCCGCCGTCACCGCGCGGTCGTGCCGGGCGACCCGGTCGGCCAGCCCGGGGGTGCGGGCGGCGAGCAGGCGGAACTCCAGGAAGAGCAGGATCCACCCGGTCTCTTCGGGCTCGACCCGCAGCAGCGCCTCGACCAGCCGCCGGGCCCGCTCCTGCGGGGCCAGCTCCTCGCAGGCCGCCGCCAGCCGTTCCAGTTCGGCCATCCGCCCGGCCGCCTGCTCGTCGAAGAGCGCCAGCAGCAGGTCCTCCTTGGCGGCGAAGCTCGAGTAGAAGGCGCCCCGGGTGTAGCCGGCGGCGGCGCAGATGTCCTCGATGCTCGTCCGCGCGTAGCCGTCGGTGAGGAAGAGCCCGGCGGCCGCGGCCAGGATCCGGGCCCGGGTGTGGACGCGGCGGCGCGGCGGGCGGGGGGCGGCGGGTTCGGCCTGGGGTGGGTTCACGGCCACACGATATATGGCGTATTCAATACATGGCGTACTGAAACAGGCCGCGGGAGGACACCGTCATGAGCCGACTGCTGATCACCGACGCCCATCCGGTCAGGTGGCCAGGTGGCCCGGGCAGGAAAGCCGAACGGGCGGGCGCTCCCGGAGGAACGCCCGCCCGTCACCCGGCGGTCACTTCAGCAGGACGCGCCAGCCGTCGGCGCCTCCGTTGCCGTCCAGCCGGAGCAGCAGCTCCTTCGACTGGCCGGTGTCGTGAAAGGTGAGCACCACGGTCTGCCGGTTCGCCGGGTCGTCCTGGAAGTCGGCGGTGACCGACCCCTGGGCGCCCCGCTGGTAGTCCCGCACCCAGGCGTCCGCGGCGGTCCGGCGCGCGTCGCCCGGGCCGTCCGAGGCGGCCAGCTTCTCCAGCCGGTCCCCGGAGCCGTCGGCGAGCCGCCAGACGACCTGCTGGACGAGGCCCAGGGTGGCGGTGGCCGGATAGCCCGTCACCCGCAGGTGCGGGTGGTTGGCGTAGTCGCCCGCGTACTCCAGTTCGGCGTCCGAGGGCCCGCTGGAGCACCCCGCCAGCAGGGCGGCCGAGAGCAGGGCCGCCGCTGCCGCCGCGATCGGCCGCCCGGGCGTCATCAGCTGGTCCCGAGGGGCCGGACGACGGTGATCCACTCGATCGGGTCGCCCTTCTGCCGGTAGTAGGACAGGACCTCGTTCAGCGTGGTGACATTCGACCGGCCGTGCTGGCGCAGCTCCATCCTGGAACCCCAACTGACTACCACGGCAGCATGGTTGACGACCGATTCGCTCCGCCACTTGAAGAAGACGATGTCACCGGGCCGGGCCTGGCTCGTGCTCGTGAGGTACACCGTGTTGCGGTAGTACAGCAGGTGCCGACGCAGGTTGGCGGCACCGGCCCAGGTGTAGCTCCGGTTCTTGTGCCAGCCGAAGAGCCAGTAGTCGTTCTGCCACCAGGCGCTGTCGAAGGTCTTGAACCCGTACCGGACCCGCATCCCGCCACCGTAGTACAGGGCCTTGGAGACGAAGTTGGTGCAGTCCTGCCCGAAGTCCCAGCTGATGCCGACGTTCCGGCGGGCCCAGTCGGCGGTGCCGTTGTAGTTGTACCCGGCCTGGACGGCGCCGGCCGGCTGGGCCGAGGCGACCGGGAAGCCGTCGGCGCCGAGCGGCACCGAGCCCTGGCTGCCGACGGTGTCGCTCGGCGAGCCGTCGGCCACCTCGACCTGGGCCTGCGCCGAGGCCGAGGAGGAGAGCTTCTGCTCGGCGGCGCTGTCGTCGGCCTCCGAGGTGAGCACCGCGGTGGAGCCGACGGTGAACTCGAACCGCTTCGGGCCGGCGCTCTCGGTCGGCGAGTCCACGCCGTCGGTCCGGATCATCACCGAGTCCTTGACGGTGGCCCGCACCACGACCTTGCCGGCCGTCTTCTGGTCGACCACGACGTCGGTCAGCGAGACCGCCGCCGCGGAGTAGACCTGGTTCTGGGTCGCCAGGGCCTCGCGGTTGGCGACCAGCGAGGCCTCCTGGGTGGCCAGCAGGTCGACGAAGGCGGTGCCGTGCGCGGCCTCCGCCGCGGCGTCGGGCGCGGTGAACCCGGGCTTCATCTTGATCTTGTTGCGGGCGTCCAGGTACTCCTGCACATAGCCGCGGTACTGGTCCGGGCCGCCGGCCGTCGGGGTGCCCTGGACCAGGGCGGAGACGACCGGGGCGGCGCTGCCGTAACTGTTCCGGGCGGTGACCGCGGCCCGGTACGAGCGGGCGTTGTCCAGGCCGGTGACCACGGCGCGGGTGTCGGCGCCGGCCAGCTCCCGGACGAGGGTGCCGTCGGCGGTCTCGACCCGGACGGTGTAGGAGACGTCGCCGACCGAGCCGCGGTCGGACGGCGCGTTCCAGGTGACGAGCAGTCCGGCGTCCCCGCCGGTCCCGGTGACCAGCTCGGCCGGGCCCGGCGCGGTCGGCGCCAGGTAGTCGAGGGTCAGCCGGGGCCGCTGGGCCGGGTTCGCCGCGGTGGCGGAGTAGTACCGGGCGGCGCCGGTCCAGTCGGCCGGCGGGCGCAGGGCCAGCCCGTAGGCCTCGCCCTTCTCGATCCAGGAGCCGACCATCGCGGCCAGGTCGATCTCGGAGAGCCTGGCGGCGGAGGCGAAGCTCTCCGTTCCGGTGGCACCGGTCAGCGCGGCGCCGCCCTGGTCCGGGGTCCAGGCCGAGCCGAGCTGGAAGACGTCCACGGCGGCCTCGTCACAGCCGGGCGTACCGGCCGCGCAGTCCGAGCGGGTCAGCGCCAGCTTGGCACCGACCACCCGGGAGCCCGCCGGAACGGCGGTCAGGTCCGGCTTGAGCCAGCCGGTCCAACTGCTGCCGGCGACCGTGCCGACCCGCAGTTCGGCCGGGTCGGCGGCCGGGCAGGCACCGGTGTCGCAGCCGCCGCCGGCGGTGGCCGTCGAGGCGTCGGCCAGCGTGGGTCCGGTGAGCACCACGGTGGTCGGCGTCGGCGGGGCGGGCGGGGCCTGCACCCGGACGGTCAGCGGCTGGTCGGCGGTCCAGGCGGAGCAGCCGACGGCGGCGCAGCCGCGCGCGGCCCAGGTGTAGCTGCCGCCGTCGACGAGCGCACCGGAGGGCACCTGGACGGAGGCCCGGCTGCCGCTCTCCGCCCAGGCGGGGGGAAGCGCGGTCGGCAGCGGCTGCCCGTTCTGGCCCTTGAGCGCGAACTCGGTGCGTACGCGCCCCTGGTTGGGGTTGGTCACCAGGGCGGAGAGGACCGGGGTGAGGGTCTGCTGGGCGCCGGTCTGCAGTGCGCTCGGCACGTCCGGCAGCGGGCTGACGCTGAAGGTGGCCCAGGCGGACCAGCCCAGGTTGTAGTGCAGCCCGTCGTACGGCGAGGTGCGGAACCGGTAGGTGTGGCCGTACTGGAGCAGGCCGGCCGGGACGGTGACGGAGGCGGGGGTGCCGCTGGCCACGTAGCCGGAGACGTTGACGTTGCCGACCTGGGCGCCGGAGATGGCGTCGACCAGCTGGAAGGTGCCGGTCACCTTGTCCCCGTCGGGGTCGACGAAGGTGTCGCGGAGCACCGGGGTGGTGGTGTCCACCCGCCAGGTGCCGGTGCCGTCCTGGAGGAACGGCGGGCCGGCCTGCTGGTTGGTGCCGGTGCGCGGCCGGTAGTTGTACGTGACCGTCAGCTTCGGCACGTTGGTGGCCGCGTTGGCGGAGTTCACCTCCTTCCAGAACTTGGTGTTGGTCTCGTCGGGGGCGCGCAGTCCCATGCCCGAGGTGGTGTTCTTGGCCGAGGCCCAGGTCTGCACCATGGTGGTGACGTCGGCGTTGATCCAGCCGTCGCCGCCGCAGGCGTCCCGGCCCTTGGTCTCGGTGGACGTCGCCCGCTTGGTGCCCCAGGCCGGCTGGGCGGTCCAGCGCGAGGCGGTGGAGGCCAGGCCGGTGTCGTAGACGTCCCAGGCGTAGTTCAGGCAGTCGCTGTTGCCGGAGTGGAAGTTGTACAGCGACAGGGTGGCGCTGGAGACCAGCGCGTCGGCGATCGAGGCGGTGTTCCAGTTGATGAAGGAACGGGCCTCGCGGGAGCTGCCGTCGGCGTTCTTGGTCCCCGAGTTGCCCCAGTAGATCTCGGTGTCGGCCGACCAGTCGACCGTCTCGCCCTTCTGCACCCGGGTGTCGAAGGCGTTGCCGAGACCGGCGGTGGCCGGGTCGACGGTCACCGGGTAGACGGTGGCCGGGTCGGCCAGGAACGCGGCGTCGGGGGTGAAGACCAGATCGACGTCGTCGCCGTGCTGGACGACCTTGAGGTCGACCTTCGCCTGCCGCGGGTGCTCGCCGGAGCCGGGCGCCGTGGTGGCGTCCCAGGCGACCGGGGCGGGCAGCACGGCGCGCCTGTGGCCGTTCCTCCGGTCGGTGAACAGCACGCTGCCGTCGGGCTGGGGGACGGCCTTCAGGCCCTTGGCCTGGAGCGGCATGGTGTACGAGTAGCCGGGGGCGGCCGGGCGCTGCCTGAGCCTCACGAACTGCTCGAAGCCGGTCCGGGTGGCCTCGACGACCAGGTCGCCGGCGCCGTCGCCGATGGCGTCCCGGTAGGTGGCACGCGGGCCGTCCAGCTCGGGTTCGGGCAGGCCGCCCTTCCACTGGAGGGCCAGCTCGTCGTCGCCGGATCCGAGCGAGACCAGGGTGCGGGCCGCCTCCGCGCCGGCCTGCGACTCCTGGAGCGAACGAGGGCGCTTGCCGCCGGCGCCGGCCAGCTTCATGCCGTTGGGGTGCGCGGCGGGGGCCACCGAGCCGTCGGCGGCGGCCTTGAGGGTGAGGTCCACATCGGCCCAGGCACCGTCGCGCAGGAAGCGCACCGGGCCGGCCGAGAGTTCGGTGGTGAGGGTGCCGTCCGGGTTGACCCAGGTGGTGGAGATCTCGCTGCGCTCGGAGGCCGCCTCGACCCGCTTGCCGGTGGTCCGGGCGGCGGCCCTGGCGGCGGCGATGCTGCCGGTGGGGTCGGTGGCGGCCACCGTCGGGGGCTTGCCGGGGGAGGGCTTGGGCTGTGGCTTGGCCGCGAACGCGACCTGGGCCCCGCCTGCCAGCGACAGTGCCAGCGCGAGGGCCAGCGGACCGCTCAGGGTCCGTCTTGAGACGTGCATCGATGCTCCTTGACCCACTGTTGATCAACAGTGCTGGCGGGAGCATAGGGAAGATCATCTGACGAGATGATCATGACAAGTATGGACATAGGCCCCCAAGGCCTGAGGATTTCCTTGAGAAGTTGATGTGATCGTGACGCGCTGTATACGCACGGACGCGGAAGGGCGGACACCCCTGGATCAGGGGTGTCCGCCCTTCCGGTGGAACCGGTCCGGCTACCTGGTCGCGCGCTTCGCCAGGAAGGTCTCGACCTCGGCCCGGATCTCCGGGGTGTCCAGACCGCGCACGGTCATCGTGGTGCGGCGGCGCAGCACGTCGTCCGTGGTGTACGCCCACTCGCTGTCGGCGGCGTAGGCGACCTGCGCCCAGACGTCCGGCCCGTCCGCGTGGATCGGCTCGCCCAGCTCCGGGTTCTCGTCGATCATGCGGGCGATCTCGAAGGAGAGCGTGCCGTAGTGGCTGGCCAGGTGCTTGGCGACCAGCGGCTCCATCCGGGAGCCGGGCTCGCGGTCGATCAGCAGGCGGTGCGCGACGGCGTTCGGCGCGCCGACGCCCGGCAGCGGCACGGTCGCGGCGATCGGCGAGATGTCCTCACCGAGGGTGGTACCGGGCACGTGCGCGAGCTTCTCCAGCACCGTCCGGCCGATGTGCCGGTAGGTGGTCCACTTGCCGCCGGCGACCGACAGCATGCCGCCCTTGCCCTCGGTGACGACCGTCTCTCGCTTGGCGGCGGCGGTGTCGCCCGGGCCGCCGGGCAGCACCCGCAGGCCGGCGAAGGCGTAGGTGATCAGGTCACGGTCGAGGTGCTCGTCGCGGATGGCGTGGCCGGCCTCGCCCATGATCTGGTCGATGTCGGCCTCGGTGGCCCGGACGTCCTGCGGGTCGCCGGTGTACTCCTCGTCCGTGGTGCCGAGCAGGACGTGGTCCTCCCACGGGATGGCGAACGAGACGCGGTACTTGTCGATCGGGATGGTGAGCGCGGCGCGCCACGGGGAGCGGCGCTTGACGACGACGTGAGCGCCCTTGGAGAGGCGGATCGACGGCGCGGCGCCGGCGTCCTCCATCGTGCGCAGGTGGTCCACCCACGGGCCGGTGGCGTTCAGCACCAGGCGGGCGTCGACGCCGAACTCGGTGCCGTCCAGGCGGTCCTTGAGGTCCGCGCCGGTGACCCGGCCGCCGGTGAACCGCAGGCCGGTGACCTCGGCGTGGTTGAGCACCACGGCGCCGGCGTCGACGGCCGCGCGCACGGTCATCACGGCGACCCGCGAGTCGTTCATCTGGTGGTCGCCGTAGACGGCCACCGAGCGCAGGCCCTCGGTGCGCAGCGCGGGCACCTGCTGGGCGGCGTGCGCGGCGGTGGAGACCCGGCCCATGCCGTCGCGGAAGGCGGAGAGCGCCGAGTACAGGAAGACACCGGCGCCGAGCTTGGGCGCGCTGTGCGGGCCGCCCTTGTAGACCGGCACGAAGAAGGTCAGCGGGTTGACCAGGTGCGGGGCGACGTCGGTGGCGAGCGCGCGGCGCTCCTTGTGGTTCTCGGCGACGAGCTTGACCGCGCCGGTCTGCAGGTAGCGCAGGCCGCCGTGGACCAGCTTGGAGGAGGCGCTGGAGGTGGCACCGGCGAAGTCGCCGGCGTCGACCATGGCGACCTTCAGACCCGCCTGGGAGGCGGTCCAGGCGACGGCCGTGCCGAGGATGCCGCCCCCGATCACCAGCAGGTCGTAGGTGGCCTTGCCCAGCAGCTCGCGGGTCTCGGCGCGGGAGGCGGTGCGGCCGGCGGTGCGCTCGGCGCCCAGGGTCGGGATGGTAGCCATGGTGTGTGTACGGCGGCGCGGGTCGGGCGGCGCCGTTACTCCTCTCGATGTGCGGTGCGGCCCCTGCTGAGAGGCCGGTTCGGCCCGGTGCGGCGGGCCGGTGAAACGGGAGCGTGCCGGTCGGGGCCGAGGGCCCCGACCGGCTTCGCGGTCAGCTCTGTTCGTCCTCCTCCACCCAGCCCATGGTGCGCTCCACGGCCTTGAGCCACTTCTTGTACTCGCGCTCCCGGGTGGCCTCGTCCATCCGCGGGGTCCACTCGGCGGCGCGGTGCCAGTTGGCCCGCAGGGTGTCCAGGTCGCTCCAGAAGCCCACGGCCAGACCGGCCGCGTAGGCGGCGCCGAGCGCGGTGGTCTCGGCCACGTACGGGCGCTCGACCGGGGCGTCCAGGACGTCGGCGATGTTCTGCATGAGCAGGTTGTTGCTGGTCATGCCGCCGTCGACCTTGAGGGCGGTGAGCTCGACGCCGGAGTCCTTCTGCATGGCGTCGACGACCTCGCGGGTCTGCCAGGCAGTGGCCTCCAGCACGGCCCGGGCCAGGTGGCCCTTGGTGACGTACCGGGTCAGGCCGGCGATCACACCGCGGGCGTCGGAGCGCCAGTACGGGGCGAACAGGCCGGAGAAGGCCGGGACGAAGTAGGCGCCGCCGTTGTCCTCGACGGTGTTGGCGAGGGTCTCGATCTCGGCCGCGGTGGAGATGATGCCGAGCTGGTCGCGCAGCCACTGGACGAGCGAGCCGGTGACGGCGATCGATCCCTCCAGCGCGTAGACCGGCTTCTGGTCGCCGATCTGGTAGCCGACGGTGGTCAGCAGGCCGTGGTACGAGTTGACGATCTTCTCGCCGGTGTTGAGCAGCAGGAAGGTGCCGGTGCCGTAGGTGGACTTGGCCTCGCCCTCGTCGAAGCAGGTCTGGCCGAACAGCGCGGCCTGCTGGTCGCCGAGCGCGGAGGCGACGGGCACGCCCGCCAGGTCGCCGACGGCCTCGCCGTAGACCTCGGCGGAGGAGCGGATCTCCGGCAGGACGGCCAGCGGCACGCCCATCGACTCGGCGATCTTCTCGTCCCACGCCATCGTGTGGAGGTTCATCAGCATGGTGCGGCTGGCGTTGGTGACGTCGGTGACGTGCTTGCCGCCGTTGACACCACCGGTGAGGTTCCAGATGACCCAGGTGTCCATGGTGCCGAAGAGGATGTCGCCGGCCTCGGCGCGCTCGCGCAGGCCCTCGACGTTGTCCAGCAGCCAGCGGATCTTCGGGCCGGCGAAGTAGCTGGCCAGCGGCAGGCCGGTCTCGCGGCGGAAGCGGTCCTGGCCGACGTTGCGGCCGAGCTCGCGGCAGAGCCCCTCGGTGCGGGTGTCCTGCCACACCAGTGCGTTGTGCACCGGCTCGCCGGTGTTCCGGTCCCACAGGACGGTGGTCTCGCGCTGGTTGGTGATGCCGATCGCGCGGATGTCGTCCCTGGTCAGACCGGCCTTCTCCAGCGCGCCCCGGACCACCGACCGCACCCGGGTCCAGATCTCGGCGGCGTCGTGCTCGACATAGCCGGGCTGGGGGAAGATCTGCCGGTGCTCCTGCTGGTCGACGGCGACGATCCGGCCGTCCGCGCCGAAGATGATGCAGCGGCTGGAGGTGGTGCCCTGGTCGATCGCGGCGATGTAGTTGCCAGTGCCAGTGGAGGTCATGAGGGTCCTCGGCTCGGGATGGGGGTTGCGGGGGTGGGTGGGTCCGACTCTCTGGTCAGTCCCCGTGCTCGGGCGGGGCGGAAACCCGGGCTCAGAAGGCGACGTGGTACAGGCCGCCGGCCAGCAGGCCGCCGATGACCGGGCCGGCCACCGGGATCCAGGCGTAGGACCAGTCGGAGCCGCCCTTGTTCGGGATCGGCAGCAGCGAGTGCACGATGCGCGGGCCCAGGTCGCGGACCGGGTTGATGGCGTAGCCGGTCGGACCGCCGAGCGAGAGGCCGATGGAGACGACGGTGAAGGCGACGATCAGGATGCCGGTGCCGGACAGGCCGAGGCCCTTGGTCAGGCCCTGGGTGAGGATTCCGAGGCAGAGCACCATGGTGCCGATGATCTCGGTGAGCAGGTTCTGGAACGGGTTCCGGATCTCGGGACCGGTCGAGAAGATGCCCAGGGTCGGCTCCTTGTTGGCCTGGAACTGGCCGAGGTAGGTGGCCCAGACGAGGACGGCGCCGATCATCGCGCCGAGCAGCTGGGAGCCGAGGTAGACCGGGACCTTGCTCCAGTCGCCGGTGTCGACGGCGATGGCGAGGGTGACGGCCGGGTTCAGGTGCGCACCGGACTTGGGGGCCGACATGTAGGCGGCGACCATCACCGCGAAGCCCCAGCCGAAGGTGATCGCCAGCCAGCCGGCGTTGAGGGCCTTCGACTTCTTGAGCGTCACGGCGGCGCAGACGCCGCCGCCGAGAAGTATCAGGGCGGCGGTGCCGAGGGTTTCGCCGACGAAGATGTCGCCGTTGGAGAACGCGGACACAGAGACTCCCTTGTCCATATGGCCCGGAGATGAGGGTGGGGGCAGGCGACCGGACGATCACTGTGCGGGTGAGCGCTGTGTGGGAGTGATCGGCTCGGCCATCGTTCGACATTGTCGACCGTCATGCGGAAGCTTCCTCCCCAGGTCGCCCCCACGTCAAGGGCGGGTTACGCAGCTGTGACCCTTCGCTCGAAGTTACCCATCGGGGAACGCCAAATATGGACAAAACGCTAAGGCGCGGACAGGCATCCCGCCTGTCCGCGCCTCAGCGTGACCATGTCTTCCGATGTGACTCCGGTCGGGTCCGGGCCCGGTCCGTGCCCGGACCGCCCCCGCCGGACGCGGCTCAGAACCGCCCGGCGCCCAGATCCCGCGAGATCGCCCGCGCCGCGCTGCGCACCGAGGCGACCAGCGACGGTCTGACGAACCCGTCCTCACAGACCCGCTCCACCGCGCCGCTGATGCAGACCGCGCCCACCGGATTGCGCCGCCGGTCCTGGATCAGCGCGCCGATCGAGGCCACGCCCTCCCAGGTCTCCTCGATCGCGTCGGCCCAGCCCCGTTCGCGGGTCAGCGCCGCCTCCGCGTCCACGTCCGCCGGCTCGGTCAGGGTCCGTGAGGTGTACGCCTCCAGCTCGCCCTCGGCCAGCTCGCCGCGCGCCACCGGGTCGTACGCCAGCAGCACCTTGCCCATCGCGGTGCTGTGCAACGGCTGCATCGAGCCGACCTCCAGCACCTGCCGGGTGTCGTCCGGACGGAAGACGTGGTGCACGATCAGCACGCCCCGCTGGTGCAGCACCCCGAGGTAGACCGTCTCCCCGGCCGCCCTGGCCAGGTCGTCCGCCCAGACCAGGGCGCGCGCCCGCAGCTCGTGCACGTCCAGATAGCTCTGGCCGAGGCGCAGCAGTTCGGCGCCCAGCTGGTACTTGCCGCTCTCCGGGTCCTGCTCCACGAACCCCTCCTGCTGGAGGGTCCGCAGGATGCCGTGCGCGGTGCCCTTGGCGAGACCCAGCGCCGTCGCGACCTCGGACAGGCCCAGGCGGCGTTCGCCGCCGGCCAGCAGGCGCATGATGGCGGCGGCCCGGGAAAGCGACTGGATCGGGCCGGGCATTCGGTACCTCCGCGCTGACAGGCGGTCGACAATGTCGACCGCAGTGGTAACGCCACGAGTCTGCCAGTCCACCCCCGGTCCGTGCACCTTCCCCCTCGGTAACCGGCGCTCAGGGCCGGCCGTGCGCCCGCTCCGCCGCCCGCTCCGCCGCCCGCTCCGCCGCCAGCTCCGCCGCCAGGGCGGCGATCCCGTCCGGTCCGACCCGGCAGCAGCCGCCCATCAGCCGGGCGCCGTCCGCCAGCCAGCGGGCCACCCGCCCACGGCCCCCGGCCGCCCCTGTCGCCCGGAACGTCGGCTCCCCGCGCCACTTCCGGGCCCCCGCGTCCCAGCTCTCGCCGCTGTTCGGATACACCACCACCGGTTTGCCGGTCACCCGCGCCGCCAGCGCCACCGCCCGGTCGGCATCCTGCGGCGTACAGCAGTTCACCCCCACCGCCACCACCTCGTCGGCCTCCGCGGCCAGGGCGAACGCCTCCGCCAGCGGCTGGCCGGCCCGGGTCCGGCCGCCCACCACGCTGTACGACAGCCAGGCCGGTACACCCAGCCCGCGCACCGCCCGCAACAGGGCCCGCGCCTCGTCCGCGTCCGGCACCGTCTCCAGCGCCAGCACGTCCGGCCCGGCCGCCACCAGCGCCTCCAGCCGGGGCCGGTGGAACGCCTCCAGCTCGTCCTGGCTCAGCCCGTACCGCCCCCGGTACTCCGACCCGTCCGCCGGCACCGCCCCGTACGGGCCCACCGACGCCGCCACCCAGCGCGGCCGGTCCCCGGCCGACTCCTCCGCTGCCGCGGCGCGGGCCAGCTCCACGCTGCGCGCCAGCAGCCGCCCGGCCTCCGCCCGGCCCACCCCGCGCCGGGCGAACCCCTCGAAGCTCGCCTGGTAGCTCGCCGTGATCGCGACCTGCGCCCCCGCCGCGAAGTAGGCCCGGTGCGCGGCGACCAGCGCCTCGGGCGCGTCCGCCAGCAGCCGCGCCGACCAGAGCCCGTCCGACAGATCGTGCCCGGCGGCCGCGAGCTGGTTGGACAGTCCGCCGTCCAGCACCAGCGGACCGGCGGCCAGCGCGGCGGCGAAGCCGGCCGGACCGGGAACCGGGGGAGTGACGGGCATGGCGGCCTCCTGGGGCGACGTCGTTCCTGCTCACAGCCTAGGAGCGCGGCGGCGGGCGGCCGCCCGGAAAACCATTTGCCGCAGAGACAAGGGATCGCTACGTTGTGCTCAGCCCGAGAACGACAAGGACGGGCGGGCCCGACCGGGAGAGGAGACCGCCATGGCCGCACAGCCACCCCACGATGGGGGCGCCGAGCAGGAGTGGCTCGCCTCCTACGACCCGCGCGCCTACACCCCGGTCGCGGTCACGGTCGACGTCGTCGCCCTGACGCTGCGCCACGGCGGTCTGCACGTCCTGCTCGTCGAGCGCGCCGCGCCGCCCTACCAGGGGTACTGGGCGCTGCCGGGCGGCTTCCTGAAGGCCGGGGAGGAGGGTCTCGACGAGGCCGCCGCCCGCGAGCTCGCCGAGGAGACCGGCCTGCACGGCACCGCCGACGCCGAGGCCGCCCTCAGCCGGATCCACCTCGAACAGCTCGGTACCTACGGAACCCCCCTGCGCGACCCGCGGATGCACGTGGTCTCGGTCGCCTACCTCGCGTTCGCCCCCGACCTGCCCGACCCCCAGGCCGGTACGGACGCGGCGTCCGCCGCCTGGCACCCCGTCACCACCCTCGATCTCCGGCCGCCCGGCGGCCGGTCCCCAGCAGCCGGTGTGCCCGCCGACACCCACGGGGGTGGCGTCGACGGGCACACCGGCCACCCTCCCGCCCCCCACACCGGGGCCGAGGGGCCCGCCCCCATCGCGTCGGTCCCCATCGCGCTGGCCTTCGACCACGCGCGCATCCTGGCCGACGGCCTCGACCGCGCCCGCGCCAAGATCGAGTACAGCCCGCTGGCCACCGCCTTCCTCCAGTACGACTTCACCATCCCCGAGCTGCGCGCCGTCTACGAGGCCGTCTGGGGCGAGAAGCTCCACCCGGGGAACTTCCACCGCAAGGTGCTCTCCGTCCCCGGCTTCGTCGAGAGCACCGGCACCACCACCGAGCGCGGCGGCGCCCGCGGCGGCCCCCGGGCCCGCAACTACCGCGCCGGCGACGCCCAGCTCCTCCACCCGGCACTGCTCCGCCCCACCCACGAGGACGGGCTCCGCTGACCGGCCCCGCCGCCCATGTCCACGGACCGCGATCCACCGCAGGCCCTCGCGGCACTACCATCCGGCCATGACCACTCAAGAGGTGAGCAGGACGAGCAACCGGCCCAACTCCCACTGCCACTGGTGCGGCACGCCCTACCCGTCAGGTACCGAGGCCTGGCCCCGCACCTGCCCCGGCTGCGCCGAGATCAGCTACCGCAATCCACTGCCCGTCGTGGTCACCCTCCTCCCGGTCACCCAGGAGAGCGGTGAGCGGAGCCTCGTCGTCATCCGCCGCACCATCGAGCCCGGCTGCGGCGAACTCGCCCTGCCCGGCGGCTACGTCGACTACGGCGAGAGCTGGCAGCAGGCCTGCGTCCGCGAACTCCGCGAGGAGACGGGCATTCTGGCCGACGCCGCCGACATCACCCTGGTAGCCACCGACTCCGACACCAACGGCGGCTTCCTCTGCCTCTTCGGCCTGCTGCCCGGCCGCCCGCTCGCCGAACTGCCGCCCTCCAGGCCCACCGACGAGACCGACGGCTGGCAGCTCTCGACCCCCGAGACCCCACTCGCCTTCGCCTTCCACACCCGGGTCTCCCGCGCCTGGTTCAACGGCGAGTTCACCCGCCGCTGACCGGCCGCTGACCAGCCCGCGCACCCCCGGGGCAGACCCTGGCGCACCGGCCGATCACATGGCAGGGTCTGCACCGACAGCCCCAACCGGACGGGCCCTGCCACAAGCACTCCCGTCCCATCCACCGGCCGGGAGACCACCACCGTGAGCACCCCATCCCAGGATCAGCCGCTCTGGCGCCCCAACCCCGCTCGCGCCGCCGCCACCAACCTCGTGGCCTTCCAGGCCTGGGCCGCCGAACACCACGGCGCACCGGCCGCCCCCCTCGCCCCCGCTGACGACGACCAGCAGGCCGCCCGGCGCTACGCGGATCTGCACACCTGGTCCACCGAGGACCTCGACCGCTTCTGGACCGCCGTCACCCAGTGGTTCGACGTCCGGTTCACCCGGGCACCCGAGGCAGTCCTCGCCGACCCGGCCATGCCCGGCGCCCGCTGGTTCCCCGGGGCCCGCCTCAACTACGTCGAGCACGCCCTGCGCGCCGGCGAACCCGGCCCCGACGGCCGGCCGAGCGCCAACGCCGACCGCCCGGCCGTCCTCCACCTCGACGAGACCACCGAGCAGCCCGTCGTCCTCACCTGGGCCGAACTCCGCCGCCAGGTCGGCTCGCTGGCCGAGGCACTCCGCGCCCAGGGCATCGGCCCCGGCGACCGGGTCGGCGCCTACCTGCCGAACATCCCGCAGGCCGCCGTCGCCCTCCTCGCCACCGCCGCCGTCGGCGCCATCTGGACCAGCTGCGCCCCCGACTTCGGCGCCCGCAGCGTCCTCGACCGGCTCCAGCAGATCGAACCCGCCGTCCTCTTCGCCGTCGACGGCTACCACTACGGCGGCAAGGACCACGACCGCACCGAGGTCGTCGCCGAACTCCGCCGCGAACTCCCCACGCTGCGCACCGTCGTCCACGTCCCCGTGCTCGGCGCACCCGCCCCCGACGGCGCCCTGCACTGGGACGACCTGGTCGCCCACGACGTCGAGCCGGTCTTCGAGGCCGTCCCCTTCGACCACCCGCTCTGGGTCCTCTACTCCTCGGGCACCACCGGCCTGCCCAAGGCCATCGTCCAGAGCCAGGGCGGCATCCTGGTCGAACACCTCAAGCAGGCCGGCCTCCACCTCGACCTCGGCCCCGGCGACCGCTTCCTCTGGTACACCTCCACCGGCTGGATGATGTGGAACTTCCTCCTCGCCGGCCTGCTCACCGGGTCCACGATCGTCACCTACGACGGCAGCCCCGGCCACCCCGACACCGGCGCCCTCTGGTCCGTCGCCGCCCGCACCGGCGCGACCGTCCTCGGAACCTCCGCCGCCTACGTCATCGCCAGCCGCAAGGCCGACCTCCACCCCGGCCGCGACCTCGACCTCTCCGCCGTCCGCTGCATCGGCACCACCGGCTCCCCGCTCCCGCCCGACGGTTTCCGCTGGATCTACGACGAGGTCAAGGAGGACGTCTGGCTCGCCTCGGTCAGCGGCGGCACCGACGTCTGCTCCTGCTTCGTCGGCGGCGTCCCGACCCTCCCGGTCCACCTCGGCGAGATCCAGGCCCGCTGCCTCGGTGCCGCCGTCGAGTCCTGGGACGTCCACGGCCGCCCGCTCACCGACGCCGTCGGCGAACTCGTCGTCACCAAGCCCATCCCGTCCATGCCCACCGGTTTCTGGAGCGACCCGGACGGCATCCGCTACCACGACAGCTACTTCGAGATGTACCCCGGCGTCTGGCGCCACGGCGACTGGATCACCGTCACCTCCCGCGGCACCGTCGTCATCCACGGCCGCTCCGACTCCACCCTCAACCGCCAGGGCGTCCGGATGGGCTCCTCCGACATCTACGAGGTCGTCGAGCGCCTCCCGGAGATCGCCGAATCCCTGGTCATCGGCGTGGAGGAGCCCGAAGGCGGCTACTGGATGCCGCTGTTCGTCGTCCTCGCCCCCGACGCGACCCTCGACGACGACCTCATCGGCCGCATCCGCACCACGCTGCGCACCGAACTCTCCCCGCGCCACGTCCCCGACGAGGTGATCGCCGTCCGGGGCCTGCCGCACACCCTGACCGGCAAGCGGATCGAGGTCCCGGTGAAGCGCCTGCTCTCCGGCACCCCGCTGGAGCAGGCGGTCAACCCCGGCTCCGTCGACAACCTCGAACACCTGCGCTTCTTCGAACAGCTCGGCCGGGACCGCCGCGGGTAGCCCCGCGTACGGCGAAGGGGCGTCTCCACCACCCCGGGGGGGGGGGCGCCCCCTCGCCCGACGCGCGGCCCCGCCGGCCCGGCCTACTCGCCCGACAGCACCTGCTGCGCCGCGGCCCGCGCCTCCTCGGCGCTGTCCGCCGCCCGGGCCGCCTCGGCCGCCCGACGGCACTGCGCCAGCGTGTACTTGGCCAGCGTGGCCCGCACATAGGGGATCGACGCCGAGCCCATCGACAGGCTGGTGACGCCCAGACCGGTGAGGACCACGGCCAGCAGCGGGTCGGAGGCCGCCTCACCGCAGACGCCGCAGCTCTTGCCGGTGGCCTGCGCGGCCTCGGCCGAGAAGGCCACCAGGTCCAGCAGCGCCGGCTGCCACGGGTCCTGCAGCCGGGCCAGCGCACCGACCTGGCGGTCGGCGGCGAAGGTGTACTGCGCGAGGTCGTTGGTCCCCAGCGAGAGGAACTCCACCTCCCGCAGGATCGCCCGCGCCCGCAGCGCGGCCGACGGGATCTCCACCATCGCGCCGAACTTGGCGGCCAGCCCGGCCTGGCGACACGCGTCCGCGAAGTCCTTGGCGTCCTTGCGGTCGGCCACCATCGGCGCCATCACCTCAAGGTGCACCGGCAGCCCCTCGGCGGCCTTCGCCAGCGCCCGCAGCTGGGCCTGCATCACCTCGGGGTGCTCCAGCAGCGTGCGCAGACCACGCACCCCCAGCGCCGGGTTGGGCTCGTCGGCCGGGGTCAGGAAGTCCAGCGGCTTGTCCGCGCCCGCGTCCAGCGCCCGGACGACGACCCGGCCCTCCGGGAACGCCTCCAGCACCTTGCGGTACGCCTCGACCTGCTTCTCCTCGCTGGGAGCCTTCGCCGAGTCGTCCAGGAAGAGGAACTCGGTGCGGAACAGGCCCACGCCCTCCGCCCCGGCCTCCAGCGCGGCCGGCAGGTCCGCCGGGCCGCCCACGTTGGCGAGCAGCGGCACCCGGTGACCGTCCGAGGTCTGCCCCGGACCGGAGGAGGCGGCCAGCGCGGCCTTGCGCTCCGCGGCGATCGCGCGCAGCTCGTCCTGCTTCTCCTGCGACGGCTCCACCAGCACATCGCCGGAGCCGCCGTCCACCGCGACCACGGTGCCCTCGGCGACGTCGGTCGCGTTCGGCAGGGCGACCACGGCGGGCACGCCCAGGGCCCGGGCCAGGATGGCGCTGTGGCTGGTCGGCCCGCCCTCCTCGGTCACGAAGCCGAGCACCAGGGTCGGGTCCAGCAGCGCGGTGTCGGCCGGCGCCAGGTCCCGGGCGAACAGGACATACGGCTCGTCGCTGTCCGGCACACCCGGCATCGGCACGCCCAGCAGCCGCGCCACGATGCGGTTCCGTACGTCGTCCAGGTCCGCGACCCGGCCGGCCAGGTAGTCACCCGCGGAGGCGAGCAGCGCGCGGTAGGCGGCGAAGGCGTCGTACACGCCGCGCTCGGCGCTGCTGCCGACGGCGATCCGGCGGGCCACATCGGCCATCAGCTCCGGGTCCTGCGCCATCAGCGCCTGGGCCTCCAGCACGGCCTGCGCCTCGCCACCGGCGAGGTTGCCGCGGGCGATCAGGTCGGCGGCGACCGCGTCGACGGCCGCCTGGGCGCGAGCCTGCTCGCGCGGGGCGTCCTCAGTCGGAATCTGGGTGGCCGGCGGCTCGAGCACCGCCGTTCCCATGTGCCGCACCTGGCCGATCGCGACCCCGTGGCTCACACCCACGCCGCGCAGCGTCTTCTCCATGTCACCTGTCTCCGCTGAGGGAAGCGGCCCCGCCGGAACCGCTGTGTGCCGGTCCGCCCCGCCGAGTGCGGCGGGGCGGGTGTGTGGGCTCGGCTTCTGTCGTGCGTGGTCTTCGCCGGCGCGCACCCGGCCCGGGCGCCGAGCGGCCCGGGAGGGAAGAAGGAAAGAGGGGAGGTCAGCTCCAGCTGAAGAGAGCGTCGCCGACGGCGACGTCTCCGTCCTCACGGACATCGCCGAGCGAGTCGGTGGCGGCCTCCAGCGCGACGATCGGCGAGATCGGCGACTTGCCCGCGGCCTCGACGGCGGCCGGGTCCCACTTGATGACGGCCTGGCCGCGGGTCACCGTGTCGCCCTTGTTGACGAGCAGCTCGAAGCCCTCGCCGTTCAGCTGCACGGTGTCGATGCCGAGGTGGGTCAGCACACCGTGCCCGTCCGCGTCCACGACGACGAACGCGTGCGGGTGCATGGAGACCACGACGCCGTCCACCGGAGCAACGGCCTCGGTCGGCCGGCGCACCGGGTCGATCGCGGTACCGGGACCGACCATCGCGCCGGAGAACACGGGGTCGGGCACGCCGGCGAGCCCGACGACCCGGCCGGTCAGCGGCGACGTCACAGTGGTCATGGTTGAGCCTCCCAAGTGCGCAGAACAGCGAGCGGCCGCAGGCAGCGGCAGGACATCGGTTGAAGCCTAGATCATGTCAACTTCGGACATCTGCTGACATTCCCGGGCGAAGGGCCAGGCCCAATCCGCCCCTACCGGCCCGTCCGCCACAGAGAGCGACGACTGCCGGGGCGTCAGGCCGACGTCCCATCGACCGGTAGTGGTCTAGTCCTCTGGGTCGATGTGCCGCACTCTACAGGCATCTTGGCGAACCGGGACCATTGCTGTATATGCTCGCGAGAGCAACAAATCATGCTCCGGGCGGGTGACGCTCGGTGTGGCTCGATTCGCGCTCCGGTCGGCTACCCGCTATGGTTGGCCGAGTCGCCGCAAGTCGGCGGTTAACACCAGATTTCAGATGTGAAAAGTACCGGTTAAGCGCCGGGAAACGGATCTGCTAAGCTGGGAACACGAAAGAACGAAGCGCCCGGAGGGCCCGCTGGAAGGCGGTCTGAAGGAAGTGTCCGTTCCTTGAGAACTCAACAGCGTGCCAAAAGTCAACGCCAGATATGTTGACATCCCCGGCCTCGGATTGTTCCGGGGTTG
>NZ_JBIUYD010000033.1:0-73083 GCF_044744345.1 Kitasatospora sp. NPDC087315 | reverse complement strand
TTCCTTCAGGCCGCCTTCCAGCGGGCCCTCCGGGCGCTTCGTTCTTTCGTGTTCTCAGCTTATCAGATGTTTTCCGCTCCGTTTTCCGGAGTTTCGTTTATCTGATTGGCTTTCGCCTTTCGGCGCTCCCGAACTCTATCAGAGTTTCTCGGGCCACTTTCCGCTCCCGAATTCCATTCGAAAGCTTCCGGCCGTCCCGTGGGGCAACCCGGAGAACGTTACGCACCGGGCCGCCCCACGTCAAACCGGGCAGTGGAGGGGTCAGACCTCGACCACGACCGGCAGGATCATCGGCCGGCGGCGGTAGTTGTCCGCCACCCACTTGCCGATGGTCCGGCGGACCAGCTGCTGGACCTGGCGGACCTCCAGGACGCCGTCGCCGGCCGAACGCTCCAGGGCCTCCTGGAGCTTGGCGACGACCGGGCCGAACGCGTTGTCGTCGATACCGGAGCCGCGGGCCTGGATGGTCGGGCCGCTCACCATCTTGCCGTTGGCGGAGTCGACCACCACGAAGACGGAGATGAAGCCCTCCTCGCCGAGGATCCTGCGGTCCTTGAGCGAGGCCTCGGTGATGTCACCGACCGAGGAACCGTCCACGTAGACGTAGCCGGCCTGCACCTTGCCGACGATCCGGGCGACGCCGCCCTCCAGGTCGACGCAGACACCGTCCTCGGCGATGACCGTGCGGTTGCGCGGCACACCGGTCGCCATGCCGAGGTCGGCCGCGGCCCGCAGGTGGCGCCATTCGCCGTGGACCGGCATCAGGTTCCGCGGCTTGCAGATGTTGAAGAAGTACAGCAGCTCGCCGGCCGAGGCGTGGCCCGAGACGTGCACCTTGGCGTTGCCCTTGTGCACGACCTTGGCGCCCCAGCGGGTCAGGCCGTTGATCACCCGGTACACGGCGTTCTCGTTGCCCGGGATCAGCGACGAGGCCAGGACGACGGTGTCGCCCTCGACGATGCGGATCTGGTGGTCGCGGTTGGCCATCCGGGACAGCGCGGCCATCGGCTCGCCCTGCGAGCCGGTGCACACCAGCACGACCTCCTTGTCCGGCAGGTCGTCCAGGGTCTTCACGTCGACGATCAGGTTGCCCGGCACCTTCAGGTAACCGAGCTCCCGCGCGATGCCCATGTTGCGGACCATCGAGCGGCCGACGAAGGCCACCTTGCGCTTGTACTCGTGCGCGGCGTCCAGCACCTGCTGGATGCGGTGCACGTGGCTGGCGAAGGAGGCGACGATGATGCGCTTGTCCGCGTTCGCGAAAACGTTTCGCAGCGCGACCGAGATGTCGCGCTCGTGCGGGATGAAGCCGGGGACCTCGGCGTTGGTGGAGTCCACCAGCAGCAGGTCCATGCCCTCCTCGGCCAGCTTGGCGAAGGTTGGCAGGTCGGTGAGGCGGCCGTCGAGCGGCAGCTGGTCCATCTTGAAGTCACCGGTGGCGACGACCATGCCGGCCGGCGTCCGCACGGCGACGGCCAGCGCGTCCGGGATGGAGTGGTTGACCGCGATGAACTCGCAGTCGAACGGGCCGATGCGCTCGCGCTGGCCCTCCTTCACCTCCAGCACGTACGGCCGGATGCGGTGCTCGGTGAGCTTGGCCTCGATCAGGGCGAGGGTCAGCTTCGAACCGATCAGCGGGATGTCCGGGTTCTCCCGGAGCAGGAACGGGACGGCACCGATGTGGTCCTCGTGCCCGTGGGTCAGGACGATGCCGTCGATCTTGTCGAGACGGTCCCGGATGTAGCTGAAGTCCGGCAGGATCAGGTCGACGCCGGGCTGCTCGTCCTCGGGGAAGAGGACACCGCAGTCGACGATGAGAATGCGGTCCCCGTATTCGAAGACCGTCATGTTGCGGCCGATCTCGCCGAGGCCGCCGAGCGGAGTGATGCGGAGGGCGCCCTCCTTGAGTGCGGGGGGCGCGCCGAGTTCGGGGTGCGGGTGGCTCAAAAGACTCTCCTCACGACGCACGCCATATGCCCGGGGTCCTCCCCCTGGAGACATATGGCGTGTGTACTCAGTGTCGGTTTCCTACTGGGTCGGTGCTCTCACGCCTTCGTCCGGTTCAGCGGCAGACCCCGAGAGGTCCGGCGAGCCGGGGCGCGCACGTCTGTGTCTGTTACAGGTGTACCCCGCCGGCGGCGAGATCCTTCTTCAATCGCACGATCTCCTCGGCGGTCGCCCCCACCAGCGGCAGCCGCAGCGGCCCGGCCGGCAAGCCCTGGAGCTCCAGGGCGGCCTTGGTGAGGATGACACCCTGCGTGCGGAACATACCGCTGAAGACCGGGAGCAGGCCCTGGTGGATCGCCGTGGCCTTGGCCACATCGCCGCCCAGGAAGGCCTCGATCATGCTGCGCAGCTCGCCGGCGACGACATGCCCGACCACGCTGACCACACCGACGGCTCCGACGGACAGCAGCGGCAGGTTGAGGACGTCGTCCCCGGAGTACCAGGCAAGGTCGGAACGGGCGATGGCCCAGGCAGCGGCGCCGAGGTCGCCCTTGGCGTCCTTGTTGGCGACGATCCGCGGGTGCTCACCGAGCCGGACCAGCGTCTCGTGGCCGAGCGCGACGCCGCTGCGGCCGGGGATGTCGTAGAGCATGACCGGCAGGCCGGTGGCGTCGGCGATGTGCGTGGTGTGCCGGTACAGACCCTCCTGCGGGGGCTTGCTGTAGTACGGCGTGACGACCAGCAGGCCATGCGCTCCGGCGGCCTCGGCCTGGCGGGCCAGCTCCGCGCTGTGGTGGGTGTCGTTGGTGCCGACACCGGCCACCACGTGGGCCCGGTCCCCCACGGCCTCCACCACGGCGCGGACGAGCTGGGCCTTCTCGGCGTCGCTGGTGGTCGGGGACTCACCGGTGGTGCCGTTGACGACGAGTCCGTCGTTGCCGGAGTCGACGAGGTGCGCGGCGAGGCGCTGGGCGCCGTCGAGGTCGAGACCGCCGTCGGCGGTGAACGGAGTCACCATCGCGGTCAGGACCCGGCCGAAAGGCGTCTGGGGGGTGGAGGTCGGAGCCATGCGTCCAAAGCTACTCGTAGGCGGTGGGGCGGTACCCATGCCGGTCCAGGGTTCGGACAGGTGTAGCACTCAGGGCGGCGGGAGAATGGGATCCCGGTGCTGCATGCTCGGGGGTTCAAGCAGCACCGGAATCCGTGTCACGAGCGTAGGGAGCGGCTAGAAAAGCCGCAATCCAGACATCCTGGACAAGCCGTCCATATGCCTGTCGTCCCAGCTCAGGGGGCGACTCGGCCGTGCTTCTCAAAGGCCGCATGGGTGAGCGGCATGAGCCGTGCCCACTGCTCCTCCATCCGCTCGGCGACCATCTCGATCTCGCGCTGCGGGAAGGACGGCACGCTGGCGTTCTCCTTCTTCGTCCGCAGCGACAGGAAGTGCATCAGCGAGCGGGCGTTGCAGGTCGCGTACATCGACGAGAACAGACCGACCGGCAGCACCGCCCGGGCCACCTCGCGGGCGACGCCGGCCGCCAGCATCTCCTGGTAGCGGCGGTACGCCTCGCGGTACGCCGCCTCCATCGCCCCGGTGACGGTCCGGTGCTGCTCCGGGGTGCCCTCGACGAACTCGTAGCGGCCCGGCCGGCCCTGCTGGACCAGCCTGCGTTCCTCGCCCGGCACGTAGAAGACCGGCTGCAGCTCGCGGTAGCGGCCGGACTCCTCGTTGTACGACCAGCCACTGCGGTGGCGGTGGAACTCCCGGAAGACGAAGATCGGCGCGCTGATGAAGAAGGTCATCGAGTTGTGCTCGAACGGCGTGCCGTGCCGGTCCCGCATCAGGTAGTTGATCAGACCCGTGGACTTCTCCGGGTCCTGCTGCAGCGCCTCCAGGGACTGCTCCCCCGCCGTCGAGACCCGCGCCGCCCAGATGACGTCCGAGTCGGCGGCGGCGCTGCGGACCAGTTCCACCGTGACGTCGCTGCGGAACTGCGGGGCGGTGCCCACTTCGTCGCTCACGCGAGAATCCTCCAGAGTTCGGGTACGTGCCGGCCGACAGCCTAGCCCGCGGGGATCGGCGCACCGGCCGCGCCGTGAAGCCGGATGGCGTGCGCCATCGTCTTGCGGGCGCGCGGGGTGTCGCCGGCGTCGGCGTACGCCACGGCGAGGCGGAACCAGACCCGCCAGTCGCCGGGCGCCGCCTCCGCCTCCGCCTGGCGGCGGGTGAACACCTCGTCGGCCGAGGCCCGGTCGATCCGTCCCCCGGCCGTGCGCCGCAGCTCGTCCACCGGCAGGCCGCCCTCGGCCTCCAGCTCCCGGGCGAGCCGCTCACTGGCCCGGCCGAAGCGGACGGTCTGCCGCAGGAACCAGACGCCGATCAGCGGGATGACGAAGGCGCAGAGCCCGATGCCGATGCCGAGCGGCTTGCCGGTGGCGATCAGCTGCAGACCCTCGCCGACGCAGATCAGGGCGACCAGCAGCAGCACGGCGGCGAGCACGAAGAAGCCGGTACGCGAGGTCATGCGGCGCTCCAAGCGGTGATCACGGTCACAGGTCCAGGAAGTGTTCGAGGCCGAGGGTGAGCCCCGGCGTCTCCACCACCTTGCGCACCCCGAGCAGGATGCCCGGCATGAAGCTGCTGTGGTGCAGCGAGTCGTGCCGGATGGTGAGGGTCTCGCCGGTGTCGCCGAACATCACCTGCTGGTGGGCGAGCAGCCCGCGCAGCCGGACGGCGTGCACCGGCACCCCGTCCACGTCGGCGCCGCGGGCGCCCGGCAGGCTGTGGGTGGTCGGGTCCTGCTGGCGCGGCCGGCCCGCCTCGGCCCGGGCGGCCGCGATCAGCTGGGCGGTGCGGGTGGCGGTGCCGCTGGGCGCGTCGGCCTTGCGGTCGTGGTGCAGCTCGACCACCTCGACCGACTCGAAGTACTTGGCGGCCGTCTGGGCGAACTTCATGCCGAGCACCGCGCCGATGGAGAAGTTCGGTGCGATCAGCAGGCCCAGCTCCGGTGCCTCGTCCAGCCAGCCGCGGACGGTGGCCAGCCGCTCGTCCGTCCAGCCGGTGGTGCCGGTGACCACGTGGATGCCGTGGTGCAGGCAGTAGTCGAGATTGCCCATCACCGAGTCGGGGTGGGTCAGCTCGACCACGGCCTGCGCACCGGCGTCGGTGAGCTCGGAGAGCTTCGACTCCCGGCCGAGGGTGGCGACCAGTTCCATGTCCGGGGCGGCCTCGACGGCCTTGACGGCCTCCGAGCCGATCCGGCCCCTGGCACCGATCACGGCGACACGCAGCGTCATGACGAACTTCCCTTCAGACCAGTGGGACCAGCAAGAGCAACACGACCGGCGGCGCCGGTCAGACCAGCAGGTCGGCGAGCCGGGCGGCCCGCTTGTCGCTGACCGGGCCGATCAGCGCCAGCGACGGCCGGTACGCGCCCAGCACATCACGGGCCACCGCGTGGACGTCGTCCAGGGTCACGGCCGCGATCTTCGCCAGTATGTCGTCCACCGACAGATGGTGGCCGTAGCTCAGCTCGGCCTTGCCGATCCGGTTCATCAGCGAGCCGGTGTCCTCCATGCCGAGCACGGTGGAACCGGAGATCTGCCCGATCGCCCGCTGCAGCTCCTCCTCGGTGATGCCCTCGGCGACCACCTTGGCGAGCTCCTCGCGGCAGATCCGCAGCACCTCCTCGACCCGCTTGGGCTGGCAGCCCGCGTAGATGCCGAACAGGCCGCTGTCCGCGTACGACGAGGAGTACGAGTACACCGAGTACGCCAGGCCGCGCTTCTCCCGGACCTCCTGGAACAGCCGCGAGCTCATCCCGCCGCCGAGGGCCGCGTTGAGCACGCCCATCGCCCAGCGGCGCTCGTCGTGCCGGGGCACCCCGGGCACGCCCAGCACCAGATGGGCCTGCTCGGTGCTGCGGTTGAGCACCTCGATCCGGCCGGCCGTCCGCAGCGCCTTGACCCCGCGCCGGGCCTCGGCGGGCGCGGCCGTGGAGCGGGCCAGCATCGGCGCGAAGGCCCGCTCGACCTGCCGGACCACCTTGCGGTGGTCCAGGTTGCCGGCCGCGGAGACCACCAGCTGCTCGGGCCGGTAGCGGCGCTGGAAGAAGCCGGCGATCTGGTCGCGGGTCAGCCCCCGGACGGTCTCCTGGGTGCCGAGGATCGGGCGGCCCAGCGGGCCGTCGCCGAAGATCACCTTGGCGAAGAGGTCGTGCACCACGTCGCCCGGGTCGTCCTCGGCCATCGCCATCTCCTCGAGGATGACGCCGCGCTCGGCCTCCACGTCCTCCGGGCGGATCAGCGAACCGGTGAGCATGTCGCAGACCACGTCGATGGCCAGCGGCAGGTCGGTGTCCAGGACCCGGGCGTAGTAGCAGGTGTTCTCCTTCGCGGTGAAGGCGTTCATCTCGCCGCCGACCGCGTCCAGGGCCGCCGAGATGTCCAGCGCGCTGCGCCGCTCGGTGCCCTTGAAGAGCAGGTGCTCCAGGTAGTGGGTGGCGCCGTTGAGCTGCGGGGTCTCGTCCCGCGAACCGACGCCGACCCAGATGCCGAAGGTCGCGGAGCGCACCGTCGGCAGGGTTTCGGTGACGACCCGCAGGCCGCCGGGGAGGACGGTGCGGCGCACCGTGCCGGCGCCGTCCACGCCCTTGAGCAGGGTCCGGGTGGTGCCGGGGCGCTGCTTCGCCGCCGAGGCCTGAGCCACGGGGTGTACCTCCGTAGAAAGCATGTGCAACAACAGGGTGCGGCCCGCACGCCGACGTGGCGTGCGGGCCGCGGGGTCAACTAGCGGCGCTTCACTCGGAAGCGGCCTCGCCGTCCTCTTCGCCCTCTACCACCGGGATCAGGGAGAGCTTGCCGCGCGGGTCGATCTCGGCGATCTCGACCTGGACCTTGGCGCCGACGCCGAGCACGTCCTCGACGTTCTCCACGCGCTTGCCACCGGCGAGCTTGCGGATCTGCGAGATGTGCAGCAGGCCGTCCTTGCCCGGCATGAGCGAGACGAACGCGCCGAACGTCGTGGTCTTGACCACGGTGCCCAGGTAGCGCTCGCCGACCTCCGGCATGGTCGGGTTGGCGATCTGGTTGATCGTCGTACGGGCAGCCTCCGCCGAGGGACCGTCGACCGCACCGATGTAGATGGTGCCGTCGTCCTCGATGGTGATGTCCGCGCCGGTGTCCTCCTGGATCTGGTTGATCATCTTGCCCTTGGGGCCGATGACCTCACCGATCTTGTCCACCGGGATCTTGATGGTGATGATGCGCGGCGCGTTCGGCGACATCTCGTCGGGCGCGTCGATGGCCTCGTTCATCACGTCGAGGATGTGCAGACGCGCGTCCTTGGCCTGCTTCAGCGCGGCGGCCAGCACCGACGCCGGGATGCCGTTGAGCTTGGTGTCCAGCTGCAGGGCGGTGATGAAGTTGCGGGTACCGGCGACCTTGAAGTCCATGTCGCCGTACGCGTCCTCGGCGCCCAGGATGTCGGTCAGCGCGACGTAGTGGGTCTCACCGTCGATCTCCTGCGAGATCAGGCCCATGGCGATACCGGCGACGGCGGCCTTCAGCGGCACACCGGCGTTCAGCAGCGACATGGTCGAGGCGCAGACCGAGCCCATCGAGGTGGAGCCGTTGGAGCTCAGCGCCTCGGAGACCTGGCGGATCGCGTAGGGGAACTCCTCGCGGGTCGGCAGCACGGGCAGGATCGCCCGCTCCGCCAGCGCGCCGTGGCCGATCTCGCGGCGCTTGGGCGAGCCCACGCGGCCGGTCTCGCCGACCGAGTACGGCGGGAAGTTGTAGTTGTGCATGTAGCGGCGGCGCGTCTCCGGGGAGAGCGTGTCCAGCTGCTGCTCCATGCGCAGCATGTTCAGCGTGGTGACACCCAGGATCTGGGTCTCGCCGCGCTCGAACAGGGCCGAGCCGTGAACGCGCGGGATGGCCTCGACCTCGGCGGCCAGGGTGCGGATGTCGGTGACACCGCGGCCGTCGATGCGGATCTTGTCCTTGATGACGCGCTCGCGGACGATCTTCTTGGTCAGCGCGTTGTAGGCGGCGCTGATCTCCTTCTCGCGGCCCTCGAACTCCGGCAGCAGCTTCTCGGCGGCCAGCGCCTTGACGCGGTCCAGCTCGTTGTTGCGCTCCTGCTTGCCCGGGATGGTGAGGGCCTGGGCCAGCTCGTCCTTCACGGCGGAGGTCAGCGCGGCGAGCACGTCGTCCTGGTAGTCCAGGAAGACCGGGAACTCGCCGGTCGGCTTGGCGGCCTGGGCGGCCAGCTGGGCCTGCGCGGCGCAGAGCACCTTGATGAACGGCTTGGCGGCGTCCAGACCGGCGGCGACGACGTCCTCGGTGGGCGCCTCGGCGCCGCCCTCGACCAGCTTGATGGTCTTGTCGGTGGCCTCGGCCTCGACCATCATGATCGCGACATCGCCGTCCGGCAGGACGCGACCGGCGACGACCATGTCGAAGACGGCCGACTCCAGCTCGCTGTGGGTCGGGAAGGCCACCCACTGGCCCTTGATCAGCGCGACGCGGACGCCACCGATCGGGCCGGAGAACGGCAGGCCCGCCAGCTGGGTGGAGGCGGAGGCGGCGTTGATGGCCACCACGTCGTACAGGTGGTCCGGGTTGAGCGCCATGATCGTGCAGACGACCTGGACCTCGTTGCGCAGGCCCTTGACGAAGGACGGGCGCAGCGGGCGGTCGATCAGGCGGCAGGTGAGGATGGCGTCCTCGGAGGGCCGGCCCTCACGACGGAAGAACGAGCCGGGGATCCGGCCCGCGGCGTACATCCGCTCCTCGACGTCCACGGTCAGCGGGAAGAAGTCGAAGTGCTCCTTCGGCTGCTTCGACGCGCTGGTGGCCGACAGCACCATGGTGTCGTCGTCGAGGTAGGCCACGGCCGAGCCGGCGGCCTGACGGGCCAGGCGGCCGGTCTCGAAGCGGATGGTACGGGTGCCGAAGGAACCGTTGTCGATCACGGCCTCGGCATAGAACACGTTCTCTTCCACCTGGAAGATCTCCTCTTTCGTACGTCTCCGGGAGAGCGTCCCCGCGCATGGCCCGCTGGTGGCCCTGGACAGTCCGGGCCGGTCTTCGATCGAAGCCTCCGGTGGGCCCCGCTCGGTCTGCGGGGCTTCCGGCGGCCACTACCGAGGACCGGCGCCTCTCGGCTGCCAGGCCTGGACGGGCGGTCCGCGTCTGGACGCTCTCTCGGATGCGGGCGGCTTCCGTTTGAAGCCTTCGGCCCGCGGGGGGGTCGGGTCTCTGCTCGGGTGGCGCTCGTCGGCGCCATCACCCGGCATGCCCACAACCCTACGGTGCAATCCTCGGCCACCTGGGGAGGTCGGCGCGAGTTGTTATCTCCGACCACGGGCCGTGGCCCGCGGCATACGCGCGAAGGGCGGCTCCCCGGTGTGGGGAGCCGCCCCGAGCGGCGGTCTTAGCGGGCGCCACCGGCGGCACCGCGGCGGATGCCCAGGCGGTCGACGAGCGTACGGAAGCGCTCGATGTCCTTCTTGGCCAGGTACTGCAGCAGGCGGCGACGCTGGCCGACCAGGATCAGCAGGCCGCGGCGCGAGTGGTGGTCGTGCTTGTGGGTCTTGAGGTGCTCGGTCAGGTCCGAGATACGGCGGGAGAGCATGGCCACCTGAACCTCGGGGGAGCCGGTGTCGCCCTCCTTCTGGCCGAACTCGGCGATGATCTGCTTCTTGACGTCAGAGGCGAGAGCCACTGCAACTCCTTAACAGGTGATACCGAGCGGTCCTGGTCTACGGCACAGGACTCTTGAAGAACTCGGTGTCGTAACGCGGGCGCCGCCTGCTGCCACCGGCCTGGGGCCGGGTACAAGGCTGCGCTCGGAGGCCAAGCGTACCAGTGCCGTTCGCCCGGCCGGTCAGCCGGTCGCTCCGCGCACCAGGTGGTAGATGTCGAGGACGGCCAGGGCGAGCGGCACCAGGGCCATCAGGGTGAGGCTGTCGACCAGGTCCAGGATGCGTCCCCAGAAGGGTGAGACGCCGAGCCGGGGCACCACCAGGGCGATGGCGGTGAGCAGGGCGGCGCCGGCCGCGATCGAGGCGGCCAGCCAGATGGTGCGCAGGTCGACGTCGGTGGAGCCGGCGGCCTTCAGGATGAACAGCGGGGTGTGCAGCGACAGCCCGATGATCAGCAGCGACAGGCCGAGCAGGCCCGCGATGGTGAGGCTGAAGACCTGCGCGGTGTAGCGGAACAGGCGGGCGCGCAGCATGGTGGCGAGGCCGAGGGCCAGCGCCAGCAGCTGGGGGAAGAGCTCGTCGGTGAAGCCGAGCACCGCGCAGGCGCCGACGATCACCGCGGCGCAGCCGCCGACCAGGCCGACCAGCACCTCGTGGCCGCGGCGGGCCTGGTGGGCGATCCGCTCGTACTGGACGGCCTCCGCGCGGCCGGCCTCCTCGTCGTAGTCGCGGCTGCGGGTGCGGGTCTGGCCGGGGGCGCTGAAGCCGACGGGCAGCCGGGCGAAGCGGGCGGAGAGACCGGGCAGGAAGCCGATCACGGCGACGGCGGCCACGCCGGTGACGGCGGCGACGTGGCCGGCCGGGGTGCCGGGCAGCAGGACGGCGGCGAAGGTCGCCAGGGCACCGGCGGCGGCCAGGAAGGCGGCGGCGACGAACAGCGCGTCCTTCTCCGGCAGCAGTCCGGCCAGCAGGACGGCGACCACCAGGACGGCGACGCAGCCGGTGAGGAACTGGAGCCGGCCGGGGCCGTCCCACGGGTGGGCGACGGCGATGACGCCGCTGCCGCCGATCATGGCGTGCGGCAGGGCGCCGAGGCCGAGCGCGAGGGCGGCGTAGGCGTCCTGGTAGACCCGGGCGCGGACGCCGGCGAGCGCGGTGAGCACCACGGCGGTGACGCCGGAGAGGACGCCGGGCAGGCCGTGCATGTCGTGGCGCAGGTCGGAGAACCAGAGCGCGAAGCCGAGCAGGGCGAGCAGCACACCGGCGCCGATCAGGCCGAAGGCCCGCATCAGCTCGGGGCTCCAGAAGCGGCGGTCGGCCTCGACGGCGGTGGCGATGGCGTCGGCGACGTCGTCGTAGACGGCCGGCGGCAGCGACTCCGCGAAGGGGCGCAGGCTGAGCAGGTCGCCGTCGCGGACCTGCTGGGCGGCGAGTGGCAGGCCGCTGTCCAGCACGGTGCCGTCGCGGCGGACCAGGTGGAAGCCGGTCGGGACGCCGTCGGGCTGGGTCTGGCCGGAGAGGCGCAGCACCTCGGGGTAGATGTCCGCGAGCGGGACGTCCTCGGGCAGGGCGACGTCGATCCGGCTGTTCGGGGCGACGACGGTGACCCGGCAGAATCCGGTCGTGGCGGAAGTGCTCATGGGCACCCCTCGATCGCTCGACGCACTGGGCGCTCCCCCTTGTTGACGGTGCCGCGGCTTCGGGCGGCGGTCGGTCTGGCTGCTGCGCGGGCGCCGGCCGGTGGAACTGGCTCGTTCCGGCCGCGAGTTGGCGCGGCGTTACCCTACCCGCTCCGTTCGTGCGCGGTACCGCTCAGGGCCGGTGGGGTAGGGCCGGTACGGGCCCCGGGGGTGACCAGTAGGATCGGCCCCTGCGCACGGCGACGGGGACAGGGGCCGCGCTCCTCCCCGGATGCCTGCGGTCGGCGAAGCGGGGGCGGCGTCACACGGGGCGCCCTCACCCGTACGTATTTCCAGTTGCGTGAGGGCTGATGCCGAAGTGAACGAGCGAACCGTTCTGGGCCGTGCGGTGGGGTGCGTATGAGCGTGATCACGGTCAAGCGGCCCGCCCGGGCCTATCCGCCCGCGGTGCCGGACGAGCCGGTGGAGCTGGTCAGCCCGCCCGAACTGCCCAGGGCGGGCGGCGAGGACTGGGTGATGAGCATTCTGCCGATGCTCGGTATGGGCGGTTCGGCGGTGTTCTTCTTCTCGCCCGGCGCGCAGGCCCCTATGAAGATCATGGGCGGTCTGATGATCGTCTCGACGGTCGGCATGGCGCTGGCGCAGATCGTCCGGGCGCGCAAGGGCGGTTCGACGGCCACCGCCGACGAGCGGCGCGACTACCTCAAGTACCTGCAGCAGATGCGCCGCCAGGTCCGCCGCACCGCCGAACGGCAGCGCGGCGCGCAGCTGTTCCTGAACCCGGAGCCGGACCAGCTCTGGTCGATCGTCGCGGACGGCCGCCGGCTGTGGGAGCGCCGCACCGGGGACGCCGACTTCGCGCAGATCAGGGTCGGCCGGGGGCCGGTGCAGCTGTCCACGCCGCTGGTGGCGCCGCAGACCGCGCCGATGGACGAGCTGGAGCCGCTCTCCGCGGCCGCGATGCACACCTTCCTGAAGGCCCACGGGACCTTGCAGGACCTGCCGTTGGCGGTCTCGCTGCGCGCCTTCTACCACATCACGGTCTGCGGCGACCCGGACACCGTGTACGGCAACGTCCGGGCGATGATCGCCCAGATGACGACCCTGCACTCGCCGGACGACCTGCTGGTGACGGTGGCCGCGGCGCCGGGCGCGGTGGAGGAGTGGGAGTGGACCAAGTGGCTCCCGCACAACCAGCACCGCAAGGAGGGCGACGGGGCCGGCTCGCGGCGGCTGATCGCCACCGGCCTCGGTGAGCTGGAGGACCTGCTCCAGGACGAACTGGCCGGCCGTCAGCGCTTCGTGCGCGACGCCGCGCCGGCGCCGGACCAGCCGCACGTCATCGTCGTGATGGACGGCGCCTCGGTACCGCCCGACTCGCTGCTGGCCGGCCCGGAGGGCGTGCACGGGGTCACCATCATCGAGGTGGTCCCGGGCGATCTGGACGAGCCGACCGGCCATCTGATCGTCACCGTCACGCCGGAGGAGCTGGTGCTGCGCTCGGTCTCGGGTGCGACGTACGCCGGCCGGCCGGACACCCTCTCGACCTGGCAGTCCGAGGCCCTGGCCCGGCAGTTGGCGCCGTACCGGATCTCGGCCGGGGGCGACGACGAGCCGCTGCTGTCCAACCTGGACTTCACGGATCTGATGAACTCTGGCGACCCGGGCTCGTTCGACGTGACCCGCAGCTGGCGGCCGCGCGCGCAGCACGAGCGGCTGCGGGTACCGATCGGGGTCGGCGCCGGCGGCGAGCACGTCTACCTGGACATCAAGGAGGCCGCGCTGGAGGGCATGGGCCCGCACGGCCTGTGCGTCGGCGCGACCGGCTCCGGCAAGTCGGAGCTGCTGCGGACGCTGGTGCTGGGCCTGGCGATGTCGCACTCCTCCGAGGTGCTGAACTTCGTCCTCGCGGACTTCAAGGGCGGTGCGACCTTCGCCGGCATGGCGGACATGCCGCACACCTCGGCCGTGATCACCAACCTGGAGGGCGAACTCACCCTGGTCGACCGCATGCGCGACGCGATCGAGGGCGAGATGAACCGCCGCCAGGAGCTGCTGCGTTCGGCGGGCAACTACGCCAACCTGAACGAGTACGAGCGGGCCCGCGCGGCGGGCGCGGCGCTGGCCCCGCTGCCGTCCCTGGTCCTGATCATCGACGAGTTCTCCGAACTGCTCACCGCCAAGCCGGACTTCATCGACATGTTCATCCAGATCGGCCGGATCGGCCGGTCGCTGGGTGTGCACCTGCTGCTCGCCTCGCAGCGGCTGGAGGAGGGCAAGCTGCGCGGCCTCGACACCTATCTCTCGTACCGGATCGGCCTGCGCACCTTCTCGGCGGCGGAGTCCCGGGCAGCGATCGGGGTGCCGGACGCGTACCACCTGCCGCCGGTGCCTGGGGTGGGCTACCTCAAGTTCGGCACCGATGTGATGGACCGCTTCAAGGCCGCGTACGTCTCCGGGCCGTACCGCGCCCCGGGGCAGCAGCGCTCCACCGGCGGCCGGCTGGTGACGGCGCAGCCGGTGCGGTTCACCGCGGCCGAGGTGCCGGTGGCGGAGCCGCTGGTGCGGGAGGTGGAGCCGGAGACCGAGGAGCAGGACGACGCGCTGGTCGACACCGTGCTGGACGTGTTCGTGCAGCGGATGGCGGGCCAGGGGCCGGCCGCCCACCAGGTGTGGCTGCCGCCGCTGGACGAGGCGCCGAGCGTGGACGAGCTGCTGCCGCCGTTGCAGGCGACCACCGAGCGCGGTCTGACCTCGCCCGGGTTCGGGGCGCTGGGCCGGCTGAACGTGCCGATCGGCATCGTCGACAAGCCGCGCGACCAGCGGCGCGAGGTGCTGCACCAGGACTACGCGGGGGCGGCCGGCCACGGTCTGATCGTGGGTGGTCCGCGTTCGGGCAAGTCGACCGTGGTGCGGACCACGGTGGCCGCGTTCGCGCTCACCCACACCCCGCTGGAGGCGCAGTTCTACCTGCTGGACTTCGGCGGCGGCGGCTTCCAGACGCTGCAGGACCTGCCGCACGTCGGCGGGGTGGCCGGGCGGCTCGACGGCGAGAAGGTCCGCCGGATGATCAGCGAGGTGCACGGGGTGCTCAACCGGCGCGAGGAGCTGTTCCGCGCGACCGGGATCGACGGCATCGCGACCTACCGCGCCCGCCGGGCCGGCGGGCAGCTGCCGGACGAGCGGTTCGGCGACGTCTTCCTGGTGATCGACGGCTGGAACACCTTCAAGCAGGAGTTCGAGATGCTGGAGCCGGTGATCGGGGACATCGCCCAGCGCGGTCTCGGGTACGGCGTCCACCTGATCGTCACAGCAGCCCGCTACGCCGAGGTCCGCCCGGCCCTGAAGGACCTGCTGCAGAACCGGACCGAGCTGAAGCTCGGTGACGCGATGGAGTCCGAGGTGGACCGCCGGGTGGCGCAGAACGTGCCGGCCGTCCCGGGGCGCGGGGTGACCGCGGGCAAGCTGCACTTCCTGTCCGGTCTGCCGCGGCTGGACGGCTCGCACACCGTGGACGACCTCCAGGAGGGGGTGGCCGGCCTGGTCGCCGCGGTCAACGCGGCCTGGACCGGCCCGCGCGCGCCGCAGGTCCGGATGCTGCCGACGGTGCTGGACGGCTTCTCGCTGCCGAAGGGCTTCGAGCACCCGGAGCGCGGGATCGCGTTCGGCGTGGACGAGGTGGAGCTGGCGCCGGCGTTCGTCAACTTCGAGACCGATCCGCTGTTCATCGTCTTCGGCGACACCGAGTCCGGTAAGTCCGCGCTGCTGCGGATGCTGGTCAAGCAGATCACCGAGCGGTACACCCCGGAGCAGGCCGGCATCGTGGTCGGCGACTACCGGCGGGCGCTGCTCGGCGCGGTGCCACCGGAGTACCTGGTGGAGTACGCGGCGGCGCAGCCGGCCATGACCAGCATCGTGGAGATGCTGCGCGGGGCCTGCGCACGCCGTCTGCCGGGCCCGGACGTGACCGCCGAGCAGCTGCGCAACCGCAGCTGGTACAGCGGCAAGGACATGTTCGTGATCGTGGACGACTACGAGCTGGTGGCGACCGGCTCGGGCAACCCGCTGGCGCCGCTGGCCGAGTTCCTGCCGTTCGCCCGCGACATCGGCCTGCGGGTGGTCATCGCGCGCAGCGCGGGCGGCGCCGGACGCTCGCTGTACGAGCCGGTGATGCAGCGGATGCGGGAGCTGGGCGGCCAGGGCGTGATCCTGTCCGGCAACAAGGACGAGGGCGCGCTGCTCGGCACGGTCAAGCCGCAGCCGCTGCCGCCGGGCCGGGGGGTGTACGTGTCGCGCCGGATCAGCAGCGGGCAGATGGTGCAGACGGGCTGGCTGCCGTCGGCGTAGGACGGGCCGCCGTCCGCCGCGCCGCCTCGCGCGGCGGTCACGGAGGGTGATTGAAGGGGTCGGGTTCGGAGGAGCCCGGCCCCTTCGGCGTCCCGGCTACTGAAACGTTACCTAGATCTTTACGGCGTGTCGCTGCGGTTCCCGTTGTGGCCTGGGAGGACGGCGGACACGGGAGGGGCGCCTGGGCAGTCGCTGCCACACCCCACCCCAGCCTTTGAATGGGCGCTTGCAACACTCCGTTCACCTTGGATTCAGGCACGGTGCGGCGAAAGTAACAAGTCGGACATGCATGACAATGACCGTGAGTGATCATCAGATCGCATGTTTATGCCGCTTGCCGCAACGGATTCCGAAGCAATTCCGCCATTGACGCAATCAATACGGCCAAGGTTCCATGGCGGCCAGGGAGCGTTCAGAACCAGGACCCAGAGCAGCCAGCCAGCGGAGGCGATACCGCTCCCTCTCCAGGACCGCACAGAGCCGATCGGAAGCCACATGACCGACACGCTTCGCCCACCACTCGCCGTAGCCCCCGCTGCGGCGACCGAGGGCGCAACCGCCTCCCCCCAGAAGCTCAAGCGCTCGATCGGCGTCGTGGGCGGCACCCTGCTCACGCTGTCCTGTGTCACCCCGGCCTCCACGCTCTTCGTGATCGTCCCGGAGCTGTTCTCCAGCATCGGCAGCGCCACCGCCCTGGCCATCGCGATCGGCTCGGTGCTCTGTATCGCCGTCGCCTTCTGCTACTCCGAGCTCGGCACCCTGATCCCCAGCGCCGGCGGCGAGTACGCGATGGTCGGCACCCTGGCCGGGCGGCTGGCCGGCTGGCTGGTCTTCGTGCTCTCGCTGATCGTGGTGATGATCGTCCCCTCGGTGATCGCCCTGGGCACGGCCGACTACCTCGCCCCGGTGCTGCACGTCGACAAGGCGATCGCGGGCGCCGCGGTGATGCTGGCCGCCACCCTGGCCGGTCTGCTGGACCTGCGGGCCAACGCCTGGATCACCGGCATCTTCCTGGTCCTGGAGGTCATCGCCGCCGGTGTCGTCTCGGTGCTCGGCTTCGCCCACGCCAACGGCGACGCGCCCAGCCTGCTGCACGGCGTGGTCGCCGGCGAGGGCGGCGCCACCACCACGGTGAGCATCGGCGCCATCATCGGCGCACTCGGCATCGCGCTCTTCATCACCCAGGGCTTCTCCACCGCGGTCTACCTCTCCGAGGAGCTGGAGAACCCGCGCCGCAACGTCTCCCGCACGGTGCTGTGGACGCTCGGCATCTCCGCCGCCGTCCTCCTGATCCCGGTCGCCGCCATCACCATGGGCGCCCCCGACCTGGCCACCCTCAGCTCCGGTGACATCTCCGGCATGGTCACGGCCTGGAGCAACTCCGCCGTCGGCACCTTCATCAGCCTCTGCGTGGCGCTGGCCATCATCAACGCCGGCATCGTCATGGTGATCCAGAACTCCCGGGTGCTGTTCGCCTCCGCCCGTGACAAGGCCTGGCCCGAGCCGGTCAACAAGGCCTTCGGCACCCTGGGCCGGTTCGGCTCCCCGTGGGTCGCCACCCTCGCCGTCGGCCTCCCCGGCGCCGCCCTCTGCTTCGTCCCGGGCGAGCTGCTCAGCAACATCACCGGCGTCGCCGTCACCGGGATGTACCTGCTGGTCGCGATCGCCGCGCTGCTCTCCCGCCGCGCCCACCACAAGCACGCCGCCGCCTGGCGGATGCCGCTGTGGCCGGCCGTCCCGGTGGTGCTGATCGCGCTGCTGGTCTACATCATCACCCAGCTGGACACCGAACCCCTGCTGTGGACCGGCGGCATCACCGCCGCCGCCACCCTCTACTGGCTGTTCTACCTGCGTCCCCGGCAGGACAGCCACTGGGTGATCAGCCTCCCCGAGGACGAGCAGCAGGCCTGAGACCCCACCCCTCCCCCACACGGCAGTGCCCCGGGCTCCCCCTGGCCCGGGGCACTGCCGTCTCCTACGGCGTGGTCACTTCCTGAGCTTCCACTGCGCACTGGTGGCGATCGCCCTGAGCTGGTCGAGGGTCAGTACGCCCGCGGTCCGATCGCCCTTGGCGGGGCCGGAACCGAGGGTGACCATGACCCGCAGGCCGCCCGGGTGGAGGGTGTCCACCATCGGCTGGGCCGAGCCCGCCTTGGCGGAACCAGGGCCGTACTCGACCACCTTCGTCCCGTCGGGCAGCGTGGTCGCGTCCTTGAACAGCTCCCCCAGTTGCGTGTCGCCGGCCTGCTTCGACCAGTTCTCGACCTTCAGGATCACCGGGCCGGTCGTGGTCCCGCTGCTCACCTGGAAGGTGGCGTAGATCTGGCTGCCGTCGCGGGCGGTCACGCGCGCCCCGGCGGGCAGCAGCCCGGCGAAGACGGCCTCGCGGTCCTCCAGCGAGAGGCCCGTGTCCAGCGGCTCGGTGTCGACCCCGTCGTACTGGACCGCCGCGACGATCCGGTCCCAGGACTTGTCAGTGGCCACGGACTTCAGCTGGTCGAGGCCGAGCGGCGGATTGCGGCGGCTGTCCGGCGCCCCCTTCTCCTGCGGCGAGTTCCACTCGCTCACCAGGATCTCCCGGCCGTCCGGCCCGGCCAGCTGCGCCAGCCACTGCTTGGTGTCGGCCCGGTGATCGGGGTACTCGTAGCCCTGGCTGAGCAGCAGCCGGGAACCGTCCGGCAGGACGGTGACGGCGCAGGAGTCGAGCCGGGCGGTCTTGAGGTCGGCCGGGCAGGTGCGCGGCTGCGACTGGCCCTTGCGGTGCTTCTGAATCGCGACCGAGATCAAGGACTTGCCCTGACCGTCGTCGAAAACCAGGTCCGCGGCCGCGAAGGTGCCGTTGCCCGGTCCGCTGCTGTCGTCGGTACCCCGCCCGGAACCGTTGGACACCGTCCCCTTCGGCAGCAGCGCCTTGAAGGTGGCCAGCACCTCGTCCCCGGTGATCACCGGCGGTTCGGCGGTCGCGGAGCCGGACGGCGTCGGGGAGGCGGAGCCCGTACCGCCTCCGGTCCCGGTGCCGCTGCCGGCCGCCGGCTCGGCGGCCGCGGTGAGCACCGTGCCGGCCGGGGAGTTCCCGGCGGAGCCGGAGAGGTACACCGCGCCGGTGGCCACCACGGCCAGGGCGGCCGTACCGCTCACCACCGCGGCGGCCGAGCGGCGGCGCCAGCGGCGGCGGCCACGGTCCAGGCCGCCGGAGACCAGCGGGGCCTGCTCGGTGCGGAAGCCTTCACCGGTACGGGTGAGGGCGTAGACGACGTCGTCTTCGAATCTGTCCTGCTCGGACATGGGTGATCACCGCTTCTTTCGGTCACGGGGTCGGTCGGTGGCGGAGCTCGGGCACTCAGCGGGCTCAGCGGGATCTGCGGACTCAACGGGCCCGGTCGGCTCAGCGGGCGGCCAGCTCCGCGAACGAGTCGCCGAGCAGGCCGCGCAGCCGGGACAGTGCGCGGGAGGTACGGGTGCGCACCGCGCCGGAGGAGCACCGCAGCACCTCGGCGGTCTCCTCGACGCTGCGGTCCTCCCAGTAGCGCAGCACCAGCACCGCCCGGTCCTTGGCCGGCAGCCGGGCGAGCGCGCCGAGCAGCGTCAGCCGCAGCGTGCTGTCCGCCTCGCGCACCTCCGGTTCGGGGAGGTCACCGGTGGGGCGCTCGGTGCTGGAGCGGCGGCGCTGCTGGGCGAGAAAGGTGCGCACCATCACGGTGTGGGCGTACGCCCCGGGATTGACGATCCGGTCCCGTCCGCCGGTCCACGCGCTGCGGCGCCAGAGGACGTACATCCGGCCGAGGGCCTCCTGGACGAGGTCCTCCGCGTGGTGGGTGTCTCCGCTGGTCAGCAGGCAGGCCGAGCGGTACAGATGACCGGTCCGGCCCGACACGAGTTCCAGGAACTCCGCGTCCTTGGCCTGCCGTGTGGCGCCGATCCGCCGCATCCGTCCTGTCCCCCCGCCGACTGTCACTGACATCTTTTGGATGCGGTGAGCGGGGCCGGATGTTACAGACGGATCCGGATGGGTTTTCGAACGGCTCCCGGGTCAGTCCCCGGGGCTCCGACGGCGGTCCCTGAGCACCACGCCACCGCCGATGAGCAGCGCGACGAGCAGGCCTCCGACGGCCAGTACATAGGTCGCGGTGCGGCCGTCGCGGTCGGCCTGGGTCTCGCCGAGGCCGACCGGCCGCGGCACGATCGGGGCGGCGGCCAGCTCGACGGGGGTGTCCTCGGAAGCCTTCTCCGGTGCCACCTCGGGCGCCTTGGTGACGGCCTTCAGCGGGTCCACCACGCCCCAGCCGATGAAGCGGTTCGGGCTGTGCTCGGTGCGCTGCGCGGTCTGCTCGATCCAGGCGCGGACCTGCCGGGCCTTCCACTTCGGGTGGGCGCCGATCAGCAGCGCGGCGAGCCCGGACACGTACGGGGCGGCGAAGCTGGTGCCGTTGTCGACGCACTGGCCGCCCTTGGGGACGGTCGAGAGCATGTCGACACCGGGCGCGGCGACCTTCACGAACTCGCCGTACTGCGAGAAGCCCGCGCGCTCGTTGTTGCGGTCGGAGGCGCCGACGGCGAGCACGGTCGGGAAGGCCCCGGGATAGGTGTCGCCCTCCTTGCCGTCGTTGCCGGTCGAGGCGACGACCACGGCCTCCTTCGCCTCGGCGGCGTCGATGGCGGCCTTCAGCTCCGGATAGCCGGCGAAGGCCGTGCCGCCGGCGCCGCGCACGTCCTGCGAGATGTTGATGACCCTGGCACCGGCCTGCAGCGCCTTGTAGATCGCCTCGACGAGGGTGGAGACGTCGCCGCTGCCCTCGCTGTCGTTCTGACGGATCGACAGGATGGTCGCGCCGGGGGCCAGCCCGACGAAGCCGGTCCGGTCGCTGCGGGCGGCGGCGACGATGCCGGCCACCTTGGTGCCGTGGCCGACCGGGTCCTCCCTGCCGGTGCCGAGGACGGTGCCCTTCTCCTTGTCCTTCAGCAGCGAACCCCCGTCGACGACCTTGCCGGCCAGCTGCGGGTTCTGGTCGTCCACCCCGGTGTCGATCACCGCGACGGTGACGCCCGCGCCCGTGGTCTGCCCGCCCTGCCAGACCTCGTCGAGCACCACGCGCTGCAGCGCCCACGGCACGACCTGCACATTGGGCGCGGGGTTGGGGCAGTCGCCGGCGGCGGCCAGACCGGGCTGGGGTGCGTCGGCGGACGCCGGGGCGGCCAGCGGACCGCCCAGCACCGTGAGCGCGGCCAGCGTCGCGGCCGCCTTCCGGTATCTGACTCCGGACACCCTGCCACCCCTCATGTCGTCCACCCGTGATCGCGTGCCAGGGGCGGGTGCCCGGATGCCGGGCACCCGCCCCTCGCGGCGGAGTCGCTCACCGCCCCGGCCGGGGCAGGACCCTCGTCAGCCCCAGAGGCCGGCGTTGCTCCGCTCGGTGGCGTTGTAGCTGTCCGCGGCCTTGTCCAGCGAGCCGGCGATCTGGGTCAGGACCTGCTGCAGGTGCGTGGCGCGCTGGTCCCACTTCGCCTGGTGGGCCTGGTAGCCCTGCTGGGCCGCGCCCTCCCAGCTGGAGGCGATCTTGTTGACGCCGCTCTTCAGCTCCTCCAGCTGGCTCTCGATCCGCTTCGCGGTGGCGCGCACGTCGGCGCCGGCCTGCTTGACGGTTTCGAAGTTAACGAGAATGTGCGAGTCGGACACGATGTCTCCTTGTCGAGGATCCGGAGCACCCCGTCATCGACCGGGGCGCTCCGACGGATGGCCGGTCAGAGCGAGGAATCAGACCTTGCCGGCACTGAACTGGGCCTGCTGGTCCGCGTCGGTGGCCGAGTACTGCTTGGTCGTCAGCTCGATCGCGCTCTTGATCGCCCGCAGTGACTTGTTGAGCTCGACCGCGTCCTCGTTGAACTGCGCCTGGAGGCCCTTGTAGGCGGTGGCCGCCTGGCCCTGCCACCCACCGGTGATGTTGGTCACCAGCTGGTCCAACGCGCGGATCTCGCCCTCGATCTGGCCGATGACCTGATCCATGTGCTTGGCGAACGCCAGCATCTCCTGAGCGGTCGTCTTGAACTGACCCATGCTCTACCGTCCCCCATGAGACAGACATTGTGTCCGGGGGGCCTTCCCGGCCCGCCCGTCGCATCACCCGTGTGATGCCCAGCAGCACTGTAGTCGGCACACGCAGCTCACCCAACCCCGGCCGGACGGCGGTTACCGGACCATGACACCGGACCGGGTCCGCCAATTCCCCTGCCGGGCAGGGCGGGTCAGGCGTTCTGCTGCTGCGCCGCGCTCCTGGCGTTGAGCGCCGGTCCGGCCGGCACCAGGTTCGACCACTCCCGGGGGACCGGCACGGGCTGCACGCCCTGGTAGCCGAGCCGGGCCTGGTTGCCGCCGGCCTCCTCCTGCGGCTGCGGCTGCTGCGGTGCCGCGGCCGGCGTACTGGGCGCCGTCGACGGCGCCTTGGGCGTGCCGCTCTGGCCGGGCTGCGCGGCCGTCCCGGCCTTGCCGCCGTCGCCGTTGGCGGGGACCGAGTAGCGCAGGCCGGTCTCGGTGATCAGGAAGTCGCTGCCGGAGCCGCCGGTCCCGTTGTCCAGCGCGCGGTAGAACAGGCCGTGACCGGGCGTCACATGGGCCGACCCGGCGCCGTTGCTGTACTGCGCCGGGTAATCCTGCCCCGCCCAGACGCTGCGCCGGGGCGTCTTGCCGTCCTCGGCGACCCCGTCGAAGGTGCTGCAGACGACCTTGCGCGCCCCGGCGGGCGCCTGCCAGTTGTTGGCCGGCGCGCCCGTCCTGAGCGGCCAGTCCTCGCCCGGGTTCTTCAGCCTGGTGCCGTTGCCGTACGTCGCGTGGTCGGCCGGGGTGAGCTCGTCGATCCGCGGCTGCTTGTCCTGGTCGAACTTGTAGAGGCCCTGGTACGCCGGGTTCTGACGGATCAACTGCGCCTCGAACGGCGTGACCAGGAACAACTGGGTCTTTCCGACGACGTAGTTGCGGTCGCCGTAACGCACCAGCCGACCGACCTTGCGGTCCGCCTGGTTCTCCAGCGCCACCGAGGAGTTGGGCGCCTGCGGCTCCGCGGCCACCCCCTCTACCTGCGGGAACTGGATCGCGCTGCCGGTCGCCAGGGTGTCCAGCCACTCCCGCTTCACCCGCTGCGGCTCCGCGTTGGGTCCGAAGATCGCCGTTATCAGCGACCTCTTCTCCTTGTCCTCCGTCTGGGTGCCACCGATGGCGTGCTTACGGCCCTGCGCGTCCACCAGGTAGATGTTCAGGGTGCTCTGCTTGAGCGGCGGCTCACCCGGGCCCGGCTGCGCGGCCACCTGCTGCTCGTCCTTCTGCTGCACCAGCAGCGCCTGGTCGGTGTCCAGGATCCGGTCCTTGGCCTCCAGCGCCGCGGCCTCGGCACCGGCCGCCACGAACACCGCCTGGTTGACGGTCTCCTGCTTGTCGTCCGAGCCGGGGCGGTCGCAGACCGACCACTTCATCGGCCTGCTCGCGTTGTCCTTGGTGGGCAACTTGTCCGGCGCGTACGGGATGCCGATCGTCGGACCGTGGTTGGGGTACTTGTCGAGGACCTCGTCGGCGACCACCACCACCTTCGCGTCCACCGGCAGCACCAGCCGCGCCGAGGACATGTTGAGCACCTGGTGGAGCCGCTTGGTCCGGCCGTCCGGATCGGTCAGCACCACGTACCGGGTGGTCGAACTCTTGCCCTGGACGACGTTCTTGCCGTCGTCCCAGTTCACCGGCGCACTCGGCTTGAAGACCCCCCAGACCCCGAACCCGCCGACCACCAGGGCCGCCACGACGACGCTCGGCAGGATCGCCTTGACCGGACGCGGCGCATCCTCGTCACTTCCGCCGCCCCCGGGCAGCAGGAAGGCCCCGACCGTGCGCTTGCGCGCGAAGGTGTAGGCGTTCAGCTCGTCGCGGCGCGATGCCATGCTCGTCGTCTCCCCTGTCTGACCGACATACCCCGTGGTCCGCACCCGCCGGGCGAGAGCACCCTCGAACCCTCTACGATGCGGCAGCAGACGGTGAGTACGGTACGGGTACGGTTCGCGAACCGGCCAGCCGGGCCGCGACAACTGATCAGAGAGGGCCACTCGGGGGATGCCAAGCCAGACCGCTCCAGGAGGCCGCAGCACGGCACCGGGCAGGGGGGCGCGCCGCCCCGGCCGCCGGGCGCAGCGCGAGCCGGGCCCGGCCGCCGCGCCCGCGCCCGCCGACGGCCCCGGCGCCCCCGTCCCGGTACGGGTCCACCCCAGGCCCGGGCTGCTCGGCGGGCGGCTGAGGCTCCAGCAACTCGTGCTGGTCGAGGTCGCGGTGGCGCTCGTGGCGGTCGGATGGACGATCAGCAGGCCGGTCGCCGGCGCCTTCGGCGCGGTCGCGCTGGCGCTGGTCGTGCTCGCCGTCGTCCCGCTGCGCGGCCGCACCATCCCCGAGGCGCTGCGGGTGCGCGCTGCCCTGAAGGCCCGTCGGAAGCAGGCCCGCACCAGCACGCTCCCGGCCGGCACCGACCCGGCCCTCGCCCCGGCGCTGGAGCTGGAACCCGCGCTGCGCACCTGCACCCACGCCACCGAGACCGACCTCGGCGGCCGCCCGGTGCGCCGCGAGACCGGCATGGTCGGCGACGGCACCTTCCTCAGCTCAGTGCTGCTCGTCCAGGCCAAGGACCAGCCGCTGCGCCCGGTGCGGACCGCGCTGCCGCTGCCGCTGGACGTGATCTGCTCGGCCCTGCGGGTGGACGACATCACGCTGGAGTCGGTCCAACTGGTCCAGCACACCCAGCCGGCGCCCGCGCCGCACCTGCCCGAACAGTCGCTGGCCACCCGCGCCTACCAGGAGCTCCCAGCCGGCACCACCACCCCCGGACTGCGGCTGACCTGGGTGGCGCTCAAGCTCGACCCCGAGCGGGCCGCCACCGCCGTCCGGGCCCGGGGCGGTGGCGAGGAGGGCGCCCGCAAGGCCCTCCAGCGGGTCACCGACCAGCTGGCCGGCCGGCTCAACAGCGCCGGTTTCCACGCGACCGTGCTGGACGAACGCGAGCTGATCGCCGCACTCTCCATCTCCACCTGCGCCAACCCGCTCGCCGTGGCCGGACGACAGGGCACGGCGAGCGGCGGCGGCAGCGGCCGCCGGACCCAGGAGGGCAACCGGTTCTGGCGGATCGACGACCGCTGGCACAGCACCTACTGGATCTCCCGGTGGCCGCAGCTCAGCCGGCCGGGCGGCGCCCCCGGGCGGATCGCCGCCCCCGACCTGGTCAACCTGGTCACCGGCACCCCCGCGCTGGCCAGCACCTTCAGCCTGACCGCCGGGCACGGCACCGGCGGCTCGGTGACGATCAGCGGGCACGTCCGGCTGACCGGGCGCAGCGAGAGCGAGGTGGTCCAGGTCGGGCGGCTGGTGGAGGCGCGCGCGCAGGGCGTCGGCCTCGGCCTGTCCCGGCTCGACCTGGAGCAGGCCCCCGGCCTGCTCGCCACCCTGCCCCTGGGAGGGACCTCCTGATGGCGTACCAGACCTATCCCGTCCCCGGTCCGCAGCCCGGCGCCGAACAGCACCCGGTCCGGCCCCGCGTCCTGCCCGGCTTCGGGCTGCGCGGCCCGCGCCGGGAGAAGCACGTCCTGACCGCCGGGGACCTCGGTGCGCTCTCCTTCCCGGTCGGTGACGACGGGGTGGTGATCGGCGAGGACCCGCAGGGGCAGCCCGCCGTCCTCGGCCTGTTCCGGCCCACCGCGTACGACCTGGTCCTGGTCGGCGGGGTCTGGACGGCGCAGGTCATCGCGTTGCGGGCGGCCGCCACCGGCGCCCGGGTCGCCGTCGAGACCGGCCGCGCGCAGCTGTGGGGCCCGATGGCGCAGGCCGCCGGCGGCGGGCAGCCGTGTGTGACGGTCCACCAGGTCGGCCGCCTCGGCCCGCAGGGCGCCTCGGTGGCCTCCCCGGTGCTGGTGGTGCGCGACCTCGGCGCCCGGCCGCCGCGCAGCCGGCTCTCCGCCGCGCCCTGGCAGACCACCCTGACCCTGCTGCCGTACCTGGGGCCCAACGCGGGCCGGGTGCTCAACTCCGCCGACCTGGTCGGGGTGCAGCGGGTCTCCCCGCAGGAGGCCGAGCTGATCGGCCGGGTGCTCTCGCTCGACCCGCAGGACGTCACCGCGCTGCCCGGCCTCGGCGAGGACCTGACGCTCTGGGCGACCCGGATGCGCCGTCAGTATGTGCGGACCGTCCCCGGGCCGGCCGAGCAGCAGGTCCTGGGCGCTCCGCGGCGGATGGACTGAGGCCGCGCGCCGGGGTCGCGGGCCCGGACCGGATGAGACTCCGCCTTCATCGGAAGGTGGCTCACGGCCTAGTCTTTGATGCGGCAACGGCACCGCGAAAGAGCGGCGGCGAACACGAGGGAGCCCTAGGTGAGCAGCGATCGGGACGGCGTCTACGTCGGCGACAACGCGGCGGAGGACGACGACGACTGGTCCGACACGCCTGACTACACTCCCCCGTCCTGGTACGTGCAGACGGAGTCCGCGGCGGCTCCGGCGGCCGAGCCCGCGAGCGGTGCCCCGACGGCGCCGGGGCCGGCGCCCGGGCCGCCGGGCGGGGCCGGCGCTCCGGCGGCGGGGGGCGGTCAGGCCGCGTCCGCGCCGGTGGCGGTGCCCGCGCCGGCGCCCGTCCCGGATCCCGTGCCCGCACCGGCTCCGGCGCCTGCCGCCGCCCCGGTACCGGCCGGGCCGGCCGCGCAGTTCGCCCTCCCGGCGGACGGTCCCGCCGCGCCGCCGGCCGCCGCTGTTCCGGCTCCGGCTCCCGCACCGGTGCCCGTGCCGGAGGCGGTCCCGGCCCCTGCCCCCGCGCCCGCGCCTCAGGTCGAGGCGCAGCAGGTCCCGTTCGCCACGCCGACGGCTCCCGCGCCGGCCCCGGCGCCCGCTCCGGAGCACCCGCAGGCCCCGGCCCAGCCCTGGCCGCCGACGGACCCCGCGGCGTACCAGCAGCCGGGCCCGGCCCAGCCGCCCGTCGCCCAACCGCCCGTCGCGCAGCCCCCGGCCCCGCAGCAGGCGCAGCCGTACGCCGACCCGTACGCCCCGCAGCCGTACCCGCAGCAGGCCTACCCGCAGCAGGCCCAGCCGCCGCAGCCGCACCCCCAGGACCAGCAGGCCCCGGCCTGGGCCACCCCGCAGGCCGCGGCCCCGCGGGCGCCCCAGGCTCCCGGCCCGCAGGCCGCCCCGGTCGACCCGCGCCAGGGCGGCTGGCCGCAGCCGGCCGCGTACCAGCAGCCGCTCCCGCACCAGCAGGCCCAGCCGCCGGGCCCGGGCCAGCCGTGGCAGCAGCAGTCCGGCGTCCCGCAGGCGCCCGCCGCGTTCCAGCAGTCCGCCGCCCCGCAGCAGGTCGCGCACGGCGCGCCGCTCGGCTACACCGCCGCCGTCGAGCTGTCCTCGGACCGCCTGCTGCGCAGCCAGCCGAAGCAGCAACGCCAGCAGCCGCGCTTCCAGTTCGGCGGCAAGGCCGCCGCGGCCGAGCGCAACCGCAAGCTGGAGATCATCCGCACCCCGGTGCTGAGCTGCTACCGGATCGCCGTGATCAGCCTCAAGGGCGGCGTCGGCAAGACCACGACCACCACCGCGCTGGGCGCGACCCTGGCCAGCGAGCGCCAGGACAAGGTGATCGCGATCGACGCCAACCCGGACGCCGGCACCCTCGGCCGCCGGGTCAAGCGCCAGACCGGCGCGACCATCCGCGACCTGGTGACGGCCATCCCGCACCTGCGCAGTTACATGGACATCCGTCAGTTCACCTCGCAGGACCTGAACTCGGGCCTGGAGATCCTGGCGAACGACGTCGACCCGGCCGTCTCGACGACCTTCAACGACTCGGACTACCGGCAGGTCATCGACGTCCTGGGCCGCCAGTACCCGATCATCCTGACCGACTCCGGCACCGGCCTGCTCTACAGCGCGATGCGCGGGGTGCTGGACCTGGCCGACCAGCTGATCATCGTCTCGACGCCGAGCGTGGACGGCGCCTCCAGCGCCTCGACCACCCTGGACTGGCTCTCCGCCCACGGCTACGCCGACCTGGTGCAGCGCAGCATCACGGTGGTGTCCGGGGTGCGCGAGACCAGCAAGATGATCAAGGTCGAGGACATCGTCGCGCACTTCCAGACCCGGTGCCGGGGCGTGGTCGTGGTCCCGTTCGACGAGAGTCTGGCGGCCGGCGCCGAGGTCAACCTCGACATGATGCGGCCCAAGGTCCGCGAGGCCTACTTCGACCTGGCCACCCTCGTCGGCGAGGACATCATCCGCGCCCACCAGGCCGCCGCCCAGCAGCAGGCCGGCTGGCAGCAGCAGGCCCAGCAGGGCACCGCGCCCTACCCGGGCCAGGCCCAGCCCTACCCGGACCCGCAGCAGCAGCCCTACCCTCAGCAGGCCCCGCCGCCGTACCAGCAGGCTCCCGGCGGCCACCAGGGCGGCGCGCCCGCGCCCGGCGCGCCGTGGGCCCCGCTGCCGGGCCAGGCCCCGCCGCCCCCGCCCGGTTACGGCTACCCGCAGCCGGGCGCACCGGGCGCACAGCCACCCCAGCCGGGCTGGCAGCAGCAGCCCCCGCCGCCGCCCGTCGGCTACGGCTACCCGCCCTCCTGGCCCGCCGCCGGACCGGAGGGGCCCAGGCCCGACGACCGGCAGCCCCCGCCGCCCGCACCGCCCGCCGGATACGGCTACCCGCCGCCGCCCCAGCAGCCGCAGCAGTGACGCACGAGGGCCCGCCGACCGTACGGAACGGTCGGCGGGCCCTCTTGCGCGCCCGTACGACGGGCCGCGCCCGAAGCGCGTCGGTCAGAGCCCGTCGGTCAGCTCGCGGGCCTGCTTGACGTCGTCGGCCATCCGGTCCAGCAGCGCCTCGATGGAGTCGAACTTCTCCATCCCGCGCAGATAGGCGAGGAAGTCGACGGCCACGTGCAGCCCGTACAGGTCCAGGCCGACCCGGTCGATGGCGTAGGCCTCGACGGTGCGGGCGGTGCCGTCGAAGGTCGGGTTGGTACCCACCGAGATCGCGGCGGGCATCCGCTCCCCGTCGGCCGTCAGCCAGCCCGCGTAGACGCCGTCGGCCGGGACGGCGCTGTGCGGCACCGTCTCCACATTGGCCGTCGGGTAGCCCAGCTCGCGGCCGCGCTGCGCGCCGCGCACCACCACGCCCTCGACCCGGTGCGGGCGGCCCAGCACCTCACCCGCGCCGGCCATGTCGCCGGCCGCGACCAGCCGCCGGGTCAGCGTGGACGAGAACGGCTCGCCGTCCCCGGCCGTGCCGCGCACCTGGAGGTCGACGACCTCGACGTCGAAGCCGGCCGCCCGGCCCAGCTCGGCGAGAAGCGCCACGTCGCCGGCCGCCCGGTGCCCGAAACGGAAGTTCGGTCCCTCGATGACACCGCGCGCGTGCAGCGCGTCCACCAGCACCTGCTGGACGAAGGTCTCCGGGGCCTCCTGCGAGAACTCGGCGGTGAACGGCAGCACCAGGACGGCGTCCACCCCGAGCTCCTCGATCAGCTCGGCCCGGCGCGGCTGCGGGGCGAGCAGCGCCGGGTGGCTGCCCGGGCGGACGACCTCGCTCGGGTGCGGGTCGAAGGTGACCACGACCGAGCGGACCCCGAGCTCACGGGCGCGCCCGACCGCCCGGTTGATGATCAGCTGGTGCCCGCGGTGCACACCGTCGAACGAGCCGATGGTGACGACGCTGCGCCCCCAGTCGGCGGGGATCTCCTCCAGGCCACGCCAGCGCTGCACCCTGACCGCTCCTTGATCCGTACGGCGCGTACCTTCTGTACGCTCAAACGCTCAAAACCCGAACCCCTATAGCGTGCCATGCGCCTGCCCCTGGTTCGGCACCGGAATGCGGGTTGGGCGTACCGGCGGCTGTCCGGACCGCTGGGCGGTTGTGCGTTCGGCCTCGGCGGCGGCGTACCGCGGGTCACGGCCGGCCGCCACCAGGCCCCGCATCCTGGCCGTCCGGGGCCCGCCGGGCGCGGCCGGGGCGCCGTCCGGCCACCGCGCCAGCAGCAGTGCGAAGGCCGCCGAGCGGCCGGCGCAGCGCACCAGCAGGTCGTCCGCCGCCGGCAGTGCGGCCGCCGCCCGGACCAGCACCGCCCGGGCCCGCTCCGGGCGCTCGGCCGCGCAGTGCTCGGCCAGCCGCTCCACGACGGCGGTCAGCACCACCGGGTCGCCCTCGGTGACCAGCAGGGTGTCCAGCAGTTCGCACCGCAGGGCGTCCGCGCCGGCCTCGGCGACGGGGGCCGACAGCACCTCCGCGAACGGCCGGCGGACGGCCGCCGCCGGAGCCGCCAGCGCGCTGCCGAGCAGCACCCGCAGCTCCAGCCGGGCGACCGGCCCGGCGGCGCCGCGCTCCAGCCGGCGGCCCAGGTAGTCCACCGCGATCGGCCCGGCCAGGGCCGGACGCTCCCTCAGCAGCCGGGCGGCCAGCTCGGCGCCCCGCCGGACGGCCAGCGGCGAGCGGGCGTCGGCCAGCACCCGCAGGGTTTCGGCGACCGCCGCGCCGGGCTCGGGCAGCCGGTCCGCGAGGGCGGCGAGGACGGCGTCCGGGTCGCTCTCCAGCGCCGGTGCCAGCGCCCGTGCGGTGAGAAAGGGGTCACCGCCGCTCCGGTAGCGGGCCAGGGCCGCCGGGAGGTGGGCGGCCCTGGTTCCGCCGTCCCGGACCAGCAGGGCGAGCGCGGCGCCGTGCAGGCCGGGCTCCTCCTCGCGGGCGAGCAGCGTCAGCGCGGTGAACCGCAGCAGCCGCTCCGCGGCGCCGTGCGCGTGCGGGGCGGCGCGCAGGGCGTGCACGGCGGCGGCGACGTGGCGGGCCGGGCGCCGGTCGTGGCTCCAGCGGTCCACCGCCCGGCAGAGCGCGGAGGGCTCCTCGGCGGCGAGGACGGTGAGCAGCGCGTCCGCCCTCGGGTGCGCGGCGTCGGCGAGGGCCTCCGTCAGATCGTCCAGCGCGAGGCTGCGGTGGGCGTACAGCAGGTCGTGGGCGAGGTCGGCGAGGGTGGTACCGGGGCGGGCGGGCAGGCCGTGCGGGTCGTCGAACCAGCCGCACAGGTGCGGGATCACGGCGGCCGGGTCGGTGCGCAGCCGGGCGGTCACCACGGCCAGGAACGGCTGCCCGGGTCCGTCCGCGGTGACCAGCCGGCGCAGCAGCTCCAGTTCGAGGCCGGCGGGCAGCCCGAGGCCGGTCCAGAACGCCGGGCCGAACCGGCCCAGGCCGTCCTCCGGCAGCCGTTCGAACCCGCCTGCGGCGGCGGCGTGTTCGGCGATCCGTCCGGCCAACTGGGCGAGCAGGGCGCGGTGTTCGGTGATGTCCGGGCTGGCCGCCAGCCCGGCGGCCAGCAACCGGCCCGCCCACCAGCCGGGTTCGCTGCCGGGCGGCCGGAGGTCCAGGGCCCGCCAGAGCCGGTGCAGCCAGGGGTCGAGGGCGGGCGCGCCCCAGGTCTCGGCCGGTCGCCGGAGCGCGGCCACCACCGGGCCGATCCGGTGCCGGGGGACGCCCGGGCCGCCGCCCGGCGGCCGGGTGTCCCCGGCCTCGCCCAGCAGCAGCCGCAGCGCCGCGTCCAGGTCCAGGTGCAGGCCCTGCAGCCAGTCGGACAGTTCGCCGTGCGCGAGCCGGTAGCCGGGACCGGCGGGCACGAACAGGCCCTCCGCCAGCACCGCCGTCGCCCAGCCGCCGGCGGCCGGGAACAGTTCCTCGAACGCCGCCCGGCCGAGGCCGCCCTGCTCCGCGCCGAGCATCCGCCGGGACGCCTCGTGCACCCGGCCGGCCACCGCCGCCGCCAGCCGCCGCACCCGGCCGTGCCCGGGGCCGGGCGGCCGGGCGCTGCCCCGCCGGTGGGCGCCCGGGCGGCGGAGGCCACCGTCCTCGGCGAGCCGCTGGGCCACCCGCAGGCAGCGCAGGTCGAGGTGGGCCGCGAACAGCTCGCCCCGGCGCACCGGCTGGCCGCGCAGGCCCTCCGCCCACAGCTCCCCGGCCAGCCGGACGGCCAGCGGGTGCCGGGCGTCCCCCGGGGAGAGCAGGCCGGGCGGCACCCCGTACCGCCGCCGCACCCGGTCGGCCGCCTCGGCGGGCAGCGGGCCCAGCGGGTGGACGACCGAGGCGGCCGCCAACCCGCCCGAGGCATCCGGCACTTGGACGCCTGCCGGGACCGCCGCAAGCCGTTCCCAGGCCTCCTCCCCGCAGGCCGTCAGCAACCGCGCGCCGCAGGCCGTCAGCCACTCCCCCGCTGCCCGCAGCCAGGGGGCGCCGAGCGGGGCCGGGGCCTCCTCGGGACCGTCCAGAACCACCAGCAGCGGCCGCCCCGCCGCCGTGCAGAGCTCCGCCACGGCGGCCGGTCCCGGCGGCGGGGTGCCCAGCTCCGCCGCCGCCAGAGCCAGTGCGCGCTCCACCGCGTCGGCGAGTGAGGCGTCCTCGGCCCGCAGGTCGGCGCCGCGCAGCCAGAGCGTGGGCAGCGGGTGGGCGCCGTCGGCGCGGCGGACGGCGAGCGCGGCGAGTTCGGTGGTGCGGCCGCTGCCGGCCGGGCCGACCAGGGCGGTGACCGTCGCCGACGGCTCCTCCCCGGCCAGGCCGTCCGGACGGTCCACCCGGTCGGCGGCGAGGGCGGCCACCCGGCCCGGGCCGGCGCCGGCGGCCGCCAGCCGGGCGGCGGTCAGCCGCAGCACCCCGGCGAGGTTGAGCGCGGTGCCGTACGCCGGGACGCCGACCGCGTTCCGGGCCAGCGCCGCCAGCAGTTCCGGCGCGGGCTCCCCCGGCCCGCCGGTCGCGGGTACGGCCGGCAGCGCGCCGGCCCGCCCGGGGCCGCGCAGGGCGGGCGCGGCGAGGCCGACCACCGCGCCGCTGCGGGCGTCCAGCACCGGCGCCCCGGCCGGCACCAGCACGCCGTCGGCGGCCGGCACATCGAGCAGCAGTACCCCGCCGAGCAGGTGGAAGCCGCCCGGCCGGGCGTAGCCGGCGGCGGTGACCCCCAGGGCGTCGCAGCGCAGGGCCACCGCCGTGTCGTCCCCGGTCAGCCCGGGCACCACCGGTTCGGGCCCACCGCCCGCCGCCGCGACCGGCAGTGGCGGTACCGGCAGCCCGCCGACGGCGTCGGTGCGCAGCAGGGCGAGCCCGTGCCCGGGCAGCGGCAGGACGCTCTCCGGGCCGAGGACGCGGGTCTGGCCGCCGGGGGTGTGCAGGACGACCCGGTCGAGGCCCGCGACACTCTCGTGCGCGGTCAGGACGGTGCCCTGCGGGTCGACGACGAACCCCAGCCCGTGCAGCCGTCCGCCGAGGTCGCGGATCCGCAGCAGGTACCGCCCCGGATCGTCCGCCACCTCGTCGCCATCCAGGAATCCCGGCATGCGCGCAGCCCTCCCCGCAGGGCCGGGCGGCCCGGGGGCGGACGCGTCACGGCGACCTGCTCGCCGCCGGGGAGCCTGCCCGCCGCAGGCGCGGCCCGACCGCGCCTGCGCCGTTCACCACCGGCGTTCACCTCGCGCGCTCCCCCGTGCGAGTGAACTTGGACGCGAATCCGCCTGCTGCGCGGCCCCGCCGGGTCAGCCCACGAAGACGGCGAGCGGCTTCGCCTGCCCGCCCTTCTCCTCCACCAGGGCCAGGAAGCGGTCGTCCGGCCCGAACACCGCGACCGGTCCGTCCACCCCCAGCCCGGGGGCCTTCAGCCGGGCACCGTGGGAGAGCAGCTCGGCCTGCTCGGCGTCGAGGTCCCAGCGCGGGAAGGCGGCCGCCGCGGCCGCGCCGATCGGCAGCACCTCCAGCCCCGTACCGCCGGTCACCCCTTCCTCCAGCTGCTCCAGGGTCCGCGCCGACTCCACCCCGTACGGGCCGACCCTGGTGCGCCGCAGCGCGGTGAGGTGGCCGCCGACGCCGAGCCCGGCGCCGAGATCGCGGGCCAGCGCCCGGATGTAGGTGCCGGAGGAGCACTCGACGGTGACGTCCAGGTCGACCACCGGCGTACCGTCCTCGGCGACGGCCGCCCGCCGCTCGTGCACGGTGAAGGAGTGGATCGTGGTCGGCCGGGCCGCCAGCTCGAACTCCTCGCCCTCGCGCACCCGCGCGTACGAACGCCTGCCGTCGATCTTGATCGCGCTGACCTTGGACGGCACCTGCATGATCTCGCCGGTGAGCGCGGCGATCCCGGCGTCGACGGCCTCCCCGGTCACACCGTCGGCCGGGACGGACGCGGTGACCTCGCCCTCCCGGTCGTCGGTGACGGTGGTCTGGCCGAGCCTGATGGTCGCCTCGTACGTCTTGGCGGTGAGCATCAGATGGCCGAGCAGCCGGGTGGCCCGCTCGACCCCGATGACCAGCACGCCGGTGGCCATCGGGTCCAGCGTGCCGGCGTGGCCGACCTTGCGGGTGCCGGCCAGCCACCGCAGTTTGGCGACCACCCCGTGCGAGGTGATGCCCTCCGGCTTGTCCACGATGACCAGGCCGTCGGGGCCGGTTCCCTTGCGCTTCATCTGTTCTTTTCTGTGAAGGCTCTACTGGAGGAAAGCTCTGCTGGAAGTGGTCAGCGGACGGGCCGCAGCGCGCCCCGGAACCGCTCGACCACGGCGGCCACGTCCTCCCGGGCGGTGAACCCGGCCGCGTAGGTGTGCCCGCCGCCGCCGAGCGCCGCGCAGGCGGCGGCGACGTCCACCGCGCCCTTGGAACGCGAGGAGCCGCGCAGCGTGCCGTCCGGGTCCTGCTTGAGCACCAGCGCCACCTCGGCCTCGGCCGGGCGTCGCAGGATGTCGATCAGGCCCTCGATCTCCTCGACGGTGACGCTGAAGAGCACCAGGTCCTGGTACGGCACCCAGGTCCACACCAGGCCCAGGCCGTCGGCCGCGTCGGGCTCGTAGACGGCCCGGTCGAGCGCGCCGGCGAGCACCTTGAGGTAGCCGAAGGAGGAGGTGTCCCACAGCTGCCGGGAGATCAGGTCGTGCCGGATCCCGGTGGCCAGCAGCCGGGCGGCGAATTCATGGGTGGCGGGCGTGGTGGCCCGGTACTTGAAGGAGCCGGTGTCGGTGGCGACGCCGGTGTAGAGGCAGGTGGCGAGGTCGTGGTCGAGCTCGACGCCGAGCCTGCCCAGCAGTTCGTCCACCAGGACGGCGGTGGCCGGCGCGGACGGGTCGATCAGCTGATGGGTACCGAAGCCGGGGTTCGAGGCGTGGTGGTCGATCACCACCAGCACGGGCGCGGCGAAGGCCTTGCCGTGCAGCAGCCCGAGCCGGCTCTCCGCGGCGACGTCGAAGCAGAGCACCAGCTCCGGGGTGTCGGGCACCTCGGAGGCCGGCACGATCAGCTCCTGGCCGGGCAGGAAGGCCAGCGACTCCGGCACGATCTGCGGGTCGTCGCCGAACGACACCCGCACCTCGTGACCGAGCCCGCGCAGCGCCAGGGCGGCCGCCAGGGCCGAGCCGAGCGCGTCACCGTCCGGGCAGATGTGGCAGATCAGGTCGATCGAGCGGGCCCGCCGGATCTCGGCGACCACCTGCTGCCAGACCAGCTCGAACCCGGGCGTCTCGGAGCGCGGCCCCGGAAGCACCGCGAGGGCACCCTCCACCGTGCTGGTGGATGACGCCCCCGTGGTTGCCGCTCCTGCCGCCGAACCGGCCTGCGCCGGCTCACCCGCCATGACTACTCGTCCTCGTCGTCACGCTCGGACGCCGGGACCTTGTACGGGTCCGCGCCGCCGGCGTAGGTCGCGCCCGCCGCGGTGGTGCGCACCGCGGCGTCGATGGCCCGGGCCCGGTCGAGCAGGTCGTCGATGTTCCGGGCGTTCTCCGGCAGGGCGTCCGCGACGAAGGTCAGCGACGGGGTGAAACGCACCCCGGTCTGCTTGCCGACCTCGGAGCGGAGCACGCCCTTGGCGCTCTCCAGCGCGGCGGCCGTGGCCTCGCGCTCGGTGTCGTCGCCGTAGACCGTGTAGAAGACGGTGGCCTCGCGCAGATCGCCGGTCACCCGGGTGTCAGTGATGGTCACGAACCCCAGCCGGGGGTCCTTGATCCGCCGTTCCAGGGTCTGGGCGACGACCACCTGGATGCGGTCGGCGAGCTTGCGCGCCCTTGCGGTGTCGGTCACGTTGCCTCCTCGTGCAGTGGGCCCGGTACCCGGGTGAGCTGCGCACCCGTCGGGGCCCACGCCCCAAAGTACCGGCCCGCGCCCAGCCTTGTGGGCGCTCTCGGTCCTGATCTGTGTGAGAACGGCGACTTCCGCCGCCGCGCACAGATCTCAGTCATCGTCGTCGCCGTGGTAGCGCCTCCTGGCGGAGAGCAACTGGACTTCGGGGCGGCCGGCGACCAACCGCTCACAGCTGTCCAGGATCTCGGTGACGTATCCGGCGTCGCCGGACACCACCGCCAGACCGATCTCGGCCCGGCGGTGCAGATCCTGGTTCCCGGTCTCGGCAGCGCACACGCTGTACTTGCGCTGCAGTTCGGCCACGATGGGCCGCACGATCGAACGCTTCTCCTTGAGCGAGTGGACGTCGCCCAGCAGCAGGTCGAAGGTGAGTGTTCCCACGAACATGTATGACAGGTCTCGCCGACCTGGAGGCCTCGGGGGCAGCCCTGAACCGGGCTGATACTGCTACATCTGACTACCCCGGACCCTACACAGCGAGACCGGGGCCGGTCGACGGAAATACCACCCGTCGACCGGCCCCGGCAGCCACTCGCCTACGCGCGCGGCTTCTCGCGCATCTCGTACGTCTCGATGACGTCGTCGACCTTGATGTCGTTGAACGACCCCAGGGTCACACCGGCCTCGAAGCCCTCGCGGACCTCGGTCGCGTCGTCCTTGAAGCGGCGCAGACCCTCGATGGTGAGGCTCTCCGCCACGACCTTGCCGTCGCGGATGAGGCGGGCCTTGGCGTTGCGGCGCAGCAGGCCCTCGCGGACCAGGACACCGGCGATGTTGCCGAACTTGGAGGAGCGGAACACCTCGCGGATCTCCGCGGAGCCGAGGCGCACCTCCTCGTACTCGGGCTTGAGCTTGCCCTTGAGGGCCGACTCGATCTCCTCGATCGCCTGGTAGATGACCGAGTAGTACCGGACGTCCACGCCTTCCTTGTCGGCCGCGGTACGCGCACGGCCTTCGGCGCGCACGTTGAAGCCGATGATGATGGCGTCCGAGCCCATCGCCAGGTCCACGTCGGACTCGGTGATGGCACCCACACCGCGGTGCAGGACCCGGAGTTCGACCTCCTCGCCCACGTCCAGCTTGACGAGGGCGTCCTCGAGGGCCTCGACCGAACCGGAGACGTCACCCTTGATGATGAGGTTGAGCTGCTCGATGGAGCCGGCGGCGATGGCCTTGTCCAGGTCCTCCAGGGACACCCGGACCCGACGCTGCGCGAAGGCGGCGTTGCGGTCGCGGGCCGAGCGCTTCTCGGCGATCTGACGGGCGGTGCGGTCCTCGTCGACGACGATGAAGCTGTCGCCGGCGCGGGGCACCGAGGTCAGACCGAGCAGCAGCACCGGACGGGACGGGCCCGCCTCGGCGAGGTTGTTGCCGTTCTCGTCGAGCATCGCGCGGACGCGGCCGTAGGCGTCGCCGACCACGATCGAGTCACCGACGCGGAGGGTACCGCGCTGCACGAGCACGGTCGCCATGGCGCCGCGGCCCTTGTCGAGGTGGGCTTCGATCGCAATACCCTGCGCGTCCTGGTCGGGGTTGGCCCGCAGGTCGAGCGAGGCGTCGGCGGTCAGCACGACCGCCTCCAGCAGCTGGTCGATGTTCAGACCCTGGCGCGCGGAGATGTCGACGAACATGGTGTCGCCGCCGTACTCCTCGGCCACCAGACCGAACTCGGTCAGCTGACCGCGGACCTTGGTCGGGTCCGCGCCCTCGACGTCGATCTTGTTGACGGCGACCACGATCGGCACACCCGCGGCCTTGGCGTGGTTCAGCGCCTCGACCGTCTGCGGCATGACACCGTCGTTGGCCGCGACCACCAGGATCGCGATGTCGGTGGACTTGGCACCACGGGCACGCATGGCGGAGAACGCCTCGTGACCCGGGGTGTCGAGGAAGGTGATCGGACGCTCTTCGCCGTTGACGACGGTCGCGACCTGGTAGGCACCGATGTGCTGGGTGATGCCACCGGCCTCGCCGGCCACCACGTTGGACTTGCGGATGGCGTCCAGCAGGCGGGTCTTACCGTGGTCGACGTGACCCATGACGGTGACGACCGGCGGGCGCGGGGCCAGCTGGTCCTCGTCGCCCTCGTCGGCACCGAAGTCGATGTCGAACGACTCCAGCAGCTCGCGGTCCTCGTCGTCCCGGCTGACGATCTCCAGGATGAAGCCCATCTCGCCGGCCAGCAGCTCGAGGGTCGCGTCGGAGACCGACTGGGTCGCGGTGACCATCTCACCGAGGTTGAACATCACCGAGACGAGCGCGGCCGGGTTGGCGTTGATCTTCTCCGCGAAGTCCATCAGCGAGGCGCCGCTCGACAGGCGAACGGTCTGGCCGTTGCCGCGGGGCAGCATCACACCGCCGACGGACGGGGCCTGCATGGCCTCGTACTCCTGGCGCTTCGCCCGCTTCGACTTGCGACCGCGAGCCGGGCGACCGCCCGGGCCACGACCGAAGGCGCCCTGCGTGCCACCACGGGCACCCGGGCCGCCGGGACGGCCACTGAAGCCACCCGGACGCGGGCCGAAGCCACCGCCGCCACCCGGGGCACCGCCACCGGGACGCGGGCCGCCGAAGCCGCCACCGGCCGGACGCGAGCCCGGACCGGCCGGACGGCCGGCGAAGCCGGGACGGGCACCGCCCGGAGCACCCGGACGGCCGCCGGGGCCACCCGGACCACGGCCGCCGGGGCCGGGACGCGGGCCCGGAGCCGGACGCTGCGGCATCATGCCCGGGTTCGGGCGCGGCATGCCGGACGGGGTCGGGCCACCGGGGCGCGGACCGGCCGGACGGGGCATGCCGTCGGGACGCGGGGCACCACCGGGACGGGGGGCACCGGCACCGGGGGCACCGGCCGGACGCGGACGGTCGCCACCCGGACGGGGGGCACCGGCACCGGGGGCACCGGCCGGACGCGGACGGTCACCGCCCGGACGCGGACGGTCGCCACCCTGCGCGCCGGGGGCACCGGCCGGACGCGGACGGTCGCCACCCGGACGCGCCGGACGGTCGCCGCCCTGCGCACCCGGGGCACCCGGACGGGCACCGGGCGCACCCTGACGACGCTCGCCGGGGCGGGCCATACCGGTGGCACTGCCCGAGGTGAACGGGTTGTTGCCCGGACGCGGACCGGCCGGACGCGGGCCCGGACGGGCGCCACCGGCGGCAGGACCGGCCGCCGGACGCGGGGCCTGGGCGGCCGGACGCGCGGCGGGGGCGTCGCCGGCCGGAGCCGGCGAGGAGAACTCGGCCGCCGGAGCAGCCGGGGCCGCGGGCGCGGCAGCGGCGGGGCGAGCCGCCGGGCGCGGGCCCGGGGTCGGCGCCGCGGCGGGACGCGGGGTCGCGGCGGGCGCGGCCGGGGCGGCGGGAGCCGCGGCGGCCGGGGTGGGACGGGGGCCCGGGGTCGCGGCAGGGCGCGGACCCGGGGTCGGGGCACCCGGCTTGGGTGCGGCCGCGCCGGCGGCGGAGCCACCGGCGGGCTGGGGCGCCGCGGGCTTGCGCGGGCCCGGCTTGGCAGCGGAACCGCCACCGGTGGGGGCCACTCCCAGCGCGTCAGTCAACTTGCGTACGACCGGCGCCTCGATCGTCGAGGACGCCGAACGGACAAACTCGCCGAGCTCGGTGAGCTTGGCCATGACGGCCTTGCTCTCCAAGCCAAGCTCCTTGGCGAGTTCGTAAACCCGGACCTTAGCCACTTCACTCCTGTCTATGAGTCCGGGGTGTCTCGTCCGCCGGACCGTCGCTACTTCATGGGCGTACCCATCGCGTACTCATCGCGTACTCATCGAGTGCTCATCGCAATCTCGACCTACTTCCACATCGCGAGGTACCTGACTGGTGGCACGGCGCGCGGCTGCCCGAGCGCTGTGCTTGTTGCGGTGGTTCTCCGCCGCAGAGCGGCGGCCGTAGCGGAAGGTGCCCACCGGGCGGGCCTGAGTGGACTCAGGGCCCCGGGGTGTCGCCTGCCCGCTCCTCGATGTACTCGCGGAGCCGCTCCGTGTCGAGCGTGCCCTGGAGCCGGAAGGCCCGGGGGAACGCCCGACGGCGGACCGCGAGGTCGAGGCAGGCCGGTTCGGGGTGCAGGTACGCGCCCCGGCCCGGCAGTGCGCCACGGGGGTCGGGGACGCAGACGCCCTCAACCGCCGTGACACGCAACAGCTGGTGCTTGGCCGCTCGCTTGCGGCAGCCCACGCAGGTGCGTTCCGGGCGTGCTCGGACATGCGTCCGGCCAGACGAAGGCAAGTCTACCCCTCCGAAGGGACATGGCGCCGCCCCGCCGATCCGGGAAGGACCGGCGGGGGGCCTGTGACGACGCTGACTACTGGTCCGAGGATTCCCGGCCGCCGTTCTCCGGCTGCCCCTCGGTGTCCGGGCGGATGTCGATCCGCCAGCCGGTGAGGCGGGCGGCCAGGCGGGCGTTCTGCCCCTCCTTGCCGATCGCCAGCGACAGCTGGTAGTCCGGCACGATCACCCGTGCGGAGCGCTGGGCGAAGTCGACGATCTCCACACTGGTCACCCGTGCGGGGGACAGCGCGGCGGCGACCATCTCCCGCGGGTCCTCCGACCAGTCCACGATGTCGATCTTCTCGCCGTGCAGCTCGCCCATCACCGCGCGCACCCGGCTGCCCATCGGGCCGATGCAGGCGCCCTTGGCGTTCAGCCCGGCCCGGCGCGACCAGACCGCGATCTTGGTGCGGTGACCGGCCTCACGGGCGATCGCCGCGATCTCCACGCTGCCGTCCGCGATCTCCGGGACCTCCAGCGCGAACAGCTTCTTCACCAGGCTGGGGTGGGTGCGCGAGAGCGTCACCGAGGCGCCGCGGACACCGCGCCGCACCGCCACCACGTAGCACTTCAGACGGGTGCCGTGCCGGTAGTCCTCGCCCGGGACCTGCTCCTGCGGCGGCAGGATGGCCTCCAGCTTGCCGATGTCCACCAGCACGTTCTTCGGGTCGTTGCCCTGCTGGACGACACCGGTGACGATGTCGCCCTCCTTGCCCGCGTACTCGCCGAACGTCTGGTCGTCGGCGGCGTCGCGCAGACGCTGCATCATCACCTGGATGCCGATGCTGGACGCGATCCGGCCGAAGCCGCTCGGGGTGTCGTCGAACTCCTTCGGCTCGACGCCCTCCTCCAGCTCGGCCGGGTCCTCGGTCGCCCACACGGTGACATGGCCCGACTTGCGGTCCAGCTCGACCCGGGCGCGGCGGCGCGAGCCCTCGGTGCGGTGGTACGCGGTGAGGAGGGCGGACTCGATGGACTCGACCAGCAGGTCGAAGGGGATGTTCTTCTCGTTAACCAGCGTGCGCAGGGCGCTCATGTCGATGTCCACGGCTACGCCTCCTCGTCTTTCGTCACGTACATGGTGCGGTCGGTGCGCAGGTCGTCACTCCGCACCGTCGTCCCCCTCCTCGGGGGCGTCGTCGTCCGCCGAGGCGTCCGCGAAGTCCTCGGCCTCGTCGAGGAGCTGCTCGTCCTTGCGGTTGAACTCCACCTGGACGCGGGCCCGCGCCACCTCGGCGTACTCCAGACGGCGCTCCTTGGCCCGGCCCCGGCCCTTCACCGGCTGGACCTCGACCAGCGCGCCGTCCTCGTCCGCCTCCAGCACCCGGGCGACGATCTCGCCGCCGTCGGACAGGTGGATCCTGGCCAGCCGGCCCTCGGCCCGGCGCCAGTGGCGGGGCTCGGTGAGCGGACGCTCCGCGCCCGGCGAACCGACCTCCAGCACATACGCGCCGGAGCCCATCACGTCGGACTCGTCCAGGGCCTCGCCGACCACGCGGCTGAACTCGGCGATGGCGTCCAGGTCCACGCCGCCGTCGGCGTCCACGTCGATCTGCACCTGGCGGCGGCTGCCCGTCTGGGTGACCTTGACGTCCTCCAGGTCCAGGCCCGACTGAGCGGCCAGCGGCTCCAGCAACGCGCGCAGCCGGTCGGTGTGGGTGGTGCTCATCCGGGTGGACTCCTCGGCCGCGTCTGCTGTTGTCAGAAGGTCGCTCCGCGTCCCCTGGCGCCGGTCGGGCGCAGACCGGGTCGCGGCAGCTCGGCCCAAAGCCTATCCGGTGAAGCCGCCAACCACCGATTCCGGGCAGCGCACGGCCGCCCGCGCGACACCCACTGCGAGCAAGGTCACACCGGCGGGCCGGGACGCGGTGTGATCGAATCCGTGCCCGGCTACGTGAGGATTCTGTAATCATTCACGCCAACGAGGGCAGGCGGGCAGGCCGTCCTCCCGTACACGCCCCGGAGTGACGACGATGCAGCCGCCCAGCCGACGGACCTTCCTGGCCCTTGGGCTGCTCCTCACCGCGGGCGGCGCGCTCACCGCCTGCACCGGCTCCCACGACGGCGACGGCGGCGGGCCAGGCGACCGCCGCCGCCCCGACCCGGACGAGCCGGTCCGGCTGCGCGCCGTCACCGACACCGACACCCTGCTCGCCGGGTACGACGCCCTGCTGGCCGGTCCGGGTGCCGGGCAGGCCGCGCAGCTCCAGCCGCTGCGGGCCGAGGTGGTCCAGCACCGGGCCGCGCTGGCCGCCGGGCTGCCGACGGCTTCGGTCTCCCCCGGTACCGCCGCCTCCTCCGCGTCCGCGTCCCTGTCGCTGTCCCCGTCCACGGCACCGACCTCGGCCGTCGGTACCGAGGCCGCGCTCGCCTCGCTCGAACGGCAGACCGCGCAGGCCCGGCTCGCCGACCTCGGCGCCGCCTCGCCCCAGCTGGCCCGGCTGCTCGCCTCCGTCTCCGCCGCCGGGGTCCTGCACGCCGTCGCCCTCGGCGACGACGCCCCGCCGACCACCCCGGCCCCGCCACCGCCCGTACCGTCCGCCGCTCCCACCACCGCCCCGTCCTCCTCCTCGCCCTCCCCGTCGGGGCCGGCCTCGCCCCCGGCGGCCGCCAGTGGGGCGGGGCTGAGCCCGGAGGCCGTCACCGCCCTCCAGCGCGCGCTGAGCTCCGAACACGCCGCCGTCTACGGCTACGGCGTGGTCGGCGCCCGGCTCCCCGACGACCAGCAGCGCGCCGACGCCCGGACCGCCCTGGCCGCCCACCAGGCCCGGCGGGACGCCTGGCAGCGGGTGCTCGGCGGGGTCGGCGTCACCCCGAGCGCCGCGGCCGCCGGGTACCAGCTGCCGTTCGCCGTCACCGACGCGGCGGGCGCGGGCCGGCTCGCCGCCCATATCGAGACCCGCCTCGCGGCCGTCTACGCCGACCTGGTCGCCGCCACCACCGGCCCCCAGCGCGCCACCGCCGCCGACTCCCTGCGCGACAGCGCCCTGCGTGCCCGGCGCTGGGGCGCCGCCGCCACCCCCTTCCCCGGCCTCCCCGACCCGGCCGTCCCCACCCCCGGCACCACCGGCCCCGGCACGACCCCGACACCGACCGCCTGACCTGCGGTCCCGCCGCCCGCCGGGCTTCCCCCGCTCATCCCCTTCGCGTCGCTGACCTGCGGTTTCGCAGATATGGCCGACAATGGACGGGTAGTACCACGGGGGAAGCGCCAACCGGAAGGCCAGCATGTCGGCAGCACCAGGGCAGATCACCGTCCCCGCCTGGCTGACGCACAGCGTCGGCGAGGGCGAGGGTGAAGCGGGGCGGCGCTGGCTGGCCGGGCTGCCCGCGCACGTGGCCACCCATCTGGCCCGCTGGAACCTCACCCTGGAGCGGGTGCTCGACCCCGGGGGCGCGCTGAGCCTGATCGGGTACGTCCGACGCGACGACCTCACCCCCGCCGTCCTCAAGGCCGGCCTGCTCACCCCGGAGACCGCCCAGGAGCACGCCGCCCTCACCCACTGGGCCGGCCGCGGCGCCGTCCTGCTGCTGGACGCCGACCCCGCCGAGGGGATGCTGCTGCTGGAGCGGCTGCACGGCGAGATCCCGCTGCGCTCGCTGGCCGAGCCGAAGGCGATGCTGGAGGCCACCAGCCTGCTGCGCCGGCTCTGGACGCCGGCGCCCAAGAGCCACCCCTACCAGAGCCTGGCCGGCCGGGTGGCCGTCGGCTCCGACGGCCTGCGCCGCCACCGCGAACTGCCCGGCGCGGCCGAGGCCGCCGCCCTGGTGGCCGAGGCCCTGGAGACCGCCGAGGGACTGCTCGCCTCCACCGACGAGATGTTCCTGCTGCACGGCGACTTCCACCACGGCAATGTGCTCGCCGCCGACCGCGCGCCCTGGCTGGCGATCGATCCCCGCCCACTGGTCGGCGAACGCGCCTACGACCTGGCCCGGCTGGCCCTGGACCGGGCGGACACCCTGATCGGCTCCCCGGGCGCGGCCGCCGCGGCCCGCCGCCGGCTGCGTCAGCTCTCCGACGCCCTGGAGGTGGAACAGGACCGGCTGCGCGGCTGGACGCTGTTCCGCGCGGCCGACCTCGGCCTGCGCGCCCTGGCGGCGGGCCGCCGGGAGGACGCCGAGCTCTACCTGGAGTTCGCCGGAGTGCTCTGACCCGGCCCGCGCAACGGCAGCGGGGCGCCCATCACCGCGTACAGGCGGTCGGTGTTCGGGAAGTGCACCGCGCGGGCGAGGTCCCGGTAGCCGAGCGAGCGGTAGAGGCGGCGGGCGGGCGTCTCGGCGTCGATCGCGGAGAGGATGCTGCGCGGCCGCCCGGACCGCTCGCAGAGCGTCCGGATCAGACCGGAGCCGATCCCCTGCCCCTGGAACTCGGGCAGCACGTGCAGTTCGGTGACCGCGAAGACGTCGTCCAGCCAGTCGCCGTACCCGCGCGCCTCCAGGTAGGGCTCGATCACGCTGCTCCACCAGTGCTCGCGGTGGTTGGGCATCCCGTACCCGAAGCCGACCAGCCGGCCGCCGCTCAGCGCGCCGAGCGCGATCACCCCGGGCTGCTGGGCGTGCCGCCCGACGATGTGCAGCCGTACCGCGACCTCCTCGGGCGTCAGCCCGAACGCCACCGCCTGGACATCGAGGGCCTGCGGCGCCCACGTCGCAAGGTCGATGGCCTCGATCGTCACCCCGGTCAGCTGATCCATGCCCCGGACGTTACTACCCGTCCGGCCCGCCCGCGGGCGGAGGTCAGAACAGGACGCTCATGAAGGCGCCGACCTCGCGGAAGCCCACCCGCCGATAGGCCGCCCGGGCCCGCAGGTTGTAGTCGTTGACGTACAGCGAGACCACCGGGGCGACCTCGCGCAGGGCGATGTCCAGCACGGCCGCCATGCCCGTCTCGGACAGGCCCTGACCGCGGTACTCGGGGGCCACCCAGACGCCCTGGATCTGGCAGGCGCCCTCCGTGACGGCCCCGACCTCGGCCTTGAACACCACCCGGCCGTCCTCGGTGATCCGGGCGAACGAGCGCCCGGCGGAGACGAGTTCGGCGATCCGGGCCTGGTAGAGCAGCCCGCCGTCGCCGGCCAGCGGGGAGACCCCGACCTCCTCGGTGAACATCGCCACACAGGCCGGCATCAGCGTCTCGATCTCGTTCCGCCGCACCCGCCGCACCAGCGGGTCGGGGTCGATCTCGGCCGACGGCACCGCGGTGGCGAGCAGTGGCTGGTGGGCCCGGATCTCGCGGGGCGGGCCCCAACTGCGTTCCAGCAGTGCCCAGAGGGCGGCGGTGGGCCCGGCCGGGCCCACGATCGAGGAGCAGCGGCGGCCCTGCCGGCGGGCGCGTTCGGCGAAGGCCTGGACGGCCTGCGGCCCGGCGTTCACCAGGACCAGGTTGGCCCCGGCGTAGCAGAGCGCGTCCAGCTCACCGCGCTCGTCGTACCAGCCCCACATCTCGCCGCCGAGCCGCCAGGGATCGAGACCGACCGCCTCGACCCGGGTGGCGACGAAGGCGTTGGCGACCGGGTCCCGGCGGAGCACCTCCAGGGTGTCCGCGAGGTCGGGTGCCTCCAGGACGCGGGTGGTCGCCAGGGCCCGGGCGGCCTGGAACGAGCTGGGGAGCATCGCACCTCGATCGAGCATCGAGACAGCACCTCACTAGACGACTCTGGCCGCACCCTATCCCGTGGCCCCACCCGGCTACGGCCGCGGGGCCGTCCGCGCACGGACGGCCCCGCCTTCGGAAAACACCGCGATCAAACCACCCGCGTGGTCACTCGCCCGCGACGACGGTCGGAGCACCCGCCTCGACGCCGTCGGCCTGCATCTGCTCGGCGAGCTTGAGAGCCTCCTCGATCAGCGTCTCGACGATCTTCGACTCGGGGACGGTCTTGATGACCTCGCCCTTGACGAAGATCTGGCCCTTGCCGTTGCCCGAGGCGACCCCGAGGTCGGCCTCACGGGCCTCGCCGGGACCGTTGACGACGCAGCCCATGACCGCGACGCGCAGCGGCACCTCCATGCCCTCCAGGCCGGCGGTGACCTCCTCGGCGAGCTTGTAGACGTCGACCTGGGCGCGGCCGCAGGACGGGCAGGAGACGATCTCCAGGCCGCGCTGACGCAGGCCGAGGGACTCCAGGATCTGGTTGCCGACCTTGATCTCCTCGGCCGGCGGGGCCGAGAGCGAGACCCGGATGGTGTCGCCGATGCCCTCGGCGAGCAGCGCGCCGAAGGCGACCGCGGACTTGATGGTGCCCTGGAAGGACGGACCGGCCTCGGTCACGCCGAGGTGCAGCGGGTAGTCGCAGGCGGCGGCGAGCTGACGGTAGGCGTTGATCATCACGACCGGGTCGTTGTGCTTGACCGAGATCTTGATGTCGCGGAAGTCGTGCTCCTCGAACAGCGAGCACTCCCAGAGCGCGGACTCCACCAGCGCCTCGGGGGTGGCCCGGCCGTACTTCTCCAGCAGGCGCTTGTCGAGCGAGCCCGCGTTGACGCCGATCCGGATCGGCGTCCCGGCGGCCCTGGCGGCCTTGGCGATCTCGCCGACCTTGTCGTCGAAGGCCTTGATGTTGCCCGGGTTCACGCGGACCGCGGCGCAGCCGGCGTCGATCGCGGCGAAGACGTACTTCGGCTGGAAGTGGATGTCGGCGATGACCGGGATCTGGGACTTCTTCGCGATGATCGGCAGCGCGTCCGCGTCGTCCTGGGAGGGGACGGCGACCCGCACGATCTGACAGCCGGAGGCGGTCAGCTGCGCGATCTGCTGCAGCGTGGCGTTGATGTCCGAGGTCACCGTGGTGGTCATGGACTGCACCGACACGGGGGCGTCGCCGCCGACCGGTACGTTGCCGACCATGATCTGCCGGGAGACACGGCGCCGGGCGAGCGGCTTGAGCGGCAGGGACGGAATACCGAGCGAGATCGCGGTCATGTGCGCAGGGTTCCCCGGGGTTGAGGTCGTCGGTCCGGCGGGTAGGGACAGCCGGGCCGGGCACGCCGATGTCCGCGTACCCGGCCTCCAACGGTACGGCACCCGGCCGGGGCCGGGCACACCCGCCGGCTAGCTGATCTTGACCGGGTTGACCAGGTCGGCGACCAGCACCAGCAGGGTGAAGCCGATGAAGACGCTGGCCACCACGTACGCCAGCGGCATCAGCCGGGCGACGTCGAAGGGGCCCGGGTCCGGCCGCTTGAACAGACGCGCGGTGCGCCGGCGGATCGACTCCCAGACCGCGCCGGCGATGTGACCGCCGTCCAGCGGCAGCAGCGGCAGCATGTTGAACAGGAAGAGCGACAGGTTGATGCCGGCCAGCAGGTTCACGAAGGTGGCGATCCGCTGGCTGCCGGGGATCTCGAGCGAGAAGACCTCGCCGCTGACCCGGGCCGCGCCGACCATGCCGATCGGCGAGTCGGCGTCCCGCGGGGTGCCGTCCACCACCGAATGCCAGAGGCCCGGGATCTTGCCGGGCAGGGCGACCAGCGACTTCACCCCGCCCTCGGCCATGTCGTACATACGGTCGAGAGACTGGCCGAAGCCCAGCCGGACGACCCCGCTGCTCGGCGTGAAGCCGAGGAAGCCGGCCTGCACGGTCTGGCCCTTGAGCGGGATGTTGTTGGCGTCGTACTTCTGGACGTCGTTGACGGCGATGGTCGGGGTGAGGGTGAGCTGCTGCCCGCCGCGCTCCACCACGATCGGCACGGTCTTCCCGGCCGACCTGCGGATGTCCGCCTGGAGCTGGTCGTAGCTGCCGATCCGGTCCCCGTCGAAGGAGAGGACCTTGTCCCCCGGCTTCAGCCCGGCCTTGAACGCCGGGGCCGGCAGGGCGTCCGCGGGACACTCGTCGGTGGGCTGGCCGGCCTTGACGACGCACTCCGAGACGGTGCGGATGGTGGGCACCGCCATCGTGACGCCGAAGCCCATCATCACCGTCAGGAACAGCCCGAAAGCCAGGATCAGGTTCATGAACGGGCCCGCGAACATCACGATGACGCGCTTCCACGGCTTGCGGGTGTAGAAGAGCCGCTGCTCGTCACCCTCCTGGAGCTCCTCGTAGGAGGCCTCCCGGGCGTCCTCGATCATCGTCCGCCAGGGCGAGCTGCTGCGCTGGGTGATCCGCCCGTCCTCGCCGGGCGGGAACATCCCGATCATGCGGATGTACCCGCCCAGCGGGATCGCCTTGATGCCGTACTCGGTGTCACCCCTGCGCCGGGACCAGATGGTCGGGCCGAAGCCGACCATGTACTGCGGCACCCTGATGCCGAACAGCTTCGCCGTCGAGAGGTGGCCGAGCTCGTGCCAGGCGATCGAGAAGAGCAGCCCGACCGCGAAGACCAGGATGCCGACCACCGTCAAAACCGTTGCCACCGCTGGTCCTCCGTCATGCCGCTCCGCTCGTCGTCGTCAGGGGTCGTGCGCCGTCGTCAGCCGGCCGCCAGCTCGCGGGCCCGGGCGCGGGCCCAGTCCTCCGCGTGCAGGACGTCCTCGACGGTCGGAGAAGTTCCCGACGCCGGGGTGCCGTGTTCGGCCACGACCTTGGCAACAGTGTCCACGATTCCCGTGAAAGCGAGGCGGCCGTTCAGGAACGCGTCCACGCACTCCTCGTTGGCGGCGTTGAAAACGGCCGGCACGGTACCGCCCAGCGAGCCCACCTCGCGGGCCAGCTCCACCGCCGGGAAGGCCTCGTTGTCCAGCGGGAAGAACTCCCAGGTGGCGGCCTTGGTCCAGTCGCAGCCCGGCGCCGCGTCCGGCACCCGGTCCGGCCAGCCCAGCCCCAGCGCGATCGGCATCCGCATGTCCGGCGGACTGGCCTGCGCCAGGGTGGAACCGTCGGTGAACTCCACCATCGAGTGCACCACCGACTGCGGATGGACCACGACCTCGATCCGGTCGAACGGCACGTCGTACAGCAGGTGCGCCTCGATCACCTCCAGCCCCTTGTTCACCAGGGTGGCCGAGTTGACCGTGACCACCGGGCCCATCGCCCAGGTCGGGTGCGCCAGCGCGTCCGCCGGGGTGACGCCCGCCAGCTGCTCGCGGGTCCGCCGGCGGAACGGGCCGCCGCTCGCGGTGACCACCAGCTTGCGGACCTCGGCCCGGGTACCGCCGGCCAGCACCTGGAACAGCGCGGCGTGCTCCGAGTCCACCGGCACGATCTGCCCCGGCTTCGCCACCGCCTTCACCAGCGGGCCGCCGACGATCAGCGACTCCTTGTTGGCCAGCACCAGCACCCGGCCCGCCGCCAGGGCGGCCAGCGTGGGACGCAGCCCGATCGAGCCGGTGATGCCGTTCAGCACCGAGTGGCACTCCATCCCGGCCAGCTCGGTCGCCGCGTCCGGACCGGCCAGCACGGCGGGCAGCGCACGGCCGCCGGCCCTGGCGGCCAGCGCCTCGCGCAGCGCCGGCTCGGCGGCCGGGTCGGCGACCGCCACCGTGTGCACGCCCAGCCGCAGGGCCTGCTCGGCGAGCAGCTCCACCCGGCCGCCGGCCGCCGACAGGGCGACCACGGAGAAACGGTCCGGGTTGCGGAGCACCACGTCGATGGCCTGGGTGCCGATCGACCCGGTGGAACCGAGGATCACCAGCTCCCGGGGAGCGGACGGGTCCTGCACGGTCGGCGTGAAACGCAGCTGCGGGTGGGCAAGCGAAGTCATGCGCCCATTGTGTCCTGCCCGGCGGCCTCCACAGGACGCCGGGACACCCCCCGGCTACCGTCGGAGCCATGCGTACCGTCATCGCGGGGGGCCACGGATAGATCGCGCTCAAGCTGGAGCGGCTGCTTGCCGAGCGCGGCGACCGGCCCGCCGGGATCATCCGCCGGCCCGAACAGGCCGGGGACCTGGTGGACGCCGGCGCCGAGCCGCTGACGCTCGACCTGGAGGCCGCCACCGCCCCCGAGCTCGCCCGGCTGCTCACCGGCGCCGACGCGGTGGTCTTCGCCGCCGGAGCCGGTCCGGGCAGCGGCGCCGCCCGGAAGAACACCGTCGACCGCGACGCGGCCGTCCTGCTCGCCGACGCCGCCGAACTCGCCGGCGTCCGGCGCTACCTGATCATCTCCTCGACGGGCGCCGACGCCGCGGCCCGCTACCCCGCCGACCCGGTCTTCGAGACCTACCTGCGGGCCAAGGGCGCGGCCGACGACGCCGTCCGGGCCCGCACCACGCTGGACTGGACGGTGCTGCGCCCCGGCCGGCTCACCGACGGCCCGGGCACCGGCCTGGTCCGGCTCGCCCCCTCGGCCGGGCGCGGCGCGGTGGACCGGGCCGACGTGGCCGCCGTGCTGGCGGCGCTGCTGCACGAACCGGGCACGGCCGGGCGGACGCTGGAACTGGTCTCGGGCGACACCACCGTGGCCGAGGCCGTCGCGGCCGTGACCGGGCGCGGCTGAGGCCGCCACGACACGCCGGGGGCCCGGCACCGCGCGCGGTGCCGGGCCCCTGCTACGGCCGGATCAGAGGTCGAGGCCGGTGAGGACCAGGACCTTCTCCACCGTGTAGTCGTCCATCGCGTACTTGACGCCCTCGCGGCCGACGCCGGAGTCCTTGACGCCGCCGTACGGCATCTGGTCGGCGCGGTAGGAGGGGGCGTCACCGATGATCACGCCGCCGACCTCCAGCTCCCGGTGGGCGCGGAAGGCGGTCTGCAGGTCGTGGGTGAACACGCCGGCCTGCAGGCCGAAGGCGGAGTCGTTGACGGCGGCGAAGGCCTCGTCGGTGCCCTCCACCCGGTGCAGCGACAGGACCGGGCCGAACACCTCGGACTTCGCCAGGATCGCGTCGGCCGGCAGCTCGGCCAGCACGGTCGGGGCGTAGGTCGCGCCCTCGCGGGTGCCGCCGGTGAGGACCTTGGCGCCCTTGGCGACCGCGTCGTCCACCCAGGACTCCACCCGCTTGGCGGCGTTCTCGTCCACCAGCGGGCCGACCTCGGTGGCCTCGTCGTTCGGGTCACCGGTGACCTGGGCCTTGACCTTGGCCACGACCTTCTCCACCAGCGCGTCGTAGACGGACGCGTCGGCGATCACCCGCTGCACCGAGATGCAGGACTGGCCGCCCTGGTAGTTGGCGAACATCGCGATCCGGGCGGCGGCCCAGTCCAGGTCCTCCTCCGAGGACCAGTCGGCGAGCACCACGGCCGCGGCGTTGCCGCCGAGCTCCAGGGTGGTGTGCTTGCGCGGCACCGAGTCCATGATCTGGTAGCCGACCTTGTCCGAACCGGTGAAGGAGATCACCGGCAGGCGCGGGTCCTGAACCAGGGCGGGCATCCGGTCGTTCGGCACCGGCAGGATGCTCCAGGAGCCGGCCGGCAGATCGGTCTCGGCCAGGATCTCGCCCAGCACCATCGCGGAGAGCGGGGTGGCCGGAGCCGGCTTGAGGATGATCGGGGCGCCGACCGCGATCGCCGGGGCCACCTTGTGGGCGACCAGGTTCAGCGGGAAGTTGAACGGGGCGATGCCCAGCACCACACCACGCGGGAAGCGGCGCACCACCGCGAAGCGGCCGGTGCCGCCCGGGTCGGTGTCCAGCCGCATGGTCTCGCCGTTGGTACGGCGGGCCTCCTCGGCGGCCCAGCGGAAGACGGAGACGGCCCGGCCCAGCTCGCCGCGGGCCCACTTGATCGGCTTGCCGTTCTCGGCGGTGATCAGCTGGGCGATCTCCTCGGTGCGCTCGGCCAGACGCTTGGCCACGTGGTCCAGCGCGGCGGCGCGGACATGCGCGGGGGTCGCGGCGAACACCGGCAGCGCGGCGACGGCGGCGTCCAGCGCCTCCTCGACCTGGGCCTCGCTCGGGATGCCGACCTTGCCGACCAGGCGGCCGTCCCAGCTGTTGTACACCTCGAAGTCCGCGTCGCCGCTCGCCCGGCGGCCGGCCAGCCAGAAATCGTACGTGGTGGTCACCGTGGTACCGGCCCTCTCCTCGTCGTCCTCAGGGCCCCACGAACGTGGGACCTGAACCGAGGGTAGGGGCGGCGGCGCGCCGACCGGATTGGCCACCGAGTAGCGTTCGCGGGCGCCGCCACTCCACCACGTCCAGCGGGCCCGCCGCTCCCGCGACTTCCGCCGCTTCCGCCGTTCCGGTCGCTCCCGTCACTCCTCGCCGGAACGCAGCGCCAGCCAGAGCTCCATCCGCACATCGGTGTCGTCCAGCGAACGGCCGAGCAGTTCCTCGACCCGCCGCATCCGGTAGCGCAGGGTGTGCCGGTGCACGCCCAGATCGGCGGCGGCCGCGTCCCACTGCCCGTGTCTGGACAGCCAGGCCCGCAGCGAGGCCACCAGGTCGCCGCGCGCGGTGCGATCGTGCTCGCGCAGCGGGCGCAGGAGCCCCTCCGCGAAGGCCGTCACGGCGTCCTCGCCGAGCAGGGGCAGCAGCGAACCCGCGCCGACCTCCTCGTGGTCCACCGAACGGCGGCCACCGCGCAGCGCCACCGCCAGCGCCCGCTCGGCCTGCGCGTGAGCGGTACCCGACTCCTCCAGCCCGGCCGGCGCCGAGACGCCCAACGACAGGCCCTCGTGCTCCTCCACCGCGCCGAGACAGGCCCGGTGCACCGCGCCGTTGTCCAGCGCCAGCACCATCAGCCGCGGCCCGTGCGCGCCGTCCTCCCGCGCCACCAGCAGCTTCTCCCCCACCCGGGCGCCGGCCTGCTCGGCCCGGTCGCCCAGCTCCCCGAGCGCCTCCGCGGCGTCCACGCCCTGCGCGGCACCGGCCACCATCACCCGTATCGTCCCCTCCGGCAGACCGCCGAACAGCCCGACCGCCACCTGCCGGGCCGTCCCCACCTCGCCCGCCAGCACCATCCGCAGCAGCGCGGCGCCCATCCGCTCCTCGGCCTGCCGCAGCTCCCGGGAACGCTCCAGGGTCAGGGTCAGCAGCGCCACCGCCGCGTTCAGCACATACCGCTCGGTCGGGGTGATCCGGTCCTCGGTACCGACCGCGAGAAAACCCCTCGCCCGACGGTCCGCGCCCAGCGACTGGACCACCACGTAGTCCTCGTCCGCCGTGTCTATCCCCGGCGAACGGCCCTGCAACGCGGCGCTCGACGGCGCCGGACGGCGGCGCAGCCGGTCCACCTCGGCCGCCAGCCGGCCGGCCCGACGGGCCGCCCAGTCCGGAGCCACCACCGAGAGCGCGCCCGAACCGTCGTACAGCGCCGCCCAGCCGCCCAGCCGGGCCGCCAGCCGGCGGACCACCGCCGTGGTGCCGTCCTTGCCGAGCGCCGCCCGGGTCAGCTCCTCCTGCGCCTCGAAGCTGGTCGTCACCGCCTCGTACTGCTCGGCGGCGAGCGCCGCCGAGACCACCTTGCTGATCGCGATGAACGGCGTCGGCTCCGGCACCCGCAGCAGCGGCAGCCCGCGCTGGGCGGCCGCGTCCACCAGCGGCTGCGGCACCTCCGTGTGCGACAGGCCCACGCCGAGGCCCAGCCCCACCACGCCCGCGTCGGCCAGCCGGTGCACATACGCCTGGAGCCGGGCGGCGGTGCGGCCCAGCTTGATCCCGGTGGTGAGCAGCAGCTCACCACCCTCGAGGAACGGCGTCGGATCGTCCAGCTCGCTGGTGTGCACCCAGCGAACCGGCCGTTCCAGATGGTCCCCACCGGCGAGGACCGTCAGATGGAGCGAGGTGTTGCGGACGACGGAGGCGAGTGTGGGAGGCATGGCACCTTCGGGGGAACGACCCGACCGCGCCGTTGCGGCCGGGCGAGGAGAGGGGCGGAGGGTCTGACGAGGGTCTCTCCCCTTCATTATGGACGCTCCGGACAACCGGCACTGCCGAATCCACCTCCGAGGCGATACCTGGGGGCGCCGTCCCGGCGGAACGCGGCCCGCCGGTTCAGTCCCGCAGGTCCACCAGCAACGGCGGCACCTGCTCCCCCGACACCGCTGTCAGCGACACCACCGCGTGCCCCGCCGGCAGCGCGTGCGCGAGGTCCGACGGCGACCAGCGCAGCCGCTCCACCTCCCGGGTGGTGACGGACTCGGTCTGCGCCGTGGTCCCCGACAACGCCTTGCGCCCCAGCCGCCCGGCCCGGCGCAGCAGGCCGCCCGAGGTGTCCGGAGTGTGCGTCACCGCCGTCTCGCGGACCAGATGCGTACCCCAGGCCTCGGAGAACAGCCGCCCGTCCCACGGCGCGATCCCCGGGAACGCCATCCGGCAGCCGACCGCGCCGAACAGCGGCGCCCGCAGCGCCTCCGGCAGGTCCACCAGGGTCCGCAGCAGCAGCACGGCGCCCGCGTTGGCCCCGCGCATCCGCTGCAGACCCCGGACGGTGTGGGCGTCCAGCGCCGCCGAGACGTCGTCCACCACCAGGCCGGCGAAGAGCGACCGGTCCTCGCGAACGCCGGCGGCCTGGACGAACTGGCCCACCACCAGCCGCGAGAGCATCCGCGCCGCCTCCGGGTGACCGCGCTCGGGCAGCTTCACCCGCACCCGCAGCGGATGGTCCAGCACCCGCATCGCGAACGGCGGCCGACCGGTCCCGTCGGTCGCGAACGCCCCCTCGAAGGCCGGGCGGTCCAGCAGCGCCAACCGGTCCGCCAACAGCGCCCCCGGATCGTCCGCCCGGCCCCGCTGGCGCTCACGGTGGGCCAGGTCCCGCTCGTACAGGGCCAGCCGGCCGGCCGTCCCGAGCGCCTTCGCCAGGGCGCCCAGCGCCTCCGTCTCACCCCCGAGCAGCGCCCGCAGTTCGCGCACACCCGGGTAGCGGCCGTACGCGGCGTGGAACGGGCCGACCACCTGCTGAAGCGCCGTCCGGGCGCTCTCCGCGCGGGCCGTCAACTCGTCCGGCAGCAGCGCCTCGGCCAGCCGGGCGGCCGCCTCGTCCGGATCCCGCGCCGCGCCGTAGAGGTCCAGGCCGTACGCCGAGCCCGGGTCGCCCGGGGCGATCACCACGTCGTACCAGGCGTCCGGCCCGAGGTCCGTCTCCGCCGATCCGATCACCACCGCGCACGCCGTGCCGGCCAGTGCCTGCAGGCAGAGCGCCTCGGCCACCGGCCGGGCCAGCCGCGCCGTCTTCCCCGTCCCGGCCGGGCCGACCGCCAGCAGCGAGGTGCCGAGCACGGCCGGGTCCAGCGCGAAGCCGGCGGCCCGGTGCGTCAGCGGGTTCTTCGGCACGTCCTGGGTGGTGCCGAGCCGGACCTGACGCAGCAGCAGATCGTGCTGCTCGTCCCGCCCCGGCAGCTCCCGCACCTCGGAGGGGTGCGCGAACGCCGCCGCGCCGCGGGCCGCCACCTGGGCGACGAAGGCCGGCACGAACACCGGATCCGCCTGCGCCGACTCCCACGCCTGCCGAATCCGCACGTAGTCGATGTCGCCGACCGCCTCCCCGTCCAGCCGCCCGGCGGCCACGCCTGCCCCGCCGGCCCGCAGCACGGCCCAGGGGTCGGCCGACCGGGCCGCCGCCTCCACCACCTCGGCGTCCGCCGCGGGCGCCTCCTGGGTCACGGTGCGCGACAGCAGCGGCGCCACGTAGCGCCGCCACACCTCCGGCCAGCGGCCCATCCGGCCGAAGACCTTGATCACGACGGCGAGGACGACCGCGTTCAACGTCAGCACGACCGATAGGGCGACGAACGCCGATCGGGAAGGGAGCACTCCGATCAGCGTCGTCCCCTCCTTGGCCAGCTCGACGCCGTACACATAGGCCAGCCACCCCACCACTGCGTTCAGCACCGCACGAAGGAGCAACGGCCACGTCGGAACCCTGCCGGCCTCCGCCCGGTCGGGGTCGATCTGCCGGTAACCCTGCCGGTAGATGCCGGGGGCGGCCTCCGGCCGCGGGGCCGCGACCCAGGCGGAGAGGTCGAAGGCGGGCCCGGCCGCACCCGTCGGGCGGTGGGGGCGTTGGTGGGGCATGGGTGCAGGGGGTGGGGCTGTCGCCCGCTCGCCGTGGCTCCGCGCCCCGTCCAGTCCCATGTACGGCCCCGCTCCCTCGCCCGCCCGGCCCGACGTCGTCGGTGCCGCCATACCCATGCCGCCGCACCGGCGACACGCCCGCGCTCAATGTAGTGGAGCGAAGCCGCCGGGCCGTCGCACTACCCGCGCTGGCCGCCTCGGACAAGTCGGACGGCTGAGTGCTACCGAGTGGCGCATGCCCGGCCGGGGAGGGCGGCCGTAGCCTGCGAAGCACCGAGCCGAGAAGTCTGGAGAAACCCATGAGCGCCGCAACGCCGCTCCCGCAGGAGCGCCGCCTGGTCACCGCGATCCCCGGTCCGAAGTCGCAGGAGCTGCAGGCCCGCAAGCTGGGTGCGGTGGCGGCCGGCGTCGGCACCACCCTGCCGGTGTACGTGTCCCGTGCCAACGGGGGCGTCCTGGAGGACGTGGACGGCAACTCGCTGATCGACTTCGGTTCCGGCATCGCCGTGACCAACGTCGGCAACAGCGCCGAGGCCGTGGTGGCCAGGACGACCGAGCAGTTGGCCGCCTTCACCCACACCTGCTTCATGGTGACCCCGTACGAGGGCTACGTGGCCGTGGCCGAGCAGCTCAACGAGCTGACCCCGGGCGACCACGAGAAGCGCACCGCGCTGTTCAACTCGGGCTCCGAGGCGGTCGAGAACGCGGTGAAGATCGCCCGCGCCTACACCAAGCGCACCGCCATCGTGGTGTTCGACCACGGCTACCACGGCCGGACCAACCTCACCATGGGGCTGACGGCGAAGAACATGCCGTACAAGCAGGGCTTCGGCCCGTTCGCCCCGGAGATCTACCGGGTGCCGGTGGCCTACCCGTACCGCTGGCTGACCGGTGCGGAGAACGCCGCCGCCGAGGCCGCCGCGCAGGTCATCGAGACCATCAACAAGCAGATCGGCGCCGACAACGTCGCCGCGATCATCATCGAGCCGATCCAGGGCGAGGGCGGCTTCATCGAGCCGGCCAAGGGCTTCCTGCCGGCGATCGTGGAGTTCGCGAAGGCCAACGGCATCGTCTTCGTCGCGGACGAGATCCAGACCGGTTTCTGCCGTACCGGCCAGTGGTTCGCCTGTGACGACGAGGGCATCGTCCCGGACCTGATCACCACCGCCAAGGGCATCGCCGGCGGTCTGCCGCTGTCCGCGGTGACCGGTCGCGCCGAGATCATGGACGCCGCGCACGCCGGCGGCCTGGGCGGCACCTACGGTGGCAACCCGGTGGCCTGCGCCGCCGCGCTGGGCGCCATCGAGACCATGAAGGAGCAGGACCTCAACGGCAAGGCGCAGCGGATCGGCGAGATCATGCTGGGCCGTCTGCGGGAGATGCAGGAGAAGTTCGGCATCATCGGCGAGGTCCGCGGCCGCGGCGCGATGATCGCCGTCGAGCTGGTGCAGCCGGGTGGCAAGGAGCCGAACGCGGCGGCCACCGCGGCCATCGCCAAGGCCTGCCACGCCGAGGGCCTGGTCGTGCTGACCGCCGGCACCTACGGCAACGTGCTGCGCTTCCTGCCGCCGCTGGTCATCCCGGAGCACCTCCTCAACGAGGGCCTGGACATCCTGGAGGGCGCCTTCGCCGCCCTCTGAGCCGGTGGAGCCCGACAGGTGACACACCCGCCGGAGGGATGTCCGGACAGCGCTGAACGGCCCGTGGGGACCTCTGGTCCCCGCGGGCCGTTCGGTCTGCACCGCCGGTTCGTTACGTTCGGCCGTTCGAGCGGGTTCGAGCCGGTTCGGGCAGCTGTACGGGGGACGCCGCGGCCTGGCCCGGCGGGCGGTGAAGATGCTGTGCGGAATCGCCGAAGCTCCTCGGCGGGGCAAATCCGTTGACGTAGGGTCATGACAGATGGACAGCGAGCCTCAGCCATTGGCGGACCGGTCCGCGGCACCGCCCTCGCCGGCGGATCCGCGAGTCGTCCGCGAGGACGACCGGGCCGCCTCGGAGAAGGCGGCGCACACCGAAGACCGATCGACCGACCGTCCGGCCCACACCCCCCGGGGCGCACGGAACGGCGATCGTCAGAGCCGCCCCGGAGCTACCCCCCCTGCTCCGGGGCGGCCATCTCGCGTCGTGGGCCGCCTGGCCGGATCGGTCGCGCTGCCGCTGGTGCTCGCGGTCGTGCTGGTGCTGGTGTCCTGGCAGGTGGCCGTCGACGGCCCGCTGCTCGGTCTGGACCACTGGGCCCGGCACACCGTCCGGGCGGCCAGGCACGACCTGCACAGCACCCTGCTCAACCACCTCGGCAAGGCGCTGTCGGACCTCGGGAGTTCCGTCCCGGCGGTCCCGGTGCTGCTCACCGGTGGCGCGCTGGCCGCCGGGCGGTCCCGCCGGGCCGGGGCGCCGCGCTGGTGGCTGCCGGCGGTGGTGGCGGTGCTGACGACCGGGCTGATCCCGCTGCTGGTCGTCCCGGCGAAGGCCTGGTTCGCCCGGCCCGGCCCGTTCGGGGTGCCGCTGGCGGCGGACCAGTGGGGCTGGTACCCGTCCGGGCACACGGCCACCGCGACCCTGGCGTACGGCGTCGCCGCGCTGCTGGTGGCCCGTACCGTCGGCGCCCGCGCGGGGCGGCGGCTGACCGCGGGCGCCGTGCTGCTCTCGGTCGGCGTCGGTCTCGGACTGCTGTGGAGCGACTACCACTGGCTGCTGGACGTGGTGGCCAGCTGGTGCCTGGGCGGCCTGGTGCTGTGGGCTCTCGCCCGCCGGCTGCCCCGGGGAGCCGGGCGGCGGGCGTAGTCGTCAGCCCTCGGCGGGCTCGTCGTTGCGGTGGACGAGACCGGGCTCGCCGTTGTCACGGTGCCATTCGACGACCAGTTCGTCGCGGCTGCCGAAGCGCACGAGGTGGCGGCCGACCACGTCCTCCAGGCCGGGCAGCTTCTCGGTCTCGCCCTCGACGGCGAGCAGCAGCGCGTCGGGGGTGGCCTCCAGGGTGGCGGTGCCGGCGCCGAAGGTGAGGGTGCCGCGGCCGGTCTCCTCGGACCAGTGGGCCTCGATCTTGCGGCCCATGTGGCTGGCGAGCTGCTTGGCGTAGCGGGCGGAACGGTCGGTGGTGACGCGGGCTTCGGAGCGGGGCACTGGTCCTCCAGGATCCTGGGAGGGAACTTAGGGTGCCCTCACTCGGGGCTACGCTAACCCAGATACTGAGCCTTGCTCAACATCTTTCCGGATCCGCGCGCCCGGGGCCGGTCCACGCCCCCGCCCCACGGCCGGAACCGGCCGATACCCTGGGGCGGACACCTGCCGAGGAGACCGCCCATGACCACCACGCCGACCGACGACGCGGCGAGCTCCTCCCCCACCCCGGACCCGCCGGACGCCCCGGTGCCGGCCCCGCAGGACACCGCCGCCGAGCTCGCCGACGCGATGACCCGGGCGATCAAACGGATCCGGCGCCGCACCAGCGAGCGACTGGAGCCCTACGGCATCACCCCCGGTCAGGGCCGCGCCCTGCGCACCCTCGCCCACGCACCCGGCTGCGAGCTGCCGGACCGGGCGATGCGGCTGAGCGACCTCGCGGACCGGCTGCACATCGCCCCCCGCTCGGCCACCACCGTGGTCGACGCGCTGGAGGAGGCGGGCCTGGTCGAACGCAGCCCGGACCCGGCCGACCGACGCGCCGTCCGGATCCTGCTGACCGAGGTCGGCCGGTCGGCGGTGGAGCGGATCGGGCAGGTCCGGCACGAGGTGGCGCAGGAGTACTTCGGCCAGGTCAGCCCCGCCGACCAGGACGTGCTGCTGCGAGTGCTGCGCTCCGCCGAGAGCCGCTACGCGGCCGCCACGCCACCACGGCGGACAGCGCCCCCGGGCGCAGCGCGGTGATCCCGATCCCGGCGATCACCAGCAGCGCGGCGCCGGCGGCGAGCGGGCCGACCCGCTCGCCGAGCAGCAGCCAGGCCGAGGACATCCCGAACACCGGGACCAGGAGCGAGTAGGGCGCGACGGCGGTGGCGTCGTAGCTGCGCAGCAGGAAGCTCCAGGCGACGAAGCCGAACAGAGTGGAGACCAGCCCGACGTACCCGATCGCGCCCAGGCCGGCGGGGGTGATGTCGCGCAGCGCCCGCAGGTCGGCGGCCGGGCCCTCGACCAGCAGGGAGAGCCCCAGCAGCGGCAGCGGCGGAACGGCGCTGACCCAGACCATCCAGCGCAGGGCGTCCGGCGGCGCGGCCCGGCGGGTCAGCACATTGGAGAGCCCCCAGGCCAGCGCGGCGAGGACGACCAGGACGAAGGCGCCGAGCGGGCCGCCGAGGCCGCGGTCGACCGCGCTGAGGCCGATGCCGGCGAAGGCGACCGCCAGTCCGGCCAGCCGCTGCCCGCCGGGCCGTTCCCGCAGCAGGACGGCGGCGAACAGCGCGGTGAAGACGGCCTGGCCCTGGAGGACCAGGGAGGAGAGCCCGGCGGGCATCCCGGCGTGCATGCCCAGGAAGAGCAGGCCGAACTTGACCACCCCGAGCGTGAGGCCGACCGCGAGGACCCACCGCCGGGCCACCTTGGGCGGGCCGACGAAGAAGACCGCGGGGACGGCCACGACGGCGAACCGCAGGGCGCAGAAGAGCAGCGGCGGGAAGTTCTCCAGGCCGACGTGGATGAGGACGAAGTTGAGGCCCCAGACGGCGGCCACCAGCACGGCCAGGGCGATGTGACGCGGGCTCATGCTGCCGCCCGGGGCGGCGGGTGCGGTGGTCATGGGTCGAGCATGGCCGCCGAAATCGTGTAGCACCAGCGATGAGTTCTGAAGGTAACCGTTTAGCATTGCTGCATGATGGATCTGGGGCGCCTGCGGGCGCTGCACGCGGTGGCCGTGCACGGTTCGGTCGGCGGGGCGGCGGCCTCGCTCGGTTTCACCCCGTCGGCGGTCTCCCAGCAGATCGCCAAGCTGGAGCGCGAGACCAGGACGGTGCTGCTGGAGCGTCAGGGCCGCGGCGTGGTGCTGACCGACGCCGCCCGCGAGCTGGCCGCCACCGCGCAGGCGGTGCTGGGGCTGGTGGAGCGGGCCGAGGTACGGCTGGAGGAGCAGCGCGGCCAGGCGGTCGGACGGCTGCTGGTCGCCGCCTTCGCCACCGGCGCGCGGGGGCTGATGCCGGGCGTGCTCGCCGACCTGCGCGCGCGCTGCCCCGAGCTGGACGTCCGGCTGCTGGAGAGCGATCCGTACCCGGCGGCCGAGCTGGTGGCGCGGGGCGAGGTGGACCTGGCGCTGGTCCAGGACTGGCCGACCGTGCCGCTGCCGGTGCAGGAAGGGCTCTCCCGGATGGACCTCGGCGCGGACCCGGTGGATCTGCTGCTGCCCGCCGGGGATCCGCTGGCCGGGTCGGCCGTGGTGCCGGTGCGGCGGCTCTGCGGGCAGCGCTGGATCAGCGTGCCACCGGGCAACATCTGCCACGACTGGCTGGTTCGCACCCTGCGCGAGGCCGGCGAGGAGCCCGATGTGCGGTACCAGGTCGGCGAGTTCGAGACCCAGATCGCGCTGATCGCGGCGGGCCTGGGCATGGGCCTGGTACCGCGGCTCGGCCGGGGCGCCCTCCCGCCCGGGGTGGTCTCCCGGCCGGTGGTACCGGAGCCCGCCCGCCGGGTGTTCGCCCTCTGGCGCACCCAGGCCTCCCGGCGCCCGGCGATCACCGAGGCGCTGACCGCGATGCGGGAGCGGTGGTCCGCCCCGGCCTGCTGACCGGCCGGTCGGGGCGGGCCCGGCGGAGATCCGCCGGACCGGCCCTATCCGGCGAGGCCGATCACCAGCCACATGAAGCCCACCCCGACGAGGGTGCAGAGCAGGGTGCTGCGGGAGGGGTGCGGGCTGTGCGCCTCGGGGAGGATGTCGGAGGTCGCCAGATAGAGCAGGAAGCCCGCGAAGAAGCCCAGGTAGAGGCCGAGCAGGTGGTGGGGGATGGTGAAGAGCAGGGTGATCGCGGCGCCCGTCACCGGGGCGAGCGCGTCCGCCGCGAGCAGCGTCAGCGCCCGCCGCCGGTCGTTCCCGTACAGCCGGGTGATCGTGTACGTGTTGAAGCCGTCGGCGAAGTCGTGCGCGACCACGGCGATGGCGACCACCGTCCCGACCGTGGTCCCGGCCTGGAACGCCGCGCCGATCGCGAAGCCGTCCATCACGCTGTGCCCGACCAGGGCCAGCGCGGCGGTCACTCCGACGCCCTGGTAGCCGTTGCCGGAGGCGGTGGTCACCTGGTCCTGGACGTGGTGGTGGCCGTGGGTGTGGGCGGCGTACTCGCCCTCGTGGCCGCGGTGGATGGCGACCGCGCGCTCGATGACATGGATGGTCAGGAACCCGGCCGCGAACATCAGCAGGGCCTGGGGCACTCCGTCGATCTCGGCCGGCGCCTCGTGCAGTGACTCCGGCAGAAGGTCGAAGGCCACCACGCCGAGCATCAGCCCGGCGGCGAAGCCGAGCACCAGATGGCGCCGGTCACCGGTGCGCTGGGCGACGTAACCGCCGATCAGCGTCATCAGGAACGCCCCGGCGGCGACCAGGACGGCGGTCACCGCCGCTCCCCCGTACCGGGTACCGCTGTACCGGGTACCGCGCCCATCCCGCCTCCCCCGCGTCCCGCCCGGGTCCGGGCCGACCACCGACCGGTGCCGGGCAACCCCTCGGCCGGGCCATGCGGGCCGCTGCCCGGGGCGCCGCCGCCCGGCCGGGCCCGGTCAGCCCGGCACCCGCGCCCCCAGCGTCACGCCGCTCCCGGCCCGGCGCCCGTCGGACGGGCCGACGGGGTGAGGCACCACGGTGTCCGGCCCGGCGGGCGCCGCCGGTCTACCGGCCGACGGCGAGCGGCAGGCCGAGGTGGGTACAGGCGAGTTCGCGTACGCCCTCGCCGTCGACCAGGTGGATGTGCTGGTGTCCGTCCTCCCCGGAGAGGTCGAGGGCCTCGTCGGTGAAGCGGCCGGTCGTCAGGCGCAGGCCGCGTTCGGCGGACTCCTCGCGGACCGCCTCCGCCAGCGTCCTGATCTCCTCCTCCCCCACCGGCCCGGGCCCCCGGGAGGCCCAGACCACCCAGCGCCCGGGCAGCGCGCTGTCCGGTGCCCCCTCGCCGGTGGCCACCAGCCCGGCCGGGCCGCGCAGCCGTACGCTCCACTGCGCCAGCCCGCCGCGGGTGAGCAGTTCGCGGACCAGCTGGGCGAACTCGTTCGCCGAGAGGTCCGGCGCGGACGGCACCGTGGCCCCCGCCACGGCGGCCGGTTCGACGCCCGCCCGGGCGTAGGGATCAGGGGTGACGGCGGCGCCGAGCTGGCGCAGCCGGACCAGCGCCTCGTCCTGTTCGGCGTCCGCGTACACGCCCTCGCCGTCGTGCTCCTCGTAGGGGGCGGCGGGCGGCAGCAGTCTGGTCCTGGCCAGCGCGTCCCGGTCGGCGTCCACGCTCACCAGGCAGAGCGGCTCCGCCCCGCCGGGGTCGCGCAGCCAGCCGTTGAGCACCACCCCGGCCAGTATCTCGTCGGTGTCGACGGCGTCGGCGGCCTGCAGCGCGCGTAGTGCCAGCCGGGCCACCAGCCGGAGGTAGTCGGTGGCCCGGTCGGCCGGCGGGCGCGGCACCGGCAGGATGTCGCCGTCCGCGCCGAGCCGGTAGCCGGTCAGCGACGGCACCAGGTCGAGCGGCGGCAGGTCGAGGTCGAGCACGGCGGTGCGGGTGAGCGGGCGGAAGACGGCCCGGCAGGGCGCGGGGAGGTCCTGGGTGGCCGTCTCGGCGGCGGCCAGCGCTCGCTCCAGCAGAGACTCCACGGCGGCCGGCTCGGCCAGCCGGTACGCCCGCCGGCACTCCTCCAGGGTCTGGTTGTACTCACGCACCGCGCGCGCTCTGGCCTGCTCGGCCTCCTCGTGGACCCGCCGGGACTCGTCCGCGGCCGGGCTGCCGGCCTCGGCCTGCCGGGTGCGCCACTCCCGCAGGGCGCGCTGGTGGGCCAGCCGGGCCTGGGCCAGTTCGCGCTGGTAACCGGAGTCGAGCAGGCGGCGGGTCGGCGCCGCGTCGGGGTCGGTCGCGGGCGGCTCGGCGGGAGCGAAGTCGGCCCAGCGCGGCTCGGCGCCGTCGGCCTCCGCCTCCGGGCCGGCCGCCCGGTAGGGACGTGGCTCGTAGCGGCGCAGCTGGCTCTCGAAGTCCATGGCCGAGACCGGCAGCGCGGCCCGCCGCAGCAGGTCGGCCAGCCGCTCACGCTCGGTCCGGACGGCGAGCGTGCGGTGGTGGGTCAGGGCGGCGGCCCGGGCGTGGGCGGCGACGGACTCGTCCACGCCCTCCCCGGACGGTCCGTCACCACCGCCACCACCGCCACCACCGCCACCGTCATGGCTGTCGGCCCGGCCACCGCTGCGACCGCCGGCGTCGGCGTCCCCCTCGCCACCGCCCGGCCCGTCGGCGCCGAGATCACGGAAGACCGAGGCCAGAAAGCCCGGTTGGGGCACGGGAACGGTGGCGGTGCCGTCGGACTGGCCGTCTGCTGAGTACTGCATCGGTCGTCGTTCCCCCATGCTCGTCCGGCGCCTGCCCGGGGCGGCCGGCGACCCCGCGGCCCTGCCCCTGCGGGACATTGTCCACCGAACGGGCGCACCGGGCAGCCAAGCCTCTCAGTTGGTCCGGGTGTTGGTCAGGTGCAGACCGATGTAGCCGACATAGATCCGGCCACTGCCCGAGCAGTCGTCGAGGTAGTGCAGCCGGGGTGCGGTGCGACCGCCGCCGATCCTCAGGTGTGCGCCCATGAAGGCACGCCGGGAGACGTCCACGCACTCCGGTACCGGCAGCATCCGCTCCCGTTTCCACTTGGTGTGGCTGAACACCGTCCGGGACTCCCCGCGCACCGCCTTGCGGGGCGGGAAGCGGTGGCAGCCGGCCGGGGTGCGTTCGCACCACTGCTTGAAGTCGCCGCCCGCCTCGCCGCGCACCGCCGCTTCGGCGTACTCCTGGAGGGCCGTCAGGCCGTCCCAGGTGAGCCGGGCCCAGGAGGCCCCGGCGCACTGCAGTCCGTCGAGGGCGAGCGTGGTCTTCTGGTCCCCCGTGAAGGAGAGCAGCGGGAACTCGCCCAGTCTGGTCATCAGCTCGGTGAACGTCCCGGGGGCGTCGATCCAGTGGCTGGGGGAACCGGCCGGGCCGACCGGACCGGAGTGCCCGCCGGGCATGGTGGGCAGGACCGCACCGCCGGGGCCGGCGCAGAGCCGGCCGGTCATCCCCCGCACCGGGGCACCGCCGTGGCGTGCCCCGGCCTGTTCGTCACCCGGCGCCGGCCGCCGGCGGTCGCGGCGGCGCTCACGGCGCAGGCTGTGCCGTACCAGCTCCAGCTCGTCGGCTCTGGCCTGCTGCTCGGCGCGGTCCTGCCGTTCCTCACGGACGAGCGCCGCCAGCTCGGCCCGGGCGTCGGCAGCGGCCCGGTCGGCGTCCGCCCGCGCCCCGGAGGGCGGGGCCACGCGGAGCACCGGGACGGCGGCCAGCGGTGGCGGCAGCGGCTGTTCGGCGGCGAGCCGGCGCGGCTCGCGGGCCAGCAGCCCGGCCGCGCGGCGGATGTCCTCCTCTATCCGCTGACGGGCCAGTACCGGGTGCCGGGCGCCGTCCTGCCGGGAGGCCGGGTCGACCTCGGGCAGGTAGGTGCGCACCGCCCCGCCGTACACGGTGTGGTACTCCAGGGCGACGTTGAACTCGGTGCGGGCGCCCGGGTCCAGGACGTAGGCGGTCGCGAGGCCGGGCAGCTGGTGACAGAGCGGGCGGACGACATCGGCGAGCCACTGGTCGAGCCCGAGGTTGACCGGGACGCTGGCGACCACGGTGGGCAGCCGGCGCTCCGGGTCGCAGAGTTCGTCGATCAGGCCGCCGACCTGGCCCGCGGTCAGCACCTGCGGGGAGAGGTGGACGGCGGCCGGGCCGTCGGTGGCGTCGAGCAGGGGCAGCAGGGTACGGGCGAGCTCGGGCACGGGCACTCGGCAGGGTGTCCGCACACCGCTTCCGGTGGTGTGCGTCTCGGCCTCCAGCCGGACCCAGGTGGGGCCCTCGGCCCCGGTCGCTATGGTGAGGGTGAGCTGGTGGGTGCCGTGCGGCGCCGGGGTGCGCAGCCGGCGGCGGTGGTACCGGCCGGTGCCCGGGCCGCCGCGCAGCGGGCCGTGGTCGCGGTCGAACAGGACACGGTCACCCAGCCGCAGGCGCTCGGCGGGGGTGTCCGGGGCGTCAGGGGTGTCGGGGCCGACGGGCTCCCGGACGGCCGGCGGGGGCTCCTCGCAGCCTTCCTGTTTCAGCCAGGCGCCCAGGCCCTGGTCGGCCAGGGCGACGGCATCGGCGTGCGGGAGCGCGGTGGTGACGGTCATCCGGTAGGGCGTCGCGGGCCCCCGGGGGGCGAACAGCTCGGCTCGGGCGGGCGACGGGAAGCGGTCCGAGGTCATGCGCATACCTCCGTGGTGCGGGGTGGGGTCTCTCGTCCTCCATCGATGAGGTCATTTCGTCCGGTTCGGCCGGATCCTTGCCCAGGAAACGCCACAGCCCGGAGCGGAAGTTCCAACTCCGGGCCACGTCAATACGTTCGAGTGAATCTGCTCAAGCGGCCCGCCGGAACGGGCCGTCATCTGCTTCGGTCGCCGTCCGGCTCAGCGGGCCGGTTCAGGGGGCAACCCAGGGAGCGGTCGGCTCAGGTGCCGACGGGCCCGGTACCGCTGCGGCTCCACGCCGGCTCCGCCACCGGCACGGCCAGCGGGCAGCCCGCCGGGGTGTCGTAGCTGGCGATCAGCACCACGGGAACGCTCCCGTGGTTGCGGCCCACGTGGATGTGGACCGAGCCGGCCTCCTCGACCAGCGAGCCCCCGGCACGGGTGACCTCGACCCGCCCGTCGTACAGCGTCCGGGTCAACGTCCCGGACAGCACCACCACCTCGACCCGGCCCGGATGGTAGTGCCAGCCGGTGCTGGCCCCCGGGGGCAGGGTGATGGTCTGAACGAGGGTCATCTCGGTCGGCTTCCTGATCGGCGGTCGGACCAGGCTAGGCAACCGCGACGACCAGTCGAAACCAGCCGGCCCCGATCTGTCCGAAAGTCTGTCCGAAACCATCGCGCCGGTCGGATCCGTCGGATTCGACGGACCCGACGGTTCGACGGGTCCGACGTTCAGACCGGCACCTCGACATACGTCCGGCCCGCCGCCACCGCAACCGCCGTACCGCCGGTCGCCTCGGCCAGCCAGGTGTGGAAGTCCGCCACCTCGGGCTCCGGCACGCCGACCTCGATCCGCACCCCGGCCGCCTCGTACGCCAGGTCGCGCACCGTGTACCCGGCCGCCCGCAGGTCGTTCTCCACCCGGCCGGCCCGGGTGTGCCCGGCCGTCACCGCCAGCAGCGCCACCGGCCGCCGCTCCAGCAGGCCCACCTCGTCCACCGCCGCCGACACCGCGTTGCCGTAGGCCCGCACCAGGCCGCCCGCACCGAGCTTGATCCCGCCGAAGTACCTGGTCACCACGGCCACCGTGTCGGTCAGCCCGCGCCGGCGCAGCACCTCCAGCATGGGCACGCCGGCCGTGCCGCCCGGCTCGCCGTCGTCGCTGGAGCGCTCGCGCCGCTGTTCGTCGCCGACCACGAAGGCGGTGCAGTTGTGCCGGGCGTCCCAGTACCGCTTGCGGATGCCGGCGATGAACGCCTGTGCCTCCTCCTCGTCGGCGACCCGGGCGAGATGGCAGATGAACCGGGACTTCTTGATCTCGGTCTCGTGGCTGCCGTCGCGCCGGATGGTGAGGTACGTCCTGGGGGTCGGCTCCGGCGTGGCGGACATGGCGCGGTGGTTCTCCCGGAGACGACGAAGGCTGGCGGTACCGGCCGGGTACGTCCGGGCGGTACCGCCAGCCTAAGCCGTGTCGACGGCGGGTCGGCCGGTCAGCGGCCGGCCAGGGTCTCCAGCCGGATGCGGTCCAGGCCGGTCAGCGAGGTGACCTCGGCCGGGTCGACCGCGCCGCAGTCCAGACCGCGCAGCAGATGGCCGCTGAGCGCCCGGGCGGTCGCGGGCTCGTCCAGCACCTCGCCGCCCGTCCGGGCGACGTAGGCGGCCAGCCGGGCGGCGGCGGCCGCCAGCCCCTCGCGGTAGAAGGAGTACACGGCCGCGTAGCGGGTCGGCAGGTGCGCCGGGTGCATGTCCCAGCCCTGGTAGTACGCGCGGGCCAGCGAGCGGCGGACCAGGTCGTGGTGGAGCTTCCAGGCGGCGTGCACGCGGGCGGTGGAGCCGGTCGGCACGACGTTGGTCGAACCGTCGGAGAGCCGGACGCCGGTACCGGCCGCGGCCACCTGCATCACCGCCTTCGCGTGGTCGGCGACCGGGTGGTCCAGGCTCTGGTGGGCGGCGCCGACCCCGCAGGAGGCGCTGTAGTCGAAGGTCCCGTAGTGCAGACCGGTGGCCCGGCCCTCGGCGGCCTCGATCATCCGGGCGACCGTGGCCCGGCCGTCGGGGCCCAGGACGGCCTGGGTGGTCTCGATCTGGATCTCGAAGCCGAGCCGCCCGGCCGGCAGGCCGGCGCCGCGCTCGAAGTCCTCCAGCAGCCGGACCAGCGCGGTGACCTGCTCGGCGTACGTCACCTTGGGGAGGGTGAGGACCAGGCCGTCGGGCAGACCGCCGCCGGCCAGCAGGGTGGCGAGGAACAGCTCCAGGGTGCGGATGCCGCGGTCACGGACGGCCGCCTCAAGGCACTTGATCCGGATGCCGAGGTACGGCGGCGCGCCGCCGTCCGCCACGGCGGCGGTGACCAGCCCGGCGGCGCGGACGGCGGCCGCGTCCTCCTCGGCGTCGGGCCGCGGCCCGTAGCCGTCCTCGAAGTCGATCCGCAGGTCCTCGACCGGTTCCCGCACCAGCTTGGCCCGGACCCGGGCGTGCACGTCCGCGAGCAGGGCGTCGTCCGGTACACCGAGCGCCCGGGCCAGCTCGGCCGGGGTGCCGGCGTGGGTGTCGAAGGCCTCCAGGGCCTGGCGGCCCCAGTCGCGGACGGTGCCGGCGGTGAAGGCGTCGGCCGGGACGTAGACGGTGTGGACCGGCTGCCGGGTACCGGGGTCGCCCGGGTAGCGACGCGTCAGGTCGGCGTCGACCGGGGCGAGCAGCGCCTCCACGGCGGCCCGGGCGGCGCGGGAGAACGAGGCTCCGCCCACCGGCCCCTGACCGTCCGCCGCGACCTGCGACATCCGCGCTCCTCCATGCCGAACCATCAGTTCAACAATTTGTTGCGGCGAAGGTAGCCCCGCCGGAATCGGGCGTCAATCGCCCGCGGCGCGGTGGACGGGCGGCCGCGACGCGTCACTCCCTCCCGGCGGCGGCGTAACGGTCGCGCAGCTCGGGGAAGAGCTCGGCGACGTCCTTCGGGTTCACCGAACCGTCCGGACGGGTGCCGGTCACGCCGTACTCCCTGGTCAGCCAGTCCGCGAGGCGCTGCGGGTCGGGATGGTGCTCGAAGGTGTCGATGTACGTCACCAGTGCCTCGAAGCACAGCTCGGGGTCGAGCCGGGACGGCACGGTGCGCGGCGCGGAGTCCTCCGGGTGGCCCGGCTGCCGCGGGTGGTCGGTGTCCTCGGGAGAGCCGGGACCCTGCGGGAGCACGGGTTCCTGCGGGAAGTCGGCGTACTCGGCGTCGTCCGGGTGGCCGTGGGTGGCGGTGTCGGCCTGCGCCACCCCCTGCTGGACGGGCAGCGGGGTCGACGGGCGCGGCGGCTTGAACCACGGGGAGGCCTGGCCCGGCACCCTGCCGCCCGTCGTGCCGTCGTCCTGGTGACCGGTGGTCCGCACCGGACGCTCGGTCCAGACGTTCAGCTCTTCCCTCGGCGGCGGTGCCTGCTCCGCGTCCCCGGCCGGCTCCTGGGCGGCGCGCAGCCGTACCGCGGCGAGCTTGGCGAGCACCGGCGCGGCCACCTCGGCGGGCACCGCCGCGACGGCGGCCGGAGCCGGTTCGGGCTCGGGGTGCTGGGACTGGGTCTGAGGTCGGGGCTGGGGCTGGGACCGCTGCTCCGGGGAAGAGGGCCCGGGCTGCGGCTGGGTGTCGGCGGCGGCGCCCGGTGGGATGGCCGCGGCCACCGGACGGCTCTCGGCCAGCTCCCTGGCCTCACGGGCCTCGCGCGTCTCGTCGTCCAGCCGGTCGAGTACCGCCGGGTCGAGCGGCACCCCGTACTTGGCCAGCTTGAGCGGCAGCAGCGCCTGGATCGGCGCCGAACGGCGCCAGCCGCGCCCGTAGCGGAAGCGCAGCTGGGCCCGGTAGACCAGCCGGTTCTGCTCCAGCCGGACGACCTCGTCGTAGGAGCGCAGCTCCCAGAGCTTCATCCGTCGCCAGAGCCGGAAGGTCGGCACCGGCGACAGCACCCAGCGCATCAGCCGGACGGACTCCATGTGGCGGTCCGCGGTGATCGCGGCGATCCGGCCGACGGCGTGCCGGGAGGCCTCGACGACGACCACGAAGAGCACCGGGATGACCGCGTGCATGCCCATCCCCAGCGGATCGCCCCAGGAGGCGGCCGCGTTGAAGGCGATGGTGGCGACCGTCAGCAGCCAGGCGGTCTGCCGCAGCAGTGGGAAGGGGATCCGCAGCCAGGTCAGGACCAGGTCCAGCGCGAGCAGGACGACGATACCGGCGTCCACGCCGATGGGGAACGCGTAGGAGAAGGTGCCGAAACCTTTCTCCTCCGCCAGGTCCCGCACCGCGTTGTACGAGCCCGCGAAACCGATGCCCGAGATCAGGCAGGCCCCTGCCGCGACCAGGCCGAGCAGGACCCGATGGGCCTTGGTGAGCGATGGGCGTGCCATTACGTCTATCAACCCCTGGATGTCGGCTGCTGCCGTACGCTGCCTCGGCTGCCGATTCCCACGTGTCGGGGCGCCGGACGGCTGAGCAACCTCCGGGCTCGGCCCCCCGGAGTTTACTCGCACACCTGTTTCAGCGTTCTCGCAGCCCGGGGTGTCACTGCCCGCCGCACGCGGGGGACGCGGACCCGGTGGGGTGTCAGCCGCTCCGCTCCACCGTTCCGTTGAGATAGGCCAGCACGGCGAGCACCCGGCGGTTCGCGTCGTCGGCCGGGGCGAGTTCGAGCTTGGTGAAGATATTGGCGATGTGCTTGGCCACCGCGCCGTCGCTGACCACCAGTCGGCCCGCGATGGCCGAGTTGGAACAGCCCTCCGCCATCAGCTCCAGCACCTCCCGCTCGCGCGGCGACAGGCGCTGGAGCGGACCGGGGCGGCGGGCGGTGCTCTGCATCAGCTTCGCGATCACGTCCGGGTCCATCGCCGTACCGCCGTCCGCCACCCGGCGGACCGCGTCGATGAACTGGCCGGCATTGAACACCCGGTCCTTCAGCAGGTACCCGATCCCACCGGTGCCGTCCGCCAGCAACTCCCGTGCGTACAGCTGCTGGACGTGCTGCGACAGCACCAGCACCGGCAGGCCCGGGATCTCCCGGCGCGCGCTGAGCGCGGCCTGCAGTCCCTCGTCGGTGAGCGTCGGCGGCAGCCGCACATCGACCACCGCCACGTCGGGACGGTGCGTCAGCAGCGCGTCCAGCAGCTCAGGGCCGGTCTCGACGGCGGCCGCGATGGTGAAGCCGTGCGCTTCCAGCAGCCGGATCAGGCCTTCGCGAAGGAGGTAGAGGTCCTCGGCGAGGACAACTCGCACGGCAGCTCCAGGGTGATTGTGGTCGGACCGCCCGACGTGCTGTCGATGGCGAGGACACCGTCGAAGGTACCCAATCGCCGTTCGATCCCGCGAAGGCCGGTACCCCGGGTGGGGTCCGCCACGCCGATGCCGTCGTCCGTCACCGTGATCCGCAGTGTGCCGGCCCGGTACAGGATGTCCACCCAGACCTGCTCCGCGGCCGAGTGCTTGGCGGCGTTGGCCAGCAGCTCGCTGATGCTGAAGTACAGAGCCGCCTCGACCGGCGCCGGCGGGCGGTCCGGCAGGCTCACGCAGACCTCGGTCGGCAGCGCGCTGTCCAGCGCCAGCGCCCGGACGGCATCACCCAGTCCGCGCTCCGCGAGCACCGGCGGGTGGATGCCGCGGACCAGGTCGCGCAGTTCCTGGAGCGCTCGCGCGGAGGACTGCCGGGCCTCCGAGAGAAGCTCCCGGGCGGCGGCCGGGTCGGTGTCCATCAGGTGCTCGATCGTGCCCAGGGTCATTCCGATCGCGACCAGCCGGGCCTGCGCACCGTCGTGCAGGTCCCGCTCGATCCGCCGCAGCTCGGCCGCCTGGCTGCCGACCGCGTCCGCCCGGGTCTCGGTCAGCTCCGCCACCCGCTTGGCGAGCTGGGCGTGCGAGGACCACCCGTCCTGGTCCAGGACCCTGCGCGCCAGCTCCGCGTAGGCCCGCACCGCGTACGGCGCCACCAGCACACCGAGCACGATCAGCGCGATCCCCAGCACGGAGTTCACCAGGAGACCGACGAGCGTCGGGGGCAACGGCCCGAATCCGTTCATGAAGACCGGCTGCGCGACGGTGTAGCCGGCACCGATCAGGAGCAGAGCGGCCACCGGGCCCGCCAGGGCGGCCGCCGCGAGCGGGTTGACCACCAGCCAGCCGATCTCGGCGCGCGTCGCCCGGTCCCGGGCCGCCCAGTGCAACAGCTGCCCGACCTTCGCCACGGCGTGGGACCGGTGATACGAGTACCCGGTCCACCAGTAACCGCGCTCGTCCAGCTCCAGCGCCGGCCGGGGGCCGTACTCGACGGGCAGCCGAATGCCGTACCAGCGCTCCAGCTGAGCACGCGTCCGGTTCGCCGTGCGCCGGACGAACAGGCCGCCGGCCGCAAGCCCCGCGGTCGTCCCCACCAGCACACCGACCAGGACCGCCGCCGGAAGGTAGTACTGCAGGATCGACGCGACCGCCCCGCCCACCAGCAGCGCCGTCGCCAGCGGCACCGCGATGGCCGGCACCGGCGCCACCGCCAGCAGTGCCAGCCGGGCCAGCGCCCGGCGACCTGACAGGAAGGCCGCCTCGGTCTGGGCGCGCATCGTCGTGCCGCTCATTCGGCTCGCTGTTGTCACGGGTGCTCCTGATGCCGGTACCGATCGTCCTGACTCAGTGTTCCCTGCACCGCCGGCCCGAGGCACTGGCCGTCCTACCCCAGTTCCGAGGTGGACTTAGCACCACCCCCGCTGCCGCCGTGCCCCGCGCGTGATGCCGTAAATACACAGCAATACACGGCCGTAAACGCAGAGAACCCCCACCCGGAATCGGGTGGGGGTTCTCTGGAATG
>NZ_JBIUYD010000032.1:5545-80943 GCF_044744345.1 Kitasatospora sp. NPDC087315 | reverse complement strand
CCCGGCTACGCCGGGTAACCACGGGCCTTCGGCCCGGGTTGCTTGCGCCTTCGGCGCTGCGCGGCGCCTTTGGCGCCGGTACTGCCCGCCCCTTCGGAGCGGGGCCCTCGGCTTCGCCGAAGGCTGGCCCGCGCTGCGCGCGGACAGCGGGCCGGCTGCGCCGGCCGGATCGGGCTGCGCCCGATCGGGCGGGGGTAGCGGGCGCTGCGCGGGCGTGGGTGGTGGTGGGTCAACTCCGCGCTTCGCTGCGGAGTTTGGGTGGGTGTCAGGGTGGGGCCTTCGGCCCTTGGTGGGGTGGGGAGTGGTGCCGGGCTTCGCCCGGGCTGGCTGGGGTGGTGGGTGGGGGCGCTTCGCGCCTTGAGTGGGTGGTTGGGTGATGGGTGGTCATGGGGTGGGGTCACTCGTTGGGGTGATGGTGGGGCGGGCTTCGCCCGTTCTCGTGCATCAAAGACAGCAGCCCGCTAGACTCTGGATTGTTGGACAGGCTCCGTGCGGCTCTGGAGCCCGCTGGATCGGCTGGGTCTGGGCCTCTTGAAAGGGCCCGGATGTGACTCCTCAATGGATGGTGAGTGCTGTGATCGTACGAGACGCTGACGGTATTGAGCTGCCGGAGCCGGAGAAGGCGGCGCCGGTTGATCTGTGGCGGGTGCTGCGGATGTTCCCGGGCATCGCCGACGACATGGAGCAGGAGCCGCACAGCTTCGCCATCGCCGGGCCCCTCCTGATTGCCCACTTCGAGCGGGTGGCCGAGCTGAGTGAGTGGGTGACGAAGTGCGCCCACGCGCTGCACGACGAGCTGGCCGATGACCTGCACAGCGGGCGGGGCCCCTGGCAGCCCGAAGGCTGATCTGGCACTGCTGGAAACGGGCCAACCGAATAGCGGAACGCCCTCGAAAGAGACCGTAGCGGCTTTCCTGTCGCGTCGCATGAATTCCGGAAAAGGGAGACAGTCATTATGGCGAAGAAATTGCGCCTGAACCAGGAAGAGGCGTGCGACGCGGCAGTACGACTTCTGACGCCTCCGGCGTCGGGTCTGGTGCCGCCGGAGGGGCTGCGGTGCCAGATCCGGGCCGCGACGGGCTCGGGCAAGTCGCTGACGGCCGTTCACGTCGCCGGGCGGCTCCGCTCGGAGCGGACGCTGGTGATCGTGCCCTCGCTGCCGCTGCTGGAGCAGACGGTCGAGGTCTGGCAGCGCGAGGGCCACGGCGGGCTGATGGTCGGGCTCTGCTCGCTGGTGGGCAACGAGCAGCCCGTGGGCCTGCGCTGCACCACCGACCCGGCGGAGCTGGTGAAGTGGACGGCGGGTCCGGGGAAGGTGACGGTGTTCGCCACCTACGCCAGCCTGGGACTGGGCCACCTGGAGAAGGCCCACCAGGCCGGACTGCCGGCCTTCTCGCTCGCGATCGTGGACGAGGCGCACCGGACGTCCGGGCAGGCCGGGCGGCCGTGGGCGGCGATCCTGGACAACGCCCGCATCCCCTGTGACCGCAGGTTGTTCATGACGGCCACCGCTCGGTTGTGGGCGGTGAAGGAGTCGGATCGGGAGCGGGCGGCGGCGGCCGGGATCGAGTCGGCCGAGCTGATCGCCAGCATGGACGACGAGGCGCTGTACGGGCCGATCGCCCACGACTACCCGCTCGGGACCGCGATCTCGGACGGGGTGATCGCCCCGTACCGGATCCTGTGCGTGGACGTCTCCGACCCCGTCCTCCAGGGCCTGGAGCAGCGGGGTGCGAGTGACCGGTCGGTGGAGTACCGGGGGGCCCGGCTGGCGGCCTTGCAGACGGCGCTGCTGACCGCCTGTTCGGAGTGGGACCTCTCCCGGGTGCTGTCCTTCCACCACATGGTGGCCGAGGCCCGGGCCCTGAGCACCGGCCTGCCGGAGGTGGCGCGGGTGCTGTGGGAACAGGACCCGGCGCTGCACCCGGACCCGGCGCTGATCGGGACGACGTGGCTGGAGGCCGAGCACACCTCCGCCGAGCGGCGGGCCGTGCTGGGCACGTTCGCGTCGCTGGTCAGGGACGACGGGTGGCGGCTGCTGCGGTACATCCTGGCCTCGGTGAAGGTGCTGTCCGAGGGCGTGGACACCTTCGACTGCGACGCGGTGTTCTTCGCGGACGTGCGCGGCTCGATGGTCGACCTGGTCCAGGCCGTCGGGCGGGCGCTGCGGATGAAGCCGGGCAGCGGGAAGGTAGCCACCATCGTCGTGCCCGTCCTGCTCGGCGCCGGTGAGAACGGCAGCCAGTTGCTGACCTCTCGGGCCTACGACGGCCTGTCCAAGCTGCTGATGGCGCTGCGGGCGCACGACGCGGCCGCCGTGGAACGGCTGGCGATGCCGCAGTCCGAGACGCGGCCGCCGAGGGAGCCGAAGCACGCCGGGGAGCCGGACGCGCTGCGGTCCGCCAGCGGGGAGGCGCAGCTGCTCCAGTTCTCCAGCGAGCGGGATCCGGCGGTGATCGCGGCGTTCGTGCGGACCCGGGTGCTGGAGCCGGAGCGGGCGGAGTTCCGGCGGGGCCTGGAGGAGCTGCTGGCCTACCGGGAGGCGTTCGGGGACGTGAAGGTGCCGTACGCCTACCGGGCGCCGTCCGGGCACCGGCTGGGGGTGTGGGTGGCCGACCAGCGCCGGTACAAGGCGGCCGACGTGCTGGACGCCGAGCGGGTCAAGGAGCTGGACGCGCTCGGGATGGTGTGGTCGGCGTTCGACACGGCGTTCACCGACAACCTGGCCGCGGTGGCCGGGTACGCGGCCGAGCACGGGCACGCCTGCCCGCCCAACGAGGCCGTCTGGGGCGGGCGGCCGGTCGGGACCATCATGAAGAACCTGCGAACCGCCCAGCGGCGCACCGAGGCGCTCCAGCGCCGGGCCGAGGCCGGCGAGCAGGGCCTGGACTGGACCGGCGCGCTGAGCGCCGAGCGCAAGGCCGCCCTCGACGAGATCGACGCGGGGTGGTGCCCGGCCTGGCCGGTGGAGTGGCGGCGGTGCTTCATCCTCGCCTGGCACCACATCAAGGCCGGCGGGACGCTCGCCGGTGCCGAGCCGGGCAGCATCATCGTCCAGGGCGAGGACCTGGCCGGGTGGGCCCGCGCGCAGCAGGCCGGGTGGGACAAGCTCGTCCCGGCCCAGCAGTGGGCACTGGAGCACGTCCTCGGACTCGAACCCCTGGCACCGGAACAGAAGCCGGCCGCGAAGGTGACGCACGCGGAGAAGGAGCAGCGGAACCTGGCGACCGCCGCCCAGTACCGGGAGCGGGAGGGGAACCTGAACGTGCCGCGCAAGCACAAGGAGACGCTGCTGCTGGCCGACGGCACCACCGTGGAGGTCAGCCTGGGCCTGTTCATCGCCAACAGCCGCAGCAGGCGCGCCGCCGTTCCCGCCGCCCGCGCCGCCCGGCTCACCGAGCTGGGCATGCGCTGGGAGTAGCCGGACGCGGGCCGGGGCGCGGGGTGCAACACGCCCGCTGCAACGCGGCCCGGCCTCCCTTCGGAAGGGGTGAATGCCCAGGTCAGGGGTGCAACGCGGGCCGCGTTGCACCCCTTTGCTGCACCCTGTGTTGCACCCCGTGTTGCGGTCGGCGGCCGGGGTGCTGAGGGGGGCCGCCGCAGGCCGAGCAGCGCCGGGCGTGGAAGGTGGTGTCTCCAGCAGCTGAACGATCGGCACCCCAACCCCGACGGCGCCTGTCGCACGCGGCTGTCGCGCCCCGACCTGGCACGGGGGTGAGCACCCATCCGCGCAGGTCACAGGGCGCGACAGCCCCCAACGCGACAGGGGATCGCGACAGCCCCCGCGACAGCTGCGCGGTGGCCGGCACTCAGGCAGCGCGGTCCTTCACCGGGTACAGCTTGGCATGCAGCACCCGCACCTCCCACCACGGATCGTCCGGGGCGGAGAGCAGGGCGGCCATCTGCTCGCGCTTGGTCGGGGCGGGCAGCAGCAGCGGGCCCAGCTTCTCCGTCTCCCGGTCGCTGGCGCACTGCAGGCACTCCAGCCGGTCGGGGCTGGCCTCCTGGCGCAGCTCCAGCTTCGAGTCCTCCTTCCCGCCGATCGAGCCCCGGCACGTCCAGCACGGGCGCAGCGCGGCGTTGGCCGTGCGGGCGGCCTCCAGCTGCTCTTCGGCCTCCCGTTCCAGGCGCTCAGTGTGTTCCTGGTGGCAGGTCCAGCAGCGACCGCCGGGGAGGCGGATCCACTCCACCTGTCGTCCGTCGGGGCCGTAGTGCCAGGTGCTCTCCTCCTTGGGGACCTTGCCGCAGTCGGCGCAGGCGAGGGTGCGCATCCACTCTCGGTGCTCTTGGCGGGCCTTCTTCTCCCGGGCCTTCTGGCGCTGGTTGTAGGCGGCGCGGTTGTTCGGGTTCTCCAGGGCGTCGAGCAGGGAGTGCTGGCCTGGGCGGCCGTAGCGCCACCAGACGGGGCCGAGGGGGCCGTGCTCGGCCAGCAGTTCCAGCGTGGTCGCGAGGATGGGCACGGCGTCGTCGTACTCGCGCCAGCCGTCGCCGTCGTTGTCGTCCTGCGGGACTGTGTACCCCTGCCCGCGCCAGATCTCGGCCGACAGGTCCGCCACGGCCTCCTGGCGGTTGGCCAAGGCGATGGGTCCGGCGCCGGTGACGACCAGGGCGACGGGCGGGTAGCCGGGCCGGGTGTGGCCGGGCCAGGTGCGGCGCCACCAGTGCACGGTGCCGTCGGCCGACTCACGGTCGGCCAGCGCGGGGTCGGTGCTTTTCACCTTGGTGCGGAACAGCTCGCGGTAGGCGGTGAACTTCGCGGCGACCCGCTCCGGTGCCATGGTGGAGCGGTCGACCTCGACCATGAGCACCGGCACCCCGATCTCGGGGGCCTGGAGCACCGCGTCCGGGCGTACCTTGCGCCGGCCGCCCGGCAGCAGGAACTCGACCTCGGTCGCCCAGTCGGTCACGGTGCCCACCCCGCCCGCGGCTTCGGGCGCGGTGCCGCCCCGTACGAAGGCGAGCACGGTCTCGTTGACCGCCATCGCGTGCTGGGCGCCGGAGCGTCCGGCGCCCCGGGCCGTGGAGCCCATGTCGGCGCGGGGCAGGCCGAGCACCTGCCCGGCCGCCTCCAGCCCGGCCGTGCCCTCCAGCCGCCAGGTCTTGTGGCGGTTGCGGGTGTTGCCGTCGGAGGCGACCAGGCCGTGCAGCGCGAGGTCGCCGAGCGCCTGCCGGACCGCCTTGTTCGACGCCGCGCCGGGGCGCAGCAGGCGCTGGAGCTGGTCGGCGGTGGCGACCTTGAGGACGCCGAGCGCGCCGAGGACGTCGGAGCGCAGGGCGGTGGTCGAGCCGTTGGGGTTGGCGGCGCCGCGCCGGTAGGCGGTGCGGCCCGGTCGGGCCGGTCCGACGGCGTCGGCCTGGTCGTCGTTGTCGTCGGGCTCGGCGGGGCTCTGACGGGTGCTCACGGGCTTCTCCCGGTGGTCATGGTCGGGCATTGCCTTCGAGGGATATCCGGCCGCCACGACAGCGGCCAAGCCCGTTCCCGACCCGCGCGCCGCACCCGCTCCAACCACCCCTCTCCGGCCCCCGCCGCCGCCCCCGACCAGCGAGCGGCCGGCACCAGCCGGACGCGAGAAAAGAGAAAGGCCCACCGCAGGTGCAACAACCCGAACCGACCAACCGACAACGCCACAACCACAAACCAAAACCAAAAGCAGAAAGACGGGAGAAGAGGGTTGTCAGAATGCGGCGGCGGCCCGGATTTGGGCGCTGAGCTGGGCTGATTCGCCTTCCGGGCGCGAGGTGGCCGGTAGGGGCAGCGGAGGGGGAAACGGCAGGGGCAACGGAAGCGTTCCGGCAAACTCACCAGGCCCACCAAGGTATCGGTTAGTTTCCTTGATAGGCCATCAAGGAAACTCACCAAGGCACCTTGATGGCCATACCAGCAGGTCAGAGACGTGCCAACCGGGCCACCAAGGGCCCCAAGGTCGGGACCGGTTGGCGGACGGGATTACGGACCGCATTTCGGACCGGTTAGAACACGGGATACCTTGATGCCGGAAGTTGCCAAATCGTTATGAGCTACCAACCTTGATGGTGAGAAATCCGGTGAGTTTCGTGGGGTTCCATTCTCCGAGCACGGGATAAGCCCGCGCTTCGGACTGAGGGAGCACATTCGTGCACGGGGATCTGGAGACCGACCACGACGTCCTGGTCACGCTTCACCGCTTCACGCTGGCGACCGCCGAGCAGCTCCACCAGCTGCACGGCGGCGCAGCCGGGATCAAGCAGACCCAGAAGCGCATGGCCCGCCTGCACACCGAGGGCCTGGCCGAGTTCGTGACCCTGCCGCAGGCCGGCCGGGCGAAGGCCTGGCACCTCACCGCGGCCGGCTCCGCCGTCGCCGCCACCTTCCCCGAGGCCCGCCGCCCGGCCGCCGTGCCGGAGGCCGAGCAGCTCGCGGTGAGGCACGGGCGCGAGCACCTGCTCGACGTCGGCCGGATCCACGCCGCCTTCGTCGCCGACGCCCGCGCCCGGGGCGAGGCCTGCGGCCCGCTCGACCTCCTCCCCGCCCCGGAGCTACCGGTCGAGGACGGTGGGGTGTACCGGCCCGCCGCCGAGCTCGCGTACACCGCAGGGACCGGCGAGGAGCGGCACCGGCTGCGGGCGTTCGTCGAACGGCACCGCCCCGGGGTCGGCGCCGAGGAGACCGCGGCGCAGCTGGCGGCCTGCGCCGCCCTGTGGGAGCAGTCAGGCCCGGAGGGCCGGGGCCGGGCGTGGGAGCGGCGGTGGAGAGCGTTCCCCCGGCTGCTGGTGGTCCTGGTCGGCACGGCGGCCTCCGGGGTGCGCGGCGCGGTGGCGGACCTGCGCCTGGCCGCCGAGGAGAACCCGTCCGTCGCCGAGATGCTGGCCGCCGTCCCGGCCGGCGCCGCCCGCATCGAGGACCTCATCCAGCGCGGCCCGGCCGCACCCATCTGGCACCCGCTCGGCGCCCGCGTCGGGCGGGCGTGCGGCTGGACCGAGCTGTAGGCGGTGAGCGGACCGGCGCGGTGAGCCGCCAGCCGTCCCGGGCGCCCTCCCCCTCGCCCCTCCTCCCCGGCCGGTGGCGCCGCGAAGCGGGGCCGCCGGTGCCCGGACTTCACCCAGCGCCCGCCGAGGTGCCCAGGGAGAAGTAGTCGGCGCCGACGGCCTGAGGCCGGCTTCCCGCTGGCGGCGGATCAGACACACCCGGCCGTCGTGGACCAGGACCGCGCACACCCGCACGGGGATCGGCGCGGTCACCGTCGAGTGGCCGGGGAGTCGGCGTCGTCGGGCAGGGTCGGCAGCGGCCAGGCCGGATCCGGTGCCCAGGTGGGCCAGCCGGCGGCGAACGGTCCGGTGCGGTTGTCGAGCATGGCGATCGCCCGCCCTTGGGCTTGCTCGACCTGGTGGTGGAGGTAGTCGTCGATCAGGCCGAGGCGGCGCAGCTGGCTGTACTCGTCGCGGTCCTTCCAGTGGTGTCCCTTCTGGTCGGGGGTGATGACGAGGTCCAGGCACAGGTCGAGGGTGTCGATGCCGCCGGAGTGGCGTTGGTAGGGCTTCTCGAAGTTGACGTGCCAGCGCAGCGGCTCGTGGGTGGTGGCGTCCTGGAAGCAGTGCACGGAGAACCACTCGCCGGCCAGGAAGTGGCTGAGCAGTTCGGTGCCCTCCCACTGGTAGCGGCCGAGGGTCCAGGTGCCGGCCGCCAGGTCGTCCAGGCCCTGCTTGCGGGTGGTGTCGTCGCCGGTGCGCGTCGCGGTGATCCAGGTCGTCGGGGCCAGGCTCTCGATCCCCGGCCAGTAGGCCAGGGTCAGCACGTGGCCGGTGTCGTCGACCACCCGCTGGGGCATCGCCGTCCACACCCGGTCGGCGTGGACGTCGCGGCGCAGCACGGTGGTGCCGGGCTGGAACAGGTTGGTGTCGGTCACGGGGGCAAGCCTTCCCGGCGACAGGGCTGGGAAGTCCGCTCGAATGTGTGACGGCGGGTCAGGGCTTGGGGAAGCCGTAGCGCTCGGCCGCCCATCGGTTCGGCGGTTGCGGGGCCTCCAGGCGCTTGCGCAGCTCCTGGACGGCTCGCGCGAGTTCCTCGCGGTCGGTGGCGTCGACCGTGCCGTCCAGGAACGCCGAGACGTCAGCGACCGTGCCGTCGTCCGCGATCCGGCCCGCGCACAGCTGGACGCGCCGGTAGGGGGCGAAGGCGTCGATCCCGATCCACCAGCCGTCCGCGTCGTGGGCGACGCGGAGCTGGGACGGCAGGTGTCCGCGGAGCACCCGGGCTTGGTCCTGCCAGCCGCACGTGTCGATGATCCACTCGGCCACTGGATCCGGCCCGTATCGGATCGGCTGTGTCATCGGTCCACCCCTCCGCGTCGACGATGCGCCGAGCCTATCCGGCCCGGGTGCCGGCCGGTCCGGAACGGCCGATCACTCCGGCAGTCCGGGGGGCCGGCCCCACGTCGCGCAGACGGGCTCGTGCCAGGTCGTCCGGACGACCAGGCCGCCCGGGGAGATGTGCTCGCTGGTCCAGGTTCGGCAGCACCCGCCGCCGCGCGACCGGGCCGAAGTCGGTGGCCGCACGGCGCACAGGGCAGCGGGGTCGAGGGAGGCGTCCGAACGGCGGGGCCGACGGCGGCGCCGGGTGGGAGTCGTCATGCCGAAGGCTCTGCCCACCACGCCATCCCGCCGAACCCCGCCGCCACCCGGACGGCGTACCGCAGTCCGTTCTAACCGGCCACTGACCTGCGACGACACCCGAAACTCACCGGCGGCCCCGGGGCGAAACTCCCCATCGCAGGTCAGCGGGGGTGCTGAAACTCCCCAATGCAGGTCAGCGGCCTGCACCGGGGACAGGGCCGGGTCAGGACCGGCGCCACCAGGAGCTGGTGCGCTTCGCCTCGGCGGCCGCGGCTTCGGCGGCAGCCCGCTCGCGCTCGGCGGCCTCCCCCGCCTTCCGGTCGGCGTCGGCCTGGCGGCAGCCGGCGCACAGCCCGTCGTCGTGCCAGCCCCGTTCCTTCTCCTCCCACCGCTCGTCCGAGAACGGCGCCGAGCAGCGGCGGCAGGCCGGGCGGCGCCGCTCCCGCTCCGCCGCCTCCCGCGCCCGGCGGGCCCGGTCCGCCTCCGCCCGCTCGACGGCCAGCAGCTCGTCGCCGTCCGGGTTGTCGAGCGCGTCGGTGAGGATGTGCCAGCCGTCCCGGCCGAAGCGGTACCAGACCCGGGCGTCTGCGCCGTGGCGGCGCAGCAGCGGCAGGGTGGTGGCCACGACCGGCAGGGCGCGGTGGTGGTCGCGGGCGTGGACGGCGTCGCCGCCGTACGCGGGGGCGTGCCAGATGTCCTCGGAGGCGGTCTCGACCTCGGTCATGCGGTTGAGCAGGCGCTCATGGTCCCGCTTGGCCTTCTCCTTCTTCTGCTGCGGGGTGAGCCGCTTGGCGCCGGGGCGGTCGCGTTTGCGGCCGGCCTCCAGGACCAGGGCGACCGGCGGCAGCCCCTCGCGGCCGGTCGGCGGGTAGACCGTGGGCCACAGCCGCAGGCCGTGCGTACGGGCACCCCGGCGGCGTAGCGAGGCCTCGAACTCGGCCTTCGCCGTGCCCTTCGCCGGGAGCTCGCACCAGGTGCGGTAGGAGGTGAGCTTCTCCACCAGGGTGCCGACGCCCTCGTTCTCGCGGTCGACCTCGACCAGGAGCACTGGCACGTCCGAGCCGGGGTCGCGCAGCACGAGGTCGGTGAACAGGGAGCGGCGGTGCGGGATCGGGTGCTCGACCTCGGTGGAGAACGCCTCCAGGTACCCGAGCCCGGCGCGGGCGAGGAGGCCGGCGGTGGCGACGACGTCCAGGGCGTGCTCGGAGAACGCCGTTGCCCGGCCGTCGCGCTCGGTGCGCAGCTTGGACAGCTTCGTCCCGGCCGGGAGCAACTGGGCGGCTTCGCGGCGGCCGGCCGCGGTCAGGGTCCACAGCTTGCGGTTGTCCGGCAGGCGCAGCTCCTCGCGCACCCTCCCGGCGGCCTCCAGGTCGACCAGGGCGTCGCGGGTGGCCTTGTCGTTGCGCTGTCCCGGCAGGACCAGATGCCAGAGCTCCCTCGCGGTGGCGCGCTGGAACAGGCCGAGCGACACCAAGACCCCACGCCGCACCGGTTCCGTCGAGTCCGCCTTCCACCGCACCTCGGCAGCGGCAGGAAGAGGGTTGTCGCCACGCTGACGGCCCCTTGTCCGGGGCTGCTGGCCTGCGGAAACAGGCTCAGCGGCTGTCGGGGGCACGGAGGTGCCGGCGGAGGTGCCCGCGGAGGCGGCGCCGGGGCCCTTGGCCCGGCCGGGCGAGGTCTCCGCCTGGTCGGCCTGGTGGTGGTCGGCGGTCTGGTCGCCGTCGTCCGGACCGGGCGCGGCGAGCGAGGTGGTGGTCATCGAGTGGCCTTCCGTCAGCAGGAAGCCGGGGCCTGCGTGGTAGCCGACCCGGCACCCGGACCGGCGCCCGGGTGCCGCCGACGATGCACACCACCCCCTTGTCCGCGGCCTGACCACACCCCTTGTCCGACCCCTTGACCAGCGTGTTGTCCCGCCCAATTCGCCCCGGTCAAGGGCCTTGTCCTCCCGCTTTGTCCGTGACCGGGATCACTCCGAGGCGGTCGGGGCGGTAGGCCAGTAGGCAGCGAGCCGGACCGCGAGGTCCGCGGTGACGTCGCCGGCCTCCAGGGCCTCGGCGAGCAGAGCGGGCAGCGGACCGTCGGAGGGCGTGGTGTCATCGGCGCCCGGCACCGGCCACACGGTGCCGCCGTTGAACCACTGCCCGACCACGGCGGCGACCGCAGCCGGGGCTGGCAGCACGCAGTCGTCGGCGAAGAACCCGGACGACTCCTCGTCGTACCGGCCGCGCCCGTCGTAGTAGACGCCGAGCCAGCCGGTAGTCTGCCTCCAGCCGAGCGCGACCCGGCCGGGCCCGTCTTGGCCGTCGTCGCCCAGGTCGACGAACGCCTCCATCCACATCACCGCGCCGTCGTCGGTGTCGTACTCGGTGGAGCAGTCCGGGCCGGTGTTGTACCCGGCCTCGCGGATCGCCCGGATCACGGCGTCGATGTACGGATCGTGCGGCAGACAGTTCATCGGCGGGTCTCCTTTGGTCTCATCACGGCGGTGCCCTACATGACCCACAACCGCTCCGGTGACGGTCAGGCAACTGCCGCGACCCCCGATCGCTGAGCCGCCCGGCGCGGTTCGGCGGAGTACGGGCCTGTGGACCGCGTCCAGGGGAAACGCGTCCTGGACCAGGGGATACGCAGGACGGCGGGCGCTCGGCCTACCAGCGGGTGAGGTGCTCCCCGAGTGCCCGGCGCAGCAGGGCGAGGGCGGCATCCGCGTCGGGGCAGCGCAAGGGTTCGCCGCTGGCGGCGTTGGCGACGATGCTGCTGTCGATCAGGGCGGTCCAGGTGCCGCGCTGGACGTCGTACTCCTCGATCCAGCCGACGGGTCGGCCGTCGCGCTGGAGTTCCTGGACGCCCGGGTGGTCGGGCCAGGTGAGGTGGACCAGGCCGACGTCGAGGGCGGCGCGGTCGGGGTCGCCGAGGCCGCGGGTGGAGGGCAGGCTCCAGCCGGTCGGGCGCTTGAGCGCCAGGTGCGGCACATCGGGCATCGCGCGCTCGGCGCGCAGCCGGTCGATGTGCGCGCGGTGCAGAACGTCCAGGGCCTGGCCGACGGAGCGGTGGGTGCGGATCCCGCTGGCGGGATCGGTCAGGATGTCCGCGGCCTGGGCGTCGCGGTGCGCGGCGGCGATGTGCCCGGCCTGCCCCCACGGCCCGTCCGGCAGCGGCGCGGTCCAGCCGACCGGCCGGCCCCGGTAGAGCAGCTGGTGGACGTCCTCGGCTCGTGGGTCGTCCCAGGAGGCCAGCAGCCAGCCCTCACCGACCGTCAGGTCCAGGTCGTCGAGGCGGTCCGGCTCGCCGAACCGCCTCGTCGGGATCGTGCACGCGGCGCGGCGCAGCGCCTCGAATGCCTCCGCTCGCTGCTCGGCCGGGGCAGTCGGGGCGGGCACGGCGGCGGTGCGGATTTCGGCCCGGGCCGTTGTCCCGGGTCTGCCGGGGCTGGGCACGGTGGCGGCATTTGCGGCTCGGGCCGTTTCTCCGGGCTTCGGCTCGGCCCCGGCCGCGGGCGCATTTACGGCCCGAGCCGCAGAAGCCAAGACGCGCGGGGAGACGCGGGCCAGGACGTCCGGGCGCATCAGGTCTTCCTCGGCCCGGCGCAGCTCCAGCTCGTCCCCGGTCAGACCTGGCCAGCGGACCTCGTCGCGCGCGTCGGCCGCCGCCGCCCGCACCCGGGCTTCCAGCCGCAGGTACTCCTGATAGAACGCCTCGTACGCGGCCACCGGGTCGGTGTCCACGACGGTGAGGAACGCCCGGGTCGTGCTCTCCATGGCGGCGAGGTGGCCCAGCATCGCGGCCCGGACGCCCTCCGGCGCCGGTGCCGGCTGCTCCGGGACCGTCCGGCCCGCAGCCTCGGCGGCGGCCTTGGCCTTGGCCTTGGCTCGGGCCATCTTCGACTTGCACGAGCGCGAGCAGTGGAGGGTGGGCCGGCCCCGGCCGGACTCGGCGACCGGCACCGGCTTCCCACAGCCCGGCCGCACGCACACCGGCGCCGCCGGCTTCTCCGGCAGCACATCAAACAGCACGTCAGCGCAGGTAGCCGAATTACGGCCCGGGTCGTTACTCACGGTCGGGATCGTAACCTTGACGGCCCCCCACACCCAGCCGAATACAGCCCGCGAGCCGCAAATGGCGAGCGCCTGGCGGCGCCGGCCAGAGCCGGGATTCCAGCTCGGGCCGCCATTGCGGCGTCGGCTGTACGGCGGCGAGGACGCGCGCCGGGCCGCATCCGGCTACGGGTGCGCGTGGACCAGACGCAGCCCGGCGAGGACGTGGTCGCGCCAGGGGCCGGGGCTGGTGCGCTCGTCGGCATCGAGGAGTGCTCCGTCACTGACGGCGTGCCAGCCGCCGGCAGGGCTCAGCTCGACCCAGCCCGCGACGTGGCTGTGGTCGAGGACCCAGTAGGCGCTGGGGTCTGCGGCACAGCCGGAGAGCTGCCATCCCGGGGCCAGATCGAGGACAGGTTCGCAGCCACCGAGGGTCAGCGTGAGCGGCGCGGTGAGCGAGGCCGGCCGGGGCCGTTGGGCGGGGATGACCGTCTCCTGGCGGGTGGCGAGGACGGCTTGGTGCAGCAGGTCTTGGTGGAGGGTGGACAGGATGGCGGTGAAACGCTCGGCTGTGTCCGCCGGGTCGTGGCCCGCGTCGAGGCAGCCGACGAACCGCATGGCGGTGTCCTGGACGGCGGAAGCCAGCCGCAGAACCTCCCCCAGCGGGCCGTCCCGGTCGACGGCGGGCCGCGCCGCCCCTGCGGCGGCGAGCTGCTGCTTGAGGGCAGCGGCGCGGCGGCTGCGGTACGCCTTCGACGAGCAGGAGCGCGAGCAGTAGGAAGGCCGCTGCGACGACCTCGGCCCGGTGTACCTCGGCGCCGCGCTGGCGGGCTGTACGGGACTTGCACGCCTGACTGCAGTACGCCCTCGGCCTTCCTCGCCCCCGCCCCGTGATCCTTGCTCCGCACCCGCCACAGGCCGCGGACTCCGCCGACCTTTCCCGTCCCGTAGTCGCCACGGAGCAGAGAGTATCCGGCTGGGTGCCCGACGGTCCCGTGTTCTCCGACTGCCACCGCAGCAGCGAGACACCCTGATAGTGCTGCCGACATGCAGCAGGGCCACCCTTGCTGCGCGCGGCGCAGGAGCGGCCGGACGTGCTGCTGCACCGGCTGCTGCATGTTGTCCCGCTGCCCGGTGCAGCAGCACAGCATGTTGTCCCGTCACCGGCCGTAGCCGCCCGCCCCCTTGTTCGGAGTTTGATCACCGTCGCAGCCAGCGCCCTGAACAGGGACAACGTTGATCAAGTTTCGATGGCACGCGGTCGAGATCCAGTGGCACGGGATGCCGTCGATGAGGCGCGCGACCGCAGGTGCCATCATCGAAAATTGACGGATCGTATTTTTGAGTTGATGCTCTCGCCATGGCGAACGTATTCAGCGAGCGGGTGGCCCACCTCAACACCGAAGCGGCACTCGCCAAGCATCCTCATGATCCAGCAAGATCCACTGGCGAAAACTCTCCGCATCTCCGAGCGGCGGCACCCGCAGTTCACGGCCACTTCGCCACTCAAGATTCCTCATCGCAGGTCAGAGCGACCACCTCAGGGACGACTCGGTGACACAGGACATTCAGGGTGGCCGGATGGCCTGGGGGTTGAGGAACGGCCCCTCCGGATCATGCGACAGACGCACCCTTACTTAAAGTCGGCTTGCATTAGAGACGTGCTCATGAAAGGATACTTTCAACTAGAGGGGATGAGACATGACGTCGACCGAGCAGCTGACCGCCCACTACCTCGCCCAGAGGGCGACGTGTACTGAGGCCATCGGGGAGATCAAGCGCAGCCAGCGCGGCGGGCGCCAGGTGGCCGAGGCGGTGCGCGCCTACGGCCTGGCCGCGACCGCGTGGCGTGCCGCCGCCGACGCGCTCCACAGTTACCTGCCCAGCGGGCCCGACACCCACGACAGGCGCCGCGACGAGGCAATGGAGTACCACGCACGGGGGGACCAGCGCCGCGCCGCGCTTGAGGGGACCGAACCGCCCGAGCCGCCGACCGCCGAGCCCGAACAGCCCTACGCCGACGACATCGCCCCCGTCAACGTGGTCCGCTCCGAGACCCACACCATCGCCGACCCCGCCCTCCCGGACGTGCCCGTGGACTCGTTCAGCATCGGCACCACGCCGGACGGGCGGCACGTCACCGTGAACGAGGACGTCCGGGTCCACGGCGAGACCCACGACCCCGACGGACGCCCCTACACGACCATGCGCAACCCCGAGATCATGGTGCACCCCAGCGCCGAGTCCGCCCGCGAGGAGATGCTCTACACGGTCGCCTACGCCCGCACCAACCCCGTGGACTGGTACCCGGCCGACAGCCTGTTCCTCGGGTGGGGGGAGCACTACCGCGTCGGCGTCACGCCGCACACCTCGACCGGTTGGGCGGCCGCCTGGATCGATGTCCGCACGGCCGGGGTCTCGTACCACCCCACCAGGGACGAGGCCACCGACTCGGCCCTCGCCGCCGCGGACCGGATTGTCGCCAAGCTGACGGACCACGGAGCCCGCGGCGACCGGGTCGGCGAGCTGGCCGGGCTGTGGCTGGGCCACCGGGTGGCCCAGGCGCGCGCCGCCGAGCTGAAGCACCGGTTCACCGCCCGACTCCGGGCCGCCAAGGAGGACCGGGTGGTAGACCGCTACGGGGCCATCAGCAACTCGGAGCTGGCCCGGAACGCCGGCATCTCCGTCCAGGCTCTCAATCAGATGCTCTAGATCCCGAAGGCCGGTGCTCGTACTCTCCGTGACCGTTCGCCACAGATAGCAGGACAGGACGATCACGGAGCGTACAGGCGCACGATCCGGCCGAACGCCTCCACCAGGCACTCCAGCGGATCCGGGCCGACTGGGAGGCCGCGTTCCAGCGCTGGACCGGGAGAACCCGGACTTCGCGGCAGACCTCACTCAAGCCGCCGAGCACGCCCGTCGCTGACGTGCCGTACGTGCCTGACGAACCCCCAGATATCTGTAAGGCACGGACCGATCAGGCCCACTTGCCTTACCTGCCTTACGGCTCCTGAGCACCCCAGATAAGCCTTGCTGTACCCGTGACCGTCCGGTCCGGCGGGCGGTTGCACCGGTATGACGACTTCCCCGCTGTCCTGGCTGCCGCTGCCCTCCTCGACCGACCGGGCCGAGGACGAGCCCGCTTCCGAGTCCGACGACCAGGCGCTCGACCCCGTCCAGCTGGCGGCACTGCACCGGGGCCGCGACGCCGGGGAGGCTGCGGCCGCGTGGGTGCGCTCGCTCAGCGGCCGCCAGGAGAACGAGGACCACGCCCTGGCCCTGGAGCACGCGGCCGCGGGGATCGAGCGGGCCAGCCACCAGGAGGTGATCCCCGGCGGCGAAGGCCAGCTCGCCGAGGAGCTGCGCTACGCGCTCGGCGCGGACGTACTGCTCGGCGCCACCCATACCGGCACCGTGCCCGACCTCGCGGCGGGCGAGCGGATGCCGCTGGTCGCGGTGTGCGCGCTCGCGGCCGCCATGCCGTCCTGCGTGCTCGGCGACCTGCCGCGCGAGCTCACCCTGCTCGCCGCCGAACTGGACGCCGCCACCGCCGCTGGCCGCGCCGCCACCACGGCCACCGGCTTGGCCGGGTGAGCACGACCAGGCGCCGGGCGCTCGGGCCCGGCGCCGCCCGGGTGCTGACCGACACCGTCAAGCGCCCCGCACTGCGCCGCCGTGGTCGCCGGCCGCCGTCGAAGGCGCCCTGCACGCCGTGCTGAAGGAATTCGAGCGGACTGCCGAGCCGTGGCGAGAGGCCTTCGAGGACCTGGACGTCCTCGCCGAGACCGCCGCCGAGGCCCGCGTCTTCGACACCGATCCGACCGGTGCCGTCGACGAGCTGGTGCGCGGCCTGTACGGGCAGCTGGCCCGCTGGCAGCACGCGATCGGCGAGCTCGGCCGCCAGCTCGCCGCGGCCGCGCAGGACCGGCCGCGGCCGGAGTGGGCCGCCGACGCCGGCCGCACCAAGGACGCCCGACCTCACCGATCACTGCACTGCCGGGCCGGGGCTCTGGTGTGATGGCTCCGTCACCGAACGTCGACAGCAGGGAAGGGAGCAGCGGTGTCGTACAGCAGGGGTTACCGGGTGGAGGGCCGCGGGGCGTGGTCGCGGTGGACGTGTGAGCGGGAGGGCTGCGCCGAGACGGCCACGGTGCGCGGTGAGGGGCATGAGGACCAGGCGGCGTGGGCGGCGGCCGGTCACCAGCAGAAGGCCCACTTCGAGCTGATGGTTCGGGAGGCGGCCGAGGCGCTGCGCGATGCCGCCCGGGTGCTGGCCGCCTCCGGCCTGGTCCTCACCGACCTGGATGTCCGCGCCCGCCAGGGGACGGTGTGCGTGAGCCCGCAGGCCGCCGACCAGGCGCTGGGACAGTGGGCCTGGCAGCTGCTTGCTCGCCTGCCCCAGCCGCCCGAGGCGCTGGACCGCGATGAGCGCATCCGCTGGGAGATGGGCCAGGACTTCGCCCGGCAGCGTGTCTGCGAGCACGACGGCCGCCCCGGCCGGCCCGTCGTACTGCTGGGCCCGGAGGGCGTCGCGGCCCGGGGCTGACCGGTCAGCCCCGGGCAAAGCCGCCATGGCGCAGCGGGTCGCCGCGGCGTAGGCGGCCCGACGGTCGCCGGCCGGTCAGGCGCCGGCGACCAGCCCTCCGGGACCGAGCGGCCGACGCCCGCCGGCAACCCGGTGGCCCCGGTGGCCCCGGTCGGCCGGGGCCACCGGTTCGAGGAACGGCGAACGCTCGGCAGCCAGGAGCCGGGCGTCGGCGGGCGCCTGGACAGGAAGGTCAGCGGGCTCGGAGGAGAAGGGACGCCACAACGGGCGCCGGTCGGTGGTCATGATCACAGTCTGTCAGCCCCACCACCCGCAGGCCCCGACTTCGCCCAACCCCGCGGCCGCCAGCACCGGGTGCCGCCTCAGCCGGCCAGCCCCGCCGCCCGCAGCTCCGCCAGCAACACAGCCACCCGCTCAGGACCCGGGTCCTCCCGCAGCCGCGCCGCAGCCTCCTCCACCCGCCCCCGGACCGGCTCCGGCAGATCCCGCCAGCGCGCCGACAACTGATCCAGCCGCGCGACATCACCCGGGGCCGGCTCCAAATCACCCGCGCCGTGGCTACCCGTCATCCCGCTCGCCCCCACTCCATTACCGGGCCGGTCAGAAGGCCAGTCCGACTGCGGGGCTGAGGACATACCGCAGGCCCTCGACGACGCCCGGCCCCCAGCGGTGCAGGGAGTCGTCCGCGTCGGGGCCGTCGCCGAGGAAGTCCGGCCCGTTCTGCTGGGGGCTGTTGTCCGTACGCAGGATCCGCCACCGGACGACGACGGGGTCGGTGACGCTGCCGAGGTCGTGGCCGAGTGCGCGCAGCCGGGCTTCCCAGCGCAGCGGGATCTCCGGCACCGTCTCCGCCGGCAGCGGTCGCGCGAGCTCGTCGACCTGGTCGCGGTGGACGTCGGCCGGGGCGGTGCCGGTCTCGGCGGCGATCAGGTACAGCGCGGTGGCCAGGCCGGCGGCGCCGTCCGCGAGCGGCCCGCGCTCGGGGTCGCAGTCGAACCGGAAGAAGGTGTCCGGCCAGGCCGGCGCGAGCAGGTCGCGGGCCCGGTCCCACGCCGCGCGCCACACCTGCGGACCGCCCTCGCCCTGCCAGAGCCTTGACCGCTCCTCAAGCATCGTCGTCATGACGGTATCCTCCCACCGGCCACCGGCCGTCCGGGCGTACTCCACCGAACGGGTCGCCCGGCTACCGGGCAACGACCGGCCTCACCGCGCCCTCACCGATGTCCTCGCTACCACCCCGCCGTACTCCTGCGCCCCGAGAACGAAGACCCCGCCCCCGAACCCCGCCCCCGTGGTCACCGGCCGTCATGCAGCTCGGCATACCGCTCGGCGTGGGTGGCGAGCACGGCGTCAGGATCCCACGTGGTCGTCGTCACAGACCCAGTCTGCCCGGTCGGCCCCGCCACTGACGACCTCGCCTCCCTGCCGAGCCGGGCGCGGGTTGCCCTCGTTCGAGGGGCTGGGGTACTGATTACGCCCGTGGCGCGCCCCGGGGTCGCTAGGGTGCCGCCCATGCGACGCGGGAAGGGCCGGGGTACCTACAGTGGCACCTGCGGCGGGACCCTCGGCGGTACCTGCGGCGGGACCGGCGCGGGGCCAGCGGACCGGTCCCGGGGCGCCGCGACGGCCGCGGACCGGTCAGCAGTGCTGCGGTGCGGTGTCGGCGTCAAACCGGGCCGGGCCAGACCCGGTGGTGGAACCCGGAGCGGTTCACCCGCACGAGGCCCGTGCGACACCGGCCGCAGGCCGGCGGGGCAGGGTGAGCAATTCCGCAGGGGCGTCAGACGCCGAACGCGTCCTTGACCTTGGCCCCCAGCTGCTCGGTCAGGTCGTCCCAGGCCGCCTCGGTCGAGAACAGCAGGCCGTGCTCGGCCCGCCAGTTGGTCACCGTGACGCGGAGGTCCTCCGTGAGGTCCGCGATCAGGTCGGCGGTCAGCGGGTCGTCCGCGTCTGCGGTCGGTGGGACATCGACCAGGTCGTCCATGTCAGCCTCTCATTGTCTTCGGCGCCGGACGCGAGCAGGGTATCGGCGCCCGGCGGCCGGGACCGCCGTTGTTCGGATTTGGCTCCGATTTGATCCAGAGCTTTCGATTCAACCACTCGGCCGGGAGGGGGAGTCGGACCGGGCATCCAGGCCAGCCCGTGGACCGCTGGTACGCCGCCGGGGTCGGCGCTGACCTGTACGGCCACCCGTTCTGGGGGACGACCCCCAGCGTCACGGTCAGCCGATGCGTCCGCCCGCTCGACTGCTCCCTGCGGGCCTCACTGGGAGCTCCGGGCGCGGGGCCTCGACCTCGACTGCGGTGTTCGGGTCGATGCCATCGCGCAGGCACTCCTCGCGATAGCGGGCGTAGTTGACGTCGCGGGTGTTGACGTCGTCCGTTGGTGCTGAGCCGTCGCGTGGGCTGACGGCGTCCTGCCGAGCCGGGCGCGGGTTGCCTCGTTCGAGGGGCTGGGGTACTGATTACGCCCGTGGCGCGCCCCGGGGTCGCTAGGGTGCCGCCCATGCCCTCCCCCATACTGACGCCGGATCAGATCCTTCGCGCCGTCGCCGCGCTGGAGGCCGCCTGGTCCCATGACGACGACGCCCTGGTCGCCCTGGCCCGCACTGGACCCGGTGAGCAGCCACTCGCGGTGCTGGTAGGCGATTACGGCACTCTCATGCTGGAGACCATGCTGCTGACCGTCACCGGAATCCGCGACCTGCCCGAGGGGAAGGACCGGCCGAGCGCCGTGGAGGAGTTCAACGGCCACCTGGCCGGCCACCTGGCCGAGCTGACCACCGTCTTCCTGCGCGGCTGGGCCCGCACCGCCGGCTCCGACGCCCAGGCTGCCGGCGACCTCGCCCGTGCCGTCCTCCAGACGATCCTCAGCTTCACCACGGACGGCGACGACAGGACCGAGGTGCAAGCCCTGCTCGACCACCTACGCGCAAACGCCCTGGCCCACTCCTGACCAGCCAGGACGCCTCCGTCCCGGCACGACGGCCCGGCCGCGGCGGGCGGTGAGGCCGGTACGCGATCAGCGGCGACGCCCGGGCGATGGACGGCTGGTAGAACCGCAGGCCACACAGGGTCTTCTACAGCCTGCAGTGGAACGGCCGGAGCCGGGTCAGATCTGCCGACCCGAGTCGGAAAAGGTCAGGCCGGCCAGTGGTTCCCCCGGCACCCTGCGGGAACGATCCGAACATGGACCGCGAGCAGCGGGAGCAGTCCGGACCGGCCGACGCGGCGCGGGCCCGGGAACTGACCGAGCAGCTACGCACGGCGATCGGGGACGCCCGTGCCGCCGTCCTGATCCTCGCCCACCGGGTACGCGCCGCCCACCAGGCCCGGGTGTGGACCGTCCTCAAGCACCCGTCTTGGGCGGCGTACGCGCTCGCGGAGTTCGGGATCGGCCGCTCGACCGCGTACCGGCTGCTTGACCTGGCGGCCGTTGCCGAGGCGATCGAGGACACCGTCCAGCGCGAGCTCGGGGTGTCCCACGCGTTGGACAGCACCGACCTGGTCCTGCCCGTGCGCGCGGTCGTCGACCTCAAGGGCCGGGTCAGCGAGCTCACCGACCTGATCGCCGAACGCCTCACCGACGCCCCCCAGGACGCCGGCGGCGCCGCGCTCCCGGCCCGGACGGTCGGCGGGATCGTCGCCGCCGCGGTCGCCGAGGTCCGGGCCCGCCCCGACGTCCCGGCCGCCGAGCTGGAGACCGGCCCCGCCCCGGACGGCATCACCACCGAGACATGGCGCCGCCACGTTTCTGTCGGCCGCGACGCGATCACCCAGCAGCGCGCCGCCCAGCTCGGCATCGGCGCGCTCGCCCTCGAGGTCGTACCGGCCTACGTCTCCGACCGCCAGGCCGAGGACAGCGGCCTCGCCCGCCTCGCGAACGACATCGGCATCACCACCGCCGAGATCCTCGCCTGCCGCCGCTACGCCATCTCCGGGGACGTCCGGGCGATGGACGGCTGGTAGAACCGCAGGCCACACGCGGGGACTTCTACTTTTGGGCCCTCCAATCAGATCTGCCGGTCCGGGTCGGAGAAGGTCAGGCCTCCGGGCGAGAGGCGGCGGGCCGGGGCAGGCGCGTTCACGGTCTCACCGGGCGGCTGGCGGAAGTCGGCGCCCTGCTCGACCGGCAGCCGACGCACACCGGACTGGGCGGGCAGGAGTGCGTCCGTGGCGGTCGCGGAGAAGGCGGGCATCGCGAGAGGGCGGCGGTCGGTCATGATCACCAGTCTCGCAGCCCGGACGGGGCCGGGTAGGCCAGACCGCTATCACCGGTGGTAGCGGTCTGGCCCTGGCCACCGGGGCCGACCCGAGGCCGGCCACTGTTTCAGATCTCCAGAACAGAGCGGTTAAGCCTCTGCTACCGCTTCCTGCCTGTCCGGCTTGGGCGAAGCTGGCGACAGGCCGGTGACTTGCCGGGGTGCCGCGTACGCCTAGCGGTCTGGCCCTGCCAGCAGGGCCAGACCGCTATCACCGGTGCTAGTGCTTTGGCCCTGGCCAGTAGGGCCAAAGCCGAACCCGACCGCTCACCTGGGCCGACGTGCGGTTCGGCCCTGCTGGTAGGGCCAGACCGCTATCACGGGTGGTAGTGCTTTGGCCCTACTGGCAGGGCCAACGTCGACGGCCCGGGCGGTTGCCCGGGCCGTCGACGGTCTTCGTCCGCTACGCGCTGATGCCGAGGTTGGCGAGCTGGCCTTCGTAGCGCTGCCGCATCCGCTCGCCGAACCGCTCGGGGTCGAGGGAGTCAATCTTGGGCACCGATGCCAGGCCGGCCCGCATCTTCCCGTCGGTCAGCAACGGGTGGATCTGGTAGACACCTGGCTCCAGGAGCCAGGCCAGGCCCTTGTCCGCCAGTTGCTTCACGGCCCGGTTGACGCTCGGCGCGCTCAACCCGAGCAGGGTGCCCATCTCGACCTGGGAGAGGCCGGCACACCCGGTCTCCGGATCCTGGTAGGCCAGCAGCGTGGTGAGCAGGCGGTGGCTGTTCGCGGTCAGCTCGACCAGGCTGAGGACGGCCAGCGCCTCGCGGCTGATGGCCACCATCTCGGTGGTGGGGATCGGCGGGACGTACCGGGTGGTCGTCATCTGGAGTCCTCGGTCAGGGGCGCGGGCGCCCACCGGCTAGCTGATACGTTGAGCATCCAATGTCAGGTTAGGCCCGCTCCGGTGCAACGGAGCGGGCCTCGCCGTCTCTCAGGCGCTCCGGACGGCCCGAACCTTCGGGGCCGCCGCCGGCATCTCGTTCTTCTCCGCCTTCGAGCCGAGCAGCACGACGTTCGCGGCCTTGGCCACCGACCGCTGCTCCTCGCGGCGCTCCTTGCGCCAGGCCGTGGCGTACTCCGGGCCGGGCATCAGGAACTCGGGCACCTCCGCGACCCAGACGTCCTGCGCCGCCTCCTGGTCGGCGCTGGACCCGGCGAAGGTGAGGAACGGGTTCAGCTGGTAGACCGAGCGGCGCGCGGTCCGCAGCCAGCCGATCTCGTTGAAGAACAGCAGCGATTCGCCGACGTAGGTCCGCGAGACGCCGGAGGCCGCGCTGATGTCGCGGTGGGTGGTCTTCACCATGCCCAGCGGCGCCCGGCGCGGGGCCTTGCCGCTCATCTGCTGGAAGCCGACCAGGGTGCACCAGGTCCGCATCCAGGTCTGCGGGATGTCCATCTGGGCGAGGGTGAGCATCATCAGCGGGGCGTCGGTGGTGTAGCCCTTGGTGGTGTCGGACTCCGCGAAGGTGCGGCCCGAGATCTTCTGCACCGAGTAGACGACGTTTCCCCGGCTGTCGAGCCGGGTCACCAGCTGTTCGCCGTAGCCCAGCTTGGGCTTGTCAGCCATCGGCGCTCTCCAGGTTCCTTGATCCAATGTCACCGGGACACTATCACGGGTGATAGTGCTTTGGCCCTACCGCTAGGGCCAAACCGACTCGGCGAGTCGCCCGGCCGCGTCCGACGCTAGGTCCGGGAGCCTGTGGATAACGCCCGCCGGTTTGGCCTGGCCAGCAGGGCCAAAGTCGAGAGCGTTTGGCCCTGCTGGCCAGGGCCAAACAATGCCTGACACAAAGTGGTCGTTTTCGCAGGTCAGAGCACGTTTTTGACCGGTTCTCGTGGGCGGGGCTCTCTCATACTCCCGCCGCGCGGGAGAACCGGCGCTCCCGTACCCGAAGGCCCGGCGGCACCTTGCGTCACAGCAGCTACCGCAGTGGGTCTGACCTGCGGGTTTGCTGCTGGAATTGCCTCCGGCGGGCTGGCTGCCCGTGCCGCTGCCGCCGCCCGGGCCGGGCTCGGTTTGGCCCTGCTGGCCGGGACCGGCCGGGGTCACTGCGCCAGTCATGAAAGTCCGGCTGCCGCCGGACCCGGGCCTTGACGGCCCTTTCCATGCCTACGAGTTCGGGTGGCTGGTCCCCGTGCCCTGCCGCTGCTAGCACTGGGCCCGGCGCCGGGTGCGGCGACCAGGCGGTCCTGGCCAGCGCTCCCAGGTCGTGAAGGTCTGCAGCAAAGTCGTCTCCAGGTGGGTGGTGACCTCGGCAATCGCTCGGTGGCGGGCAGGCGCGGTACTCAATGCAGGCCGCTTCGGCAGGTGGCTCCGCCGAGCATGGGCACCGGCTGCCTGCTCGATGGCAACTGCCCAGTGTCACGCCGTCTTCGGCGTGACCGGTGCGGCGACGGGCCGACGGCAGGGCCGTGGCCGGCCCTGCCGTCGGATCCGGCGGCGCAGGGCAGGCGGCAGGATGGCGGGTCCAGCGCCGCCGGGCGCTGGCCACGGGTGCGGGGGCGGAGCACGCCGCGCCTAGCCACCCGCATGGCCGCGGTCCGCATCGGTTCGCAGTTGCCGCCCGTTCCCGGCCTGGTCGGCAGGGCAGGCGGCGGGCGTTGCGGGGGTGGGGAAGAGCGAAGGGGCGGGGATGGACTCATGGTCCATCTTGGGGGACACCACAATCACGGAAATGGACCATGAGTCCATCCCCCAGTGGGCAGTGCAACCTGCCTTCACGTACATGTGACGTGATCCCAGGGTCACGTCACATGTACACCCGCGCGCCGATGGGTGCGGCGGGCTGATGGATCAGACGACTGGGTCCGGACCGCAGGTGGCGCAGCGTCGGCGTCCGGAGCCGCGGGCGCGCAGCTGCTCGGTGGTCAGCAGTTTTGGCAGCCGCTCCCAGCTGGCTGCATCGGGGTCGATGGCCAGCTGTTCCTGGAGGGTGGCGAGGCGGGCTTCGGGGCCCTGGAGGGTGGGGCAGTCCCAGCGGTGCAGGCGCGTGCCGCTGGTGGGGATGGCGTAGACGGCGCCGGCGTCAAGTTCGGTGCGCCAGCGGGCGATGTCCTCCTCGGCGGTGCGCAGTTCGTGTGCGCGGTGTCGGCAGCGGTCGCACTCGCCTTCGGGACGGGTGTAGCAGGCGCAGGCCCCGCACGTTGCGCAGTGGGTGCAGGTCTGGCGTCGCCGGTCTTGGCGGAAGTGGTGTGGCGTTACGGTGCGGCGGTTGCTCGTGCCGTGGACGAGGAAGTCGACCGCGCCGGCGGCGGCGAGCTCTTCGGCCAGGTCCTCCAGATGTTCGTTGGTGACGCCGAGCAGGGCGGCCAGCTCGTCCCAGGTGTGCTCGGAGTCGGCGGTGGCCTGGGCGAGGAGGACCGCGTACGCGAGGCGGGCCTGTGGTGTCAGCTCCTTGTCTAGGAGAACCGCCGCGTCGGCGAGGACCTCGCGCCTGCTTCCCGTCCGGAGTACCGGCATCGCATGTCCCCCTTCACCTGCGGATCCGTCACGGAACCGTACCCCAGGCGATGTGCGGCCGGGCTGGCATTGCCGAGGCAGGCATCGATGTGTGGCACGGGGTCACGGCCGGGCCTTCAGCAGCGCACCAGGTGGTTGCTCGAGTCGGGGCTCCGCCGGTGGCGTGCGACTTGACTTTATCTGGGAATCTGGGAGAGCTTGGGGTTGTCAAAGTGAAAGATGAGCTTGGGGGCCCTGCATGAGCCGCAGCACTCGCACCATCGAGATCGACGATGAGGTCTTCGCCTTCCTTCAGCAGCACAGCGAGCCCCTGGTGGACACGCCGAACGACGTCCTGCGCCGCCTGCTGCTCGGTGAGGCCGAGTCCGTCGCCAGCGGCGGGGTCGCCGAGCGGCGTGGGACCGGAGCGCTGATGCCGTTCGTCGAGCGCGGCTGGCTCGCGCCGGGGGCCCGGCTGCATCACACCAAGAAGCGCTCGGGCACCACCTACGAGGCGACGGTCACCGCGGACGGCTGGATCCAGATCGAGGACGGCCAGGTCTTCTCCTTGCCCTCCCCCGCGCTCAAGGCCCAGGTCGGCAGCGAGATCAACGGCTGGGGCCAGTACATCATCAGCGAGACCGGCGAGCCCCTCCAGACGCTGCGCAGCCGCCTGGAGCGGGAGCAGAAGAGCGGCTCCTGACGAATCGCAGTCGTGGGGCAAGGGCAGTTGGTCACGGAACGCTTGGAGGTGCGGTGAGCAAGGGGGAGGAGGCGTCGGACATGCTGTCCGATGCCAAAAGCGGGGCGGTGCTGCGGCAGCTGGTTCTGCCGCAGGCGTTCGCGGGGGCGCAGCCGCAGGAGCGGCCGGTGGTGGTGTTCGTGGCCGGGCAGGCCGGCAGCGGCAAGACGCTCGTCGTGGACCTGGTGCACGCCGTCCTCGCCCGGCGGGGCGGTGCGGTGCGGGTGGACCGCGACGCCTACAAGGCCGTCCACCCCTCCTACCCCGGGTTCCTCGTCGAGGACGTGCGCACCGCCGGGGTGCGGGTGCGCACGGACACCTACGGCTGGCAGGCCCAGGTGGAGGAACGACTGCGGGCCGGCCGCTTCGACGCGGTGGTGGAGGCGGCGCTGGGCCGCCCCGAGGAGTTCCTGGCGGAGATCGCCGCCTACCGGCGGGCCGGCTACCGGATCGAGATCGTGGCCCTGGCCGTGCCCGAGGCGCTCAGCCAACTCGGCGTCCTGGACCGCTACCTACGCCTGGCCCTCGAAGGCCGGGCCCGATACGTCGGCTGGGACAACCATGACGCCTGCGCCGCGGCCCTGCCCGCCGCGCTCGCCGCGGTGGAGGCCGGGCGCCTGGCCGACCGGGTCTTCGTGGTGCGGCGCAGCACCACCACGGTGCTGGAGACCGTCTACGCCAACGAGCTCGGCCCGGCCGGGCACTGGGTGAGCCCGGCGCGCGCAGCCCAAGCCGTGGTCGCCGAGCGGACCCGCCCGTGGGACGCCGTGGAGACCGGCCGCTTCCGGCGCCAGCTGGCCGCGAGCGAACGCCGCGTCAACGACCCGAAGATCCCGGCGGACTGGGCGCTGGCGGCCGGCCGGGACGCCGAGCGGGCCGCGGCGCTGGCCGAGCCGGTGCGCCGCACTGCCCAGCCACTGCGGTTGCCTCCCGGCGTCGACTACCACCGCCTGTCCGCGGATGAGCATGCCTTCGTCTTCGACGCGATGGTCGTGCCGGTCATGCTGAGCACGGTCGTCGGCCAGGAGAGGCCGGTCGTGGTCTACGTCGTCGGCCAGCCCGGCGCGGGCAAGACGAGGGCCGCCTATCTGGTCCACCGCAGTCTGGACCGGCCGGTGCACCTGTCGGGCGACGACTTCAAGGTCATGCATCCGGACTACGGGCAGTTGCTGCGCACCGATCCGCGCCGGGCCTCGGAGCCGATCCGCGCCGACTACCGGGCGTGGCAGGCGAGGGCGGAGGCCTACGTGCGCGAGCGGAGCGGCAACCTCGTCATCGAGACCACCCCGGCCGACCCCGCGCGGTTCGCCGCGGAGGCACAGAAGTTCCGGCGGGCCGGGTACCGGGTGGAGCTGCTGGTCCTGGCCGTGCGCGCGGCCGACTCCCGCCAGGGCACCGCCCATCGCTATGCCCGGGCCGGCGAGCGCGGTGTGCCCGCCCGGTTCACCACCGCAGCCGGCCACGACGCGCACTACCGGGTTCTGCCCGACGTCGTCGCGGCCGCCGAGGAGTCGGCGGCAGTGGACCAGGTCACCGTGATCCGGCGCGACTTCACGGCCCTGTACCGCAGCCGGCCCACCAGCGGGGAGCGGCCACGGCGGCAAGCGGCGGCTCTGGCCCTGCTCGCGGAGCAGGCGCGTTCCTACACCGAGCAGGAGGCGGCCGCGTTCTGGGCCGTCCAGCGGGACCTGCACGCGGCGATGCCGCAGTACCGCGACGACCTGGTCGCCATCGGCGCGCTGGCTCTGCCACTCATGCCGCACCTCTCGCAGCCGCGCCGGCTGAAGAGGCCCGCGGCCGTGGCCGCGCTGCCCGTCCCGGCCCGGGAAGGGCGCCCGCTCGGTGCGGGCCAGGGCCGATGAGCGGGCGGCCTGCCTAGTTGTTCTCGTCGGCTCCCAGGGCCTTCAGCCGCTCGGTGTACAGCTCGGCGATCCGGGCGATCTCCCCGGGCCCGGCGTTACCGAGACGCTCCCGGTCCTGGCCGACCGCCTGCATCTGCTCGGCCAGCTCCTCCTGGCGCTGCTGGTCCCCGGCGCGCCGGGCGGTCATCAGCTGACGGCTGTACCAGGAGAGGACGGCGGCGATGGACAACTGGGCGTTCTCGATGGAAGCGCCGCTGCCCTGGGGGGATGGGGGCGTTGGGGACGAAGGAGTGTGCACGGCGAACCACCTCACGGCTTCGAACGGTCGCGGGGCGGGACGTCGCCGCCGACCGGCCCGGGCGGGCCGGCCAGTGGCCGGGAACCGGCCCCTCTTTTCCGCCCGATCCTGCCCCCTGACCTGGTCCATCACCTAAATTGGCCTCAGATGACATGTCCTGGGGGGATTCTCGTGACCGACCTTCGTACGCTGTTCAGCTCCAACGACCCGTCAGAGGTGGAGAGCGCGGAGGCGTTCACCAACCGGCAGCAGCAGTGGTCTCTGGTCGCCACCGCCATCGAGGAGCACCTGCGGCACATCGCCGCCCCCGGCTTCGACGCGGAGGACCTGGAGGCTCCCCGCACCAACGTGCTCGTGTTCTACGGGGTCGGCGGCGTGGGGAAGAGCACGTTGCTGCGCAAGATCGAGGCCTCGCTCACCGCGGCGGACCGGCGGCCCCAGCAGTGGGGCGCGGGCATCGGTGCGGGCGAGCGGCTGCTGCCGGTACGCATCGACCTGGCCCGCGCAGCGTCGACCGGATCCGACTTCGAACGGGTCGTGCTGACGATCCGCCTGGCCCTGGCCGGCGCCGTCGGGCGGCCCATGCTCGGCTTCGACCTGGCGCTGCGCCGCTACTGGGACGCCCAGCACCCCGGTGAGCCGCTGGAGGAGTACATCAAGCGCACCGGGCTGATGGGCCAGGTGGGCAAGCTGCTGCCCGGCCAGCTGCAGGCGGCGGTCGGCGAAGTCGCCGGCGCCCTGCAACTGCCCGGCGTGGTGGGGTCGGTGGCCGGGAAGGTCACCACCGCGCTCGTGAAGGCGCTGCGCGAGCACCGCGAGCGGGCCCGGGCCCTGGCCGGTGCTGCCCGCACCGCGGCCCTGCTGGAGGCCGACCCCGACCTGGAGGCGCTCTCCTTCTACCCGCACCTGCTGGCGTGGGAGATCAGCCGGCTGCCCGCCGCGAAGGCGGTGGTGCCGGTGGTCCTGCTGGACACGTTCGAGGACACCGCGGATCGGCACCGCGACCTCGAGCGGCTGCTGCAGCGCCTGGTGTGGCTGCTGCCGAACTGCTTCTTCGTCATCGCCGGCCGCAACCGTCTGGCCTGGGGCGACGACGCCCTGGAAGGCCAGCTCGACCGGACCGGCCCGACCGCCTGGCCGCACCTCGCGCCCCAAGGACGGCAGCCGGCCCATACGGCGGGCGGGGCCCGGCAGCACCTGCTCGGCGACTTCTCCCCCACCGACTGCGACCACTACCTGGCCCGGCGGCTCACCCACGACGGCCAACCGCTCATCGGCCCCGACATCCGGACCGTCATCGCCGAGCGCTCGCACGGCCTGCCGCTGCACCTGGACCTGGCCGTCGGCCGATTCCTGGAGATCCGCCGCACCGGCCGCACCCCCGTCCCGGCCGACTTCGACCACACCTTCCCCGCCCTGATCGCCCGCGTCTTGTCCGACCTGACCGACGACGAACGCCACGTCCTTCGCAGCGCGAGCCTGCTGGACGCCTTCGACGTCGACCTGGCCACCCAGGCCGCCGGCCTCACCCACCAGAGCGCGGCCCGGCGCCTCGTCGAACGCCCGATGATCAGTGAGGACCCGTACGCGATCTGGCCCTACCACCTGCACGGCGCCATCCGCACCGCGCTGCAAACGGACGACACCCACACACCGGACCGCTGGACCCCCGCTGACTGGCACCACGCCGCCGAACGCGCCCTGGCAGCGCTCGGCCGGCAGTGGCAGGAGACCGGCGCCCCGGCGGCGGCCGGCGGCCGCGACTTCTTGGTCGCCTGCCTGCGCCAGGGCCTGCGTCTGGCTCGCGACCACGACCTCGCCGATCTCGGCTGGCTCACCGACGCCGCCTTCGCCTACACCGATGACTCCGTGTGGGAGCCCATCGCCCCACCCACCCCAGCGCCAGCTCCGGGTGTTGGCCAGGTCGCGGACACGCCCGCCGACGCGCTGGCCGAGCTGCTGACCGCGATCAGCCGGCGCCAGCACGAACACCGCGCCCACACCGCCCGCCGCCTGACCGCAGTCCTGGACGGCGGCCTGCTCTCCGAGGAACTGGCCGAGCTTGCCCGGTACTACCGGGCCAAGGCATTCAAGGACCTCGGCCGCACCGCCGACTCCCTCGAAGGGATGCGCCACGTCGCCGCCCAGGGCGGCCGTCTGGCCGCACAGGCGCAGCGCGGCATCGCCAACCTCGCCCGCATCGCGGGTGATTTTCCCGCCGCGCTGGCCGCCGCCTCCACGCTCACGTGGAAGAGCCGTCGCCACCGGGTCCGGGGCGACATCCTGTGGCCGCAGGGAGACTTCACCTCTGCCGCCCAGGCCCTCCGGGACGGGCGGGCCGAGGCCGAGCAGCACAACGCCCCCGGCGAGCGGGCCATCGCGCAGACCCGCCTGGCCCTGGTCACGGCGTTCACCGACCCCGTCCGGGCCGACGAGGACCTCGACCTCGCTCGCCAGTACCTGGAGCCGCTCGACCAGCGCGCCACCGTCCTGCTCGCCCACGTGGCCGGCCTGGTCTGCGACGCCGGTACCGACGACGGCGGGATCAACGACCGCGTCGCCGTCCTGCGTACCCAGATCGACGTCGCCGGCCTGCCCTGGCTCATCCCCCTGCTGGAGACCGCCCTCGCCTTTCACCACGCCGTCCGCGACGAGCCGGACGACCTGGGCGCCGCCATCGCGCGCCTGCGCGAAGCCACCGCGAGCGGCGACTTCGCCTACTACCTGGACATCGCCCACTTCATGGCCGGCCTCCCGCTGACCGCGCCGTCCACAACGCGGTGGCTGGACACCGAGGACACGGTCCGCGCCCGGTGGCGCCACCTGGTCACCGCCCGCCAGGCCCGATCCGCACGCTGAACCACTACCGAACCGCCCAACTCGGCCTCCCCGCCGCCCCCGGCTTGGCATGATCGGACCACGCACGATCCGGAGGGGAAGCACAGCAATGGCCATCGGCTACAAGATGCTCGAAGCGCGCACCAGCCAGGGCGCGCCGGTGCGCGCCTCGAAGATCGCCTCGCTGCCCGAGGACGCCAAGCCGCTCCGCTGCCGGTACTGCCCGAGCAAGGTCGAGGGCGTGGGCGCGTACTTCAAGGGCAAGGACGGGCCCAACCCCACCAAGGTCGGTGCGCACTTCCGCCTCGCCGGCGGCCAGCGGCACGAAGCAGGGTGCGCCTACAACCCGGCCGAAGTGGTGACAGCCATTGCCCGCGGCTCCCACGGCCTGGCCCAGGCCGAGGAGGACGGCCGGCTGCGCCTGGTGATGCCCGGCGACCCCGGCGCCTCCAAGGCCAAGCCGCCGCAGCCGACCGACGGCGAAGCCGCCGCGGGCACCCGCTCGCTCACCTTCACCACCACCCGGCCCTCGATCCCACCCGCCCTGAACTCGGCCGCGAAGATCGTGCACTTCCTGCAGCTGCACGACTTCGACCCGGAGGCGGTCAAGCTGTTCCGCGTGGTCTACGGGGACAGCACCAAGCCGATCTTGTGGAAGCGCTTCTGCTACCACCCCGACACCGCCGCCGACCTCCACCAGGTACTCACCCACCGCCCCGGACCAGCGCACCCGGTGGCGTTCTACGGAACCGTCAAACGCACCTCCGAGACGGGCGGCAGCCACGCCTACGCCACCCTGGCCACCGGGCAGCGCCCCCACGACGGCGGCGACGCCTTCAGCGTCCGCCTGCGCACCGCGCACCCCGAGCTGCTCGAACAGCTGCGCCCCGGCCGCCACGTCCTGGCGATCGGCGCCTGGAACCTGTGGCCCGAGGCCAACGAGGCCCGGCTGTGGGTCGAGGCCCACTGGCAACTGGCCTTCTGGGACACCGACCCGGCAACCGGAGCGCCCCACGGCATCTCCTGCCCCAAGCCGCTGCCGCCCACCGCCATCCGCCCGGTGCCGGCCCGCCGGCACCCCAGGCCCGCACGGCCCCGGACCGCCCCGCCCGCACGCCGGGCAACACCAGCACCTGCGGCCGCCAAGCCGATCGAGCCCGCCGACACCGCACCCGCTGAAGCCCCCGAGCCCCAGCCCACGGCCCAGGCGCCCACCGCCGCGGTCGAAGCACCCACCGTGCCGACGTTCCCCATCCCACCGCGACCCGACTACGCCCCCACCGTCCACCTCACCGCCACCGAGCACCCGGCCCACCAGCCCGACACACCCCAGGCGTGATCAGCCTTTCCCGGGCAGGCCGGCCACCGGCGACCCCTGAAAGCACCCCTTGGACATGCGAACGGGCCCGGCCGAAATCGGCACCGGGCCCGCACCAAGGCGTCGTACGTCAGCTCTTCGGCCGCCGCAGCTCTTCCAGGATCGCCGTCTGCCCGGCGACCAGCTGCTCCAGGGTGCTGCTGTGTGCTTCGAGGATCCGCGTGTGCTCGACCTGGCCGGCGACCAGTGCGCCGACGGCTGCGGCGAGCTGGGCCACGGTCTGCCGCTGCGCGACCTGGTCCTCGCGGATCGCGTTCAGCACCTGGGTGTGACCACGCAGCGAGGAACGCACCTCAGCGCTGTCCCGGTCGGCCATCGCCGCCATCGTGCGGGTCGCCGCCGATTCCTCCCGCAGCCGGTCGACCTCTGCCTCCAGCGCCGCCAAGCGCGCTCGCAGGTCGTCCATCTCGCTCATGCTCTCCATTATTCGGGTCCCTCCCCGGTCGCGGCGGCAGCGTTCAGCGTAACCGCCCGCTCACGATGCTCGGCTGCGCTCATGCGTACATGCGGGACCGCAGGATGGGTGGATCAGGGCCCGGCGATGATCCAGGTCACGAACACGCTCCGCATCCCCTCGTGCAGGCGGTAGACGAGGCTGATGCGGTCTCCGCTATCGGAGGCCGGGTCGGTGCGGGCGGTGTAATCGTCGACCTCAGGATCAGTGCCGCCGGGCACCGGGATGCCGAGCCGGGGGTGGAGCGCGAGGCGCTCGACCAGCTTCTCGACCGCGTCCAGTTCGCCGGGGCGCAGCTGGGCGAGGGCGGCTTCGGCGGCGTCGGAGAGGAAGACGTGCAGCGGCTGGCGACCTCGCCCGTGCCGTCCTCCAGCAGGCCCTCCTCAGCTTCACCACGGACGGCGACGACAGGACTGAGGTGCAAGCCCTGCTCGACCACCTACGCGCAAACGCCCTGGCCCACTCCTGACTTGGATCTGCTGGCCCGGGTCGGATGCCAGCGGGTGGGCCAATCCCGTATCCGGGGCCCATACCACCTACAGGTGGAGGGGGAGGTCAGTCGTCAGGGGTGATGTTGATCGCGTCGCACCAGTAGCAGGTCCACTCCGAGGGCAACCTGTAGCTGTGGACGCTGAAGAAGCCCAGCGGTTCGCCGTACACCGAGTTCGTCTCGTCGCAAGACCAGCAGTCGTACTCGAAGTCCATCTGTCCCCTCCCAGGCTGGCCTCCAGGATGGCGGGCTTGAGGGTCGCGGGGGAGCTGATCGCCGGTTGTGGCTGGAAGGTGTGCGTACGCTGAAGGCCGGCCCCTCGCGATTCGAGCGTGAGGGGCCGGCCTTGTTCTCGGGCGGGCTGTCGGCGGGTCAGGGTCCGGCAATGATCCAGGTGACGAACACCGAGGCCATGGCCTCGTGGTAGCGGTAGACGACGCTGATCCGGTCTCCGGAGTCGGCGGCCGGGTCGGTGCGGGCGGTGTAGTCGTCGACCTCCGGGTCGGTGCCGCCGGGCACCGGGATGCCGAGCCGGGGGTGGATCGCCAGGCGTTCGACGAGCTTCTCGACCGCGTCGAGCTCGTCGGGGCGTAGCGCGGCGAGGGCGTGTTCGGCGGCGTCGGAGAGGAAGACGTGCAGCGGGGCCGGCCGCTCGGGCTGGTCGGTCACCGGTCGCCGCCGGCGGCGCGGGCCCGGGCGAAGACGTCGGCGGCGGCGTGCCACTTCTGGCCGCCGATGGGTGCGGCGAGGGAGGCCATGGCGTCGGGGTCGGTGCGAAGGATGAGGCGGTGGCGGTAGGTGGCGATCACCTCGGCGACGGCGGCGAGGTCGCCGATCGGGGAGGAGTCGAGGGCCGTGGCCAGGGCCTGCTCGAAGGCCTCGCGGTCTCCGGGCAGGCCGTAGCGGGAGAGCGCGGTGCGCAGCTCGTGCAGGGTGGCCGGCCGGGCCGGTGCCGGGCTCTGGTGGTCGGGCTGGGTGGTCACCTGGGCCTCCTTCGTGGTGGCGTCCGCCGTTGGCGGTGGGCCGCATGGTTGACGGTAGCGGGTGCGGCTACGGGGCTGTGTCGGCACTCGTCTCCTTCGCGGGCCGGGCGTCTTCTTCGTCGGCCTGGTGGGGGACGAAGCTGCGGTCGCCCGGGTCGGTGAAGGCCGAGATCGTGGGGTGGAAGGCGATGGTGATGGTGGCGGTGGGGCCGTTGCGGTGCTTGGCGACGATGAGGTCGGCTTCGCCGGGCCGGTTGTCGGGCGCGTAGGCGTCGTCGCGGTGGAGGAGGAGGACCAGGTCCGCGTCGTCCTCCAGGGTGCCGGAGTCGCGCAGGTCGTAGATGTGGGGGCGTTTGTCGGTGCGCTGCTCGGGCGCCCGGTTGAGCTGGGAGAGCGCGATGACAGGGAGCTGCAGTTCCTTGGCGAGGAGTTTGAGGCGGCGGCTGACCTCGTTGATGTCCTCGTACCGGCTGCCGTACTTGTGCCGGCCCTGGTCGAGGAGCTGGACGTAGTCGACGACGATGAGCTTGATGCCGACCTGGGCCTTCAGGCGCCGACTCTTGGAGCGGATCTCGGCGAGGGTGAGGTTCGGCGCGTCGTCGATGAACAGCGGGGCACAGGAGACCTCGGGCATGCGGGTGGCGGCGCGGGTCCAGTCCCGGTCGGTCATGTTGCCCGAGCGCATGTGGTGCAGCAGGACGCGGCTTTCCGCCGAGAGCAGGCGCATGGCGATCTCGTTGCGGCCCATCCCGAGGCTGTAGATCACGGCGGGTAGGCCGTTGCGGAGGGAGCAGGCCCGCAGGATGGTAAGCGCGAGGGTGCTCTTGCCGAGGGCGGGACGGCTGCCCAGGACGATCAGCTGCCCGGGGTGCAGGCCGTTGGTCAGCGCGTCCAGGTCCGCGAGGCCGGTGGGCAGGCCGGCCGGAGCACCGATGTACGAGCCGATGCCCTCGACCTCGTCGAGGACGCCCTCCATGACGTCGGCCATCGGGCGCGCCTCAACCCAGCTCGGGCTGTGGCCGGTGGTGATGGCGTACACCTCGGCCTGGATCGCGTTGACCAAGTCAGTGGTGGGGGCGTCGGCGTAGGCGAGACGGTCGATGCGCGTTGCTGCCTCGATCAGCCGGCGGCGCAGCGCCTTGTCCTCGACCAGGAGGGCCAGGGCTTCGGCTTCGGCGGTGCTGCGGACCATGTCGACGAGCTTGTGCAGGTAGCCCCGGCCGCCGGCCCTCGCCAGCAGGCCCTGTTCGGTCAGCTTCCCGGCAACCTTGATCGGGTCGGTGGACTCCCCGGCCGCGTAGAGCTCCAGCACCGCGTTGTAGATGAGCTCGTGGGCTACTCGGTAGAAGCTGGCCGGGCGCAGGATCTCGACGACATCGGCGACCGCGTCCTTGGAGCGCATCGTCGTGCCGAGGAGCAGCTGCTCGGCACGCAGGTCGTGGGGCACCTCGAAGGCCGGGCCGGCGCCGTCCGGGTCGTGCTCGCTCACGCGCGTCCACCTCGCTGCTGATCTGGTGCGGCCCGGGCCGGGTCCGGCGAACGGGTTGTCGCGGCCACCTTGTCGCACCGGCGCGCGGTTGTCCCGGCTTTCCCCGAACGAGCGAGGCTGGTTGCGGCTCACGCCGCTCCGGCCTGCGGCGGGGCCGGGCGGGCGGTGCGCAGCGGGATCGCCCCGGCCAAGGTGGCGCGGGCGACGGCGAGGGCGGCTCGGTGGCGTTCGCGCTGCTGGCGGGCGTGCTCGTCGGTGTCGGCGGCCGGGGCGTCCTCGATCGTGGGCCGGTGGGCGTCCTCGGGTTCCCGCAGCCGGTTGTAGTGCTCGCGCAGGATCGCCTCCCGGTTGGCGGCGGCCTCATCGAGTGCGGCCTGGCGGGCGGCGGCGTCCTCGCGCATTCGGCGGCGCAGGTCCTGGTAGGCGGTGTGGTCGGCGAGCGGGGGCCGGGCGGGCTGCGCGGCGGGCCGGTCGTCGCGGCGGGTGACCCGGTCGTCGGGGTCCTGGTCGTGCTGCACCGCGGGGGCGGGGCCGACGCGGACGTCGATGGCCCGGACGGTGCCGGGGCGCAGCTGGTCGAGGTCGGTGAGGATGCGGCGCAGGTGCAGGCGCAGTTGGGCGGCCCAGGCCGGGGAGTCGGCGACCACGCGTAGGCGGCGGGTGGTCGGGTCGTAGCCGGCGAGGTGCCAGTGGGCGGCCGCCTCGGCGCCGACGATCGAGGGCCAGCGGTCGCGCAGGCCTCCGCCGGCGGTGCCGAGGGTCCAGCCGTGGGCGGCGACCAGGGCGAGGAACACGTCGGCGATCGGCTCGGGTTCGCGCGGGCCTCGCCGCAGTGCGGCCGTGGTCTGCCGGGTGGTGCGCTGGGCGGGGGCGTTGCCGCTGGTGCGGGCGGCCTGGCGGGCGGCGCGCAGAGCCGTGCGGGCGAGGTCGGCCCCGGTGGACGTGGTCATCAGCGGCTCCCGACGAGTTCGCGCTCACGGCGGCGGGCGGCCAGTTGCTCGCGCAGGCTGATGCCCTCGGAGTGGTCCTCGGTCATCCAGGCCGGGACGGTGACGGGGGGCAGTTCGGCGCCGCCGATCGCCCGGGGGACCTTGGGCAGGGCGGGCTGGTCCAGCAGCGGCGTGCACAGGCCGCACGGCAGCACGGTCCGCACGTGCCGGTCGCAGTAGACCGGGAGCTGTTCCTCGGCCTGGTCGACGAGGTCGAGGGTGTCCGTCGGCGTCGGCACCGGCGCGGTGTGGGTCCTGGCCTGTTCCCGCTCGGCCTGGCGGCGGATCGCGTGCCGGTGCTGGGCGCCTTCGACGTGGTAGGCGCAGGTCTGGCACTCGCCGCCGCGCTCCACGTCCGTGCCGGACTCGCAGGTGGGCAGGTGGCAGCCGCGCCGGACGAGGCCGCGGTTGCGTCCGGGGACGGCGAGCCAGGCGTACGGGTCGCGGATCTCGTCGCGCTCCAGGACGTACCGGCGCTCCAGTCGCTGGGCGACGCGCTCGACGTCGCCGCCGACCTCGCGGATCGCCTGGCCGATCGCCCGGGCCGCCTCCCGCTGCTGCCAGCGGTTCATCCGGTCCACCAGGTCCGGCACCAAGCGCAGCACCTGGTGGACCTCGGCGCTGACCGTCATCGGCGGCAGAGCGGGAGTCCCGTTCGTGGGGTTGGTCGTGGTCGCGCTGGGGGTCTTCTGCGGTTCCGGCGAAGCCGCGACCACACGGGCCACGACGGCGGCCTGCTCGGCGACGGCGGACAACGAATCCGCCGGCTCGGAGCGGCCCTCGCACGCGCGGGTGTCGCGCGGTACGGACGCTTCGGCTACGCCGGAACCGCAACCACCAACGGCGCACAGGGGCTTGTTCACAAGAGCTTGATCAAGAGAGCTTGATTGTGGAGCCGAAACGAGGGGGGAGGGCGGAGTCAGATCGAGGGGGGAGGGTGGAACCGAAACGAGGGGGGTCTCCACCGACTCCACCAGGGAGAACAGGTCGAGCTGACCCGGGCAGCCGAACACCTCCGTGACCACCTCGACATCGGTCGGCTCCGCCTGCGGACGGGCCTGCTGGGGCTGCGCGAACAGCGCTTCCTGCGTCACCACGCCGACCAACGGCGCCGCGTGCACGGCGTACCGGTACGCCCCGCCGCGCTCTCCCTCCCGGCTGACCCAGCCCTCCACCACCAGCTGCGCCGCAACCACGCGGGCGGTCTCGGCTCGCAGCCCGCACAGCACGGCCAACTGCTTCGCCGAGGTCGTTGTCTTCAGGTGCTCCCGGTAGGCCAGCGCGCAGTAGACCTTGAACCTGGTGCCGGCCAGCAGGTTCCGGGCGAACGCCGAGATCCACACCGCGCGCACGTCCCGGCTGGCCTGCTCGACCCTGCGGGCGATCGTCCCACCCGGCCGGTGCTCGCACTCCACCAGGACGCCCTCAACCTCGCGCAGCAGCGCCGCGACCGTCTTCTCGTGCAGGCCCAGCCCGCCGGCGATCGTCGCGTTCGACGCCCAGCAGTACCCGGCCTTGCTGCGGCAGTAGTCGCCCACCACGGTCACAGCCCGGATCTGGTCCCCGGTGAACCGGGCGAGCCAGGCGACCGGGAAGCGAGTGCCGAACGCGGTCTCCACGTCGGCTTCCCCGGTGCGCGAGGGGACTGCGGTCTCCGCTGATCCGCCGGACCGCTGGCCAGGAACGACCGGCACGGCCGGAACCGCACGGCCCGGACCCGACCGTGTGACACCCAAAGCCTCACCCGAACGAGTGATGTGCATCACATTGTCGACAGCGTGCGCGGCGGATTCGACAACCGGTCCGCCAACCGGTCCCCAGACAGAACCCAAGGCAGGAACGGGGGAGGAGAGATCACCCCCCTCCCGGATCGCATCGTCCGAGCTCAAACCGGGGACACCACCCGCCGCCACGGGGGCACGGCGGGACTGGAACGGGGCTGTGAGCTGCTGCAAAATGGCAGAGCCTTTCTAGTTAGCTGCTGCGAAGGCAACAGGACCGGCCCGCGGTTGCGGGTCGGCAACGGGCCCCCTCGCGGGGGTACGGCAAGACGGCTCCCTCCCAGGAGCCGGTACTGCAAGGCACCCCCTCGGGGGGCTGGTTCGCCTAGAACCGCACTGCGTCCTTCCCGGGCCCCGGCCGCCAAGCCGGAGCCCGTTCCGGGCCCTCGTCCGATCGTCAAATCGGACGGATCACGTAAGACCGCAGTCCAGTGGTTGGTCCCACTGGAAGCGGCCCTGGGGTTGCTGGCCTCGCCAAAGGCCGGCGCCCCGTTGGTCTAAGTCACCACACCAACCCCTTCGGGGGAGAGGTGTGTCCGCATACGACGACGGCACCCCGCCGGAGCGACCTCGAACCGGTCGCCTCTACGGCGGGGTGCCGCGTGTGTGCTTGGTGGCGGGTACGGGTACCCTGCATCACGTCACCACCTTCCGCGTGGTCGACCGGGACGGGCCCCCGGCAGAGGGCGCCGATCCACTCTGATGCCGTCCGGACTTGCTCAAGGTCCGGGCGGCAAAGTTCATTTTGGATCACTGACGGGGCAAGCCTACCCCTGTGGACAACTCGGAGAGTAGCGGCGGACACACCGTGTCGACCTGACACCCCAACGATCCGACGGCCCGACAAACCCTTCATCGGACGGACCCCCTCAGCGTCTCCAGGGCGTCCTCCACCGAGATACCGCCGTTGTCTTTCGCATCCGTCCAATACCGGAGCGTGCCAGCGACCGCGCGCATCACCTCGTCCGGGAGGCCCGCAGCGCGCAGCGTGTCGGCGGCCTCCTCCAGCTCGGGTGCCCATCTCCACGCCCTCGACGCGGTCTTGGAGATGTAGTCGGTCTCGACCAGGTAGCTGCCCTGCCGCGCGCCGGCGACATCCAGCAGCGCCTGGCCGACGCCGTGGTGCTGGCCCAGGGCGTACGCGAGCGCGGCCAACACCCGGCTCGCCTTCTGGTACGTGCTGTACGCCACCTTGAGCCCGCTGGCTTGACCGATCTCCTCGCCCAGGACAGGCGTCAACACCGAGGTGTCAGCGAAGATCCTGGCGACCAGACTGGTCGCGTCAGCCGGGCCGGACAGGAACAGCCGGGTGGTCTTGCCACCGACCGGCGGCGACCCAATCACCGCGCCGTCGACGACCGCGCGAGCACTGTGCCCCACAAGGCCGGCGATCCGTTCGGCCCGTTCCGGGCTGATTGCGTTGCCTTCGACGTAGACCCCGGTGAAGCCGTGCTCGGCAACATCGTGGGCGACGTCCTCGGCAACGGCCGGCGGGCACAGGCTCAGCACGACCTCGGCGCGCTGGAGCAGCTCGTGAGGTTCGGCCACTGGCTCCAGCCCGGCCCGCGCGGCACGCTGCACGGTTGCGGCGCTGCGCCCGGCCGGGCACCACAAGACCTGGACTCCGGCCGACGCCGCGCAGGCTGCGACGGCCGCGCCCATGCTGCCCGGATGCAGCACTGCGAGGACAGGTTGAGTCGTCGTCACCGCGCACCTCCCACAACGTGAGCGAAGGCCTCAATAGCGGTCCGCGCGATGAAGTCCGGCTCCGCGCCGCCCGGCCAGTCCCGGCCGTGCGAGATCCAGATGGTGCGTAGTCCGGCGTTCCGGCCGCCGACGATGTCGAGGTCGGCGTTGTCGCCGATCATCCACCCCCCCTGGGAGAGGTTCCGACCGACGCTGGCGGCCGCGGCTTCGAAGATCCCGTGCCCCGGTTTCCGGACGCCGATCTCTTCGGAGATGCACACGGCGTCGACCACGTCGGAGATACCGGAGGCCCTCAGCTTGGCGTGCTGAATCTGGGCGCCGCCGTTGGTGACGACGACGACCTGGTGGCCAGCGTCCCGTACGGCGGTCAGCGCTTCCACCACACCGGGGAACGGCTTCACCGACGCGGCGAGCTCCGGCTCGTACCGCGCCCAGAGCTCGGCGGCTGACTCCAGCAGGCCGAGCTCCGAGCGCAGGCTCTCGAACGTACTCAGGTCGGTTCGGATACACATAGCGTCGAGCATCCGCTCCTTGACCTCTGGCGCCAGGCCATGACCGGAGCAGTAACCAGATACCCAGGCCGACACTGCCGAGAGTCGGTCGATCAGGGTGTCGTCGAAGTCGACCATCAACAGACGCCGGCCACGCGATGCAAGCGCCTGGACGATCTGTTCGGCGGCCTGCCCGGAGGGGACGGTGTCGGTCCGGATCACGAGGTCGAAGCGGAACCCAGGGTTGGCGTCGAGGTCTGCCTGGGTCGCCTCCCAGGCCGCCAGACGCGCCGGGGTGTCCCCGTCGCCGCGCCCTGCCGACCGGTCGGCGGTCACCTCCCGGGGGCACCACAGCAGGACACTCAGCCACTCGGCCTGGTAGCCGTCCAGCAGCGCGCGGACCCCGTCGACCTGCCCAAGATGCACCACTGGTACTCCGGCCTCGAAGGCCGCGTCCAGTCCCGGTTGGTCGACGACGTAGGTGTTGCCGTACCGCGAGTTCGCGTAGACGACGTCGCCCGTCGCCTCCAGCTTCGCCAACTGCTCTGTGGTGCCCATCCGGTAGCTGGCCGCCTTGCCTGCGCCCACCTTCAGCCGCTCGAACTGCCGGTAGCGCTGGTCGTGCTGCGCCAGCGCCGCGGTGACGGTGTCCTTACCGGAGGCGGGCGGCCCGTACAGGAGCACGCCAGCTCGCCTGGTCTGGTCGCTCATCAGCCCACCATCCCCAGCGCCAGGCGCGCCCGGTCCGCGAGGGAGACCGCAGTGCCGTACCGGTTGTCCACGACCAGGTGCGGTACGACCGGGCGCAGCTTCATGTCCAGGCTGGCCACGTAGTCCGCCCAGTTCTGCAGTTTCCAGGTGTCTCGCGCGGCCGACCTCTGCCCGATGTACTCCCTCATCGAGTCGGTGTCGCACTGCACCCACACGGGAGCGACCTTCACCCCGCGCGCCGCGCACCGATTCTCCAGCCGTCGCATCCACGCCTCATCGACCATCTCCGCGATGAACGGCGCGGTCAGCACCGTGCTGATCCCGCAGTCGATGTTGGCGTACGCGGCCTTCAACAGGCACTCGTACTCCAGCGGCCGGACCCGCGACCGGTACAGGTCCGACTGCCGGTCGTTGGGCTCCGAGCCCAGCTCCACCAAGAGCGCCTCGACCAACGCCCGCGACATCGGGTCCTTGTCCAGCAGCGGCCACCCGGTCAGCTCGGACAGGAACCGCGCGAGCTCCGTCTTCCCGGTTCCGGCGTATCCACCGACCAGTACGAGCGTCGGTGCGTTCGTGTCACCCCCGGTGTGGCGGCGCTTCCAGGCATCCATCACCCGCTGCTGGAAGCCGATCGCGTCGACGCCGGCCGCGCCGGGAGCCAGATGCATCAGCGCCCGCTCAACCGCGAGGACATGGCCCCCGTTGTGCTTGTGATCCATCGGGGTCAGCGAGAACGTCGCCTCCTCCTCACCCGGCAGCGGGTCACGAAAGCCCAACTGGACATCCGTCGCGCGGTAGAGCAGCGCATACGCGCGCCGATAGTGAGGACCGGGATAGACCTCGCCCAGCTCGTGCTGGCTGATGGTCTGCGGATTCCCGGCCGGCACGCCCTTGAGTTTGGCCTGCTCCGCAACCTTGCGCAGCTGCTCACCAGCCTGCTCTTGGGTCAGCCCGTGTGCTTCCCGCTGCTCACGCAGCTTGTACGGCTGCCAGCCCGGGTGCTCCAGTTTCTTTCCCACGTCCCCCACCACCTCTGTCATCGCCATGTCTCGGACCCTATGGGCGGCCCGTCAAAACCCGTGTGTAGCCAGATGTTGAATCACGTTGAGAAAAGCTGTAGCTCTGCGTGATTCTCCGTCAGGTCCCCGGCCGCTGTGATGGACCTCATCATCAGCCGCGCTAGTAAGGGGGGATCAATGAGCGGGCTTCGCCGTCAGTTTCGGCCCGACGTTGCGGGTGTGGCCAGCAGGCCGCTGGAACAAGGCGCCACTGCCCCGGCCTGCCACGTCGACGGTGCGGACGTGGGTGAATCCGCGGTTGCTGTAGTAGGCCTGGAGGTCGGTGTTGTCGCGCCACGCGTCAAGTCGGAGCCACTGCTTGCCCTGCTCGGCGGCTCGGGTGCTGGCCCAGTCGAGCAGCGCCGAGCCGAGCTCCAGGCCGCTGACGTCACGGCGAACGACCATGCGGTGCACGTACAGAGCGGAACTGGCGACTTCCTCCGGGCTCCAGAAGTCGGGGTCGGCGTGGTCATCCACGGTGACGGTCGCCACCGGTGCGCCCTCGTCCTCCACGACCCAGCACTCGCCTGCGGCGATGTTCTCCGCAATGCGCTCGGCCCGTGGGGGGTACTGCCACTGCTCCGTGCCACGTTCGGCCAGCCAGGCGGCCGCGTGGCCCCACAAGTTCACCACCGTCTCCAGATCGTTCTCGGTGGCCATCCGGATGATCGGAGCGCTGCTCAACTTCGGCTTGCTCCGTTCGTAGGTGATGACGTGCCGGTCGCCCGGGAGAACGTTGACGACGACGCGGATGGGCTGGCCTTCCTCGGTGTAGCCGGTGCAGAGGTGAACACCCACGGGCGTGCCGGGGCCGAGCTGGAGTCGGTCGGACTCGTCCGGGGTCGGCATCCGCACCTGGATCTCGTCCAGCGCCCGGACCTGCTCGTACCCCAGCTCCGCCAGCACGACGTTCGCGCCGCGGGGGATGTCGTCGGGGTTCATGATCTCGCTGCCCTGCACCAGGTGCAGAGGGAAGTGGCTGTCGTTGGTGTGGTACGGGACACCGTCGATGGAGCGGACGCGTCGGCGAACCGCCACCAACTCGCCTTCATCAAGCTGCAGCCGGCTCCGAACCTCCGAGGACGGGACCACCACGCTCACCTCGATGTGCTGACCGGCCTCGCGGCCCTCCTGCGCCATCTGGTTGAGGAAGGAGTCCATCTCCGGGGACAGGGGCCTCTTCATGAACTCTGCCTGGGGCCGGTAGACCATCGGTCGGCGGCTGCGGACGAAGTAGCCGCGGGGACGGTCGGAGATGATGAGGCCCTCGTTCACCAGGACCCGCAGCCCCTGCACGGCCGTCGAGCGGGTGGTGTTCCACTCGGCTGCGATCTCCGCTTCTGTAGGCAGCCGCGTGCCGGGCCCGAGGGTTCCGTCGGCGATCTGGGAGCGGATTTTGTCCGCGATGCGCTGGTAGAGGGCCCTTGCCCTACTGCTGACTGCCATGACAGATGTCTACCTCTCTCGCAATGACTAGTCAATATAGCCGATGCGCTTGACGGGGCGTCGCAGGCCGTGCATGCTTCATTGCAGCGGGCAATGACTAGTCAATCTAGATCGACTAGTTTCTGCCCTCTAAGTCGTAAAACAGCGGTTGTCAGCCGTCTTCGGGCGGTGGCGGGTCCAGGGGTGATGCTCTAGCTCCCCCAAGTGCCGGACGGCTGTACCTCATAGCAACACCGAACGACCTTTGAGCAGCGTGCTGCGCTGCCTGTCCGCCAGGACACCGGCCATCGGCCGGGCCTGGCGGGCGGAGAGAGCAGCAGCCTCTCCCCCTCTCCCCCTCGACCGTCCCGGGAGGATCCCGATGTCGACCCGCACCCGCTCCCGCCGCACCTATGGCCTCAAGCCCCTCAAGCTCAGCCAGCTCAACCCGGCCAACATCGACATGGCGCGAGCGTCGATCGTCTGCCCGGACTGCGACACCTGGCGCCGCGTCGTCGGGACGACCGACCTCAAGGTGATCACCCACGAGCGCGGCACGACCGGCAACTGTCCCGGCGGCCACCGCAAGGTCGAGGTCGACCTGACGCCGGATCGGTGGCTCGCCCGCCTGCGCCGCCAGGAACTCGACGCCCTGTCGGCCGAGACGCGCCGAGCGGCCACCCAGCACTACAAGCCGCTGCCCGCACCGGCCGGCCCGGTGCACCTGATGGCCACCGCCCGGCCGGCGGCCGACGAACCCACGGCCAGCGAGCGCAACGCGCAGGCCCGGCAGCGCACGGTGCTGTGGAAGGAGGTGGCGAAGGTCGTCGAGGAGACCGACGCCGAGCGCGCCGCACCGCTGGTGGACTCGATCGGTCCGATCCGCGGCATCGAGGCCCCGAGGATGACGCTGCACCCCACCGCCGCCTGACCCGGCATCAGCACGAACAACCACGGCCGCCGCCCACCCCGAGCACGACGGGGTGGGCGGCGGCCGTGGCTGCTCGTACGCAGCACAGAGCAGCAAGAAGGCCCCGGGGGTCCAGCCCCGGGGCCTTGTTCGGCCGTCCCAACCCACCGCAGTAGACGAGAGGAACCCCGACCGTGACCACCATCATGGCACCCACCGCCCCCGACCTCGAGGACCTCTACACCCGCTACTCCGGCCGGCTCCTCGCCGCCGCGACCGAGCGTCTCGCCGCGATCAGCCCGGCCGCGATCGACCTGGACGAGGACATCACCCAGGAAGTGTGGCTGGCCGTCGCCGCCGGCCACTACCCCACCGGCCGCCACGGCCTGGACGGCCTGATCGCCCTGCTCGACAGCGCGGTCCGCAAGGTCCGCGCCGTCCGGGCCCGCGAGCACACGGCCGGCATCGCCCACCCCGCCCGCCGCACCGCCACCCCCGTCGACCTCGACGCGCTCGCCGAGACCACCCCCGTCGTGCCCGCCCCCGCCCGCCCCCTCCGCCCGGCGGTCTCCAGCCACGCGTTCGCCGGCCTCCTCGGCACGCTCCCCCTGGCCGGCTGACCGTGGACGCCCAGGCCGCAGCCGAGCTGCAGCGCCAGATCCAGGACCAGCTGGCCCGCCTGGAAGCGCAGGCCATCGCCGAACGACAGCTCGCCGAGCAGCTGCGCCAGCAGCAGACCGCCAGCCAGGGAGGCGCCCAGTGACCACCACCGACCTCGCCGTCTGCCGCGCGTACGCCAACGGCGCCGGCACCCCCGCCCCCACCCCGCCCGCTCCCCCGGCCCCGCCGAAGGGCCGCCGGTGAGCGCCGAAGACGACGCCTGGACCCGCCAGCAGATGGACGAACTCCTGCGCCGCGCACGCGAGATGCACCAGCGCGCCCAGGCCCAGAAGCAGAAGTGACACCGCACCCCTCGCCCGTTGCGCCCCCGGACCGGACCCCGGCCCTGGGGCGCAGCGGCGCCCCGCGAACTTCCCGGCCGGAGGCCATTCATGAAGCACCGCGCTCGTACCGCTACTCCCGCCCGCCGCGCGTACTACGACGCCGCCGGCTACCGGCGGTGGGTCGCCCGCCAGATCGGCCCGCGCCGCGTCGGCGGGCTCTACCGCACCAGCCCCTTCGACCCCGTCTACGAGGTCCTGGCCGTCGACCCGGGCCCGCGCGCCGAGTGGCCGACCTGGCAGATCACCGTGCGCACCCTCGGCGAGACCAGGATCCGCACGCACTGCACCGCCTGGGAGGGCGAGGTCGTCGCCGAGCCCGGCGAGCAGGCCCTCCAGTTCTGGGCCGAGCACACCCTGGCCCGCCCGGCCGAGGGCGGCGCGCTCCTGGAGCAGCGCCACGTTCTGGACGAGGCCGCCCACCCCGGCACCGTCGCCGCGCTCCACGAGCTCGCGCGCACCGCCCGCTCCCCCCAGGCCGCCTGAGCACACCACCACACGAGAAGAAGGAGAAGCGCATGGACTGGCGTCACCGCGCGGTGTGCCGCGAAGAGGACCCGGAGCTGTTCTTCCCGATCGGGAACACCGGTCCTGCTCTGCTGCAGATCGAGGAGGCCAAGGCCGTGTGTCGGCGCTGCCCGGTCATCGAGCTGTGCCTGGAGTGGGCCCTGGAGACCGGCCAGGACGCCGGCGTCTGGGGCGGTATGAGCGAGTACGAGCGTCGCGCGATGAAGCGCCGCGCCGCCCGCAACCGCGCCCGCGCCGACGGCTGAACCCGGCGTAAGCAGCCCCGTGGTTGCCCTGATCCCCCGGCCGTCCGGCCTGCACCCCTGGTGCGGCACCGGACGGCCGGGGGTGATGGGGAGCGCCGGGACCGCCCCGGCCTCCGCACAGGAGGCGGCGTCCTGGTCCAGGCCAGCACCGTCGGCAACTACACCGCCGGCGACCAGACCTTCGGAGACCGCATCACCTTCAACGGTGCTGGCGGCACCTACGTGCAGGCCGGTGAGCAGCCCGTCGAGATCCACCACACATTCGGCGACCGCCCCGGCCGCGAGCGCTGACACCCCCCGCACGACCCCCTCCGACCACAGGAGCAGCCCGATGTCCCAGATCACCGCCTCCGCCCAGCCCCCCACCGCCGCTACGCAGTCGCAGGGCACCCACCACTACGTCATGACCCTTCAGAAGCCGCTGCCGCACGGCGGCGGCTACATGGTCTCCACGTCCTCCGGCACCTGCTCGCCGACCGGGATGACCCGTCACGACCTCTACACGTGGCTGATCGGCGAGATGGTCCGCCAGAGCCCGCAGCTGGCCGGCGCCTCGACCCTCTTCTTCGACCTCCAGCCCAACCGGATCTGACCGCCTCGGTTGCTGTCGTTCGCCGCCGCCCCGTACCCGGGCTCCACCGGGTGCGGGGCGGCGGTGTTCGACGGTGCCCGACGCACCGGTTCCACGATCACGAGGAGACCCTGTGTTCCGTCTGATCCGCACCGCCACCTGGACCGAGACCCGGCGCCGTCTGCTCGACACCGAGTGCGAGCTGGAGGCGGCCGTCACCATCCTCGCCGCCCAGGCCGCCGGCTGGGAGCCGCCGCAGCCGCCGGTCGACGGCGACCTGGCCGCCGTCCTGCGGCACGTCGACACCGGCGTGCGCGACGAGGCCGAGATGCACGCGGCCGACTACGCCGAGAAGCACCTCGACCAGGAGAACACGCTGGGCCTGGCGCTGGCCGAGCGCTGGACCGGCTACCCGGACGGCAGCGCCGTCCACTACCTCGGCGACGGCCGGTGGCTGCACTACCACCCCGGCCGCACCAAGCTCCGCACCAGCCGGTCCCACTACTTCGCCGAGCCCGAGCGGATCTGCCTGCTCGACAGCCACAGCAGCAGCCGGGACCTGAGCCCGGTGGCTAGCCTGCCCGCCCTGCTGGAGCTGCTCGGCGCCCACTACATCGACTACCGCGCCCCGCGCGTGGGCCAGCCGGCCTGACGCCGCGACCCGAGCACATCGGTTGCTGTCGTTCGCCGCCGTCCCGCGCCCAGCACCACCAGGCGCGGGCGCGGCGCCGTTCGACGGTGCCCGACGCACCAGCCCCCGCGCCCCTATATAAGGAGGAGCCCTCGTGGCCGCCCGCACCCGTACCCCCGCCCGCCGCACCACCGCGGCCAAACCCACCACCACTCCGCCGCCGACGAAGACCGCCCCGGCCGACACCACCGTGCCCGCTCCCCGCGACCCGGCCACCGACCAGGCCGCCGCCCTGCTGGCCTTGGCCCGCACCGACGCCGAGCAGCTGCGCACCGCCGCGCAGGCCGACGCCGACCAGCTGCTCGCCGAGGCCCGCCAGAAGGTGGCCGACGCCGAGCAGCACGCCGAGGACGTCCGGACCGAGGCCGGCACCGTCCTGGCCGCCGCCGAGCAGCAGGCGCGGGCCAGGTCCGCCGAGCTGGAGGACCGGCTGACCGCCGCCCGCGACGAGCTCGCCGACGCCGTCAAGCAGCGCACCGCCGCCGAGCAGCACGTCGCCAGGCTCCAGTCGCTGACCGAGCAGCAGATCGCGGCGGCCGAGGACACGGTGGCCCGGGCCCGCACCATCGCCGACGGCGACCTCGCCGCGGCCGAGCAGACCGTCGCCCGCCGCCGCCAGGCCGCTGAGAAGCTCCAGTCCGAGGCGGAGGCCGAGGGCGAGCGGATCGTCGGCGCGGCCCGGGACCGGGCGCGGCAGATCATCGCCGACGCCGAGCGGGTCAAGGAGCAGGCGCGGGCGGAGGCCGAGCAGGTCGCCGAGCACGCCGAGTACCTGGTCGCCGAGGCCAAGAAGCAGGCGGCCGACTTGGTGGCCGCGGCCGAGCAGGACGCCGAGGCCCGGCGCGAGTTGGCGGCCAAGGCGCGCGAGGAGGCCGAGGCCGACGCGAAGCAGATGCGCGGCCAGGCCCGGGCGGCGGTCGACGCCGCCGAGGAGGAGGCGGCGCAGCTGCTGGACCGGGCGAGGGAACAGGCGGACGGGCTGCTGGCGGCCGCCGGGGCGGAGGCTGAGCAGCGCGAGCAGGAGGCGGCTGAGACGTTGTGTGCCGTCCAGGGGCAGGCGGAGGAGGCGGTCGCCGAGGTGAGGGCGCGGGCGGAGGCGACGGCGTCCGGGCTGATTCGCAAGGCGGAGGACGCCGCGGCCGAACGGCTGGCCGATGCCGAGGGGCAGGCCCGGCAGTTGGTCGGCGACGCCGAGGACCGGGTGCGCGAGGTACTCGGTTCCGGTGCCCGGCAGCAGGTCGACGCGCAGGCCCGGCTGGCGGCGATCCGTGAGGAGGCCGAGCAGGCCGAGGCCCTGGTCGCCAAGACCCGGGTCCGCCAGGTGTTCGTCGATACCTGGGGGCCGCGCGTCGCGCTCGCCGCGACGATCGTCCTCACCGCCAGCGGCGAGTTCGCGCTCGCCCGGATGTCGGGCTGGCCCGCGGAGGTCGCCTGGGCGCTGCCCCTGTCGATCGACGTCTACGTCGTCCAGTCGTTCCGCCGGCACAAGGACGTGCTCGGCGCGATCCTCCTGATGGTCGGCGCGAACGCCGTCTACCACCTGGCGGCAGCCGGCCTGGTCGGCGTGCACACCGATGGCCCCGACAAGGGCAAGCCGCTGTGGTGGCTCATTGTGACGGTCGCGGCCATCGCGCCGTGGGTGATGTGGCGCCTGCACCGCATCACCTCCGACGGTGAGACCGAGCACGGCGAGGGCGGGACCGACCCCGGTGAGACCGAAACCACCGAGGACGACGGTGAGACCGACGACTCCGTGTACGGCAGTCTCAGCGACGACCTCGCAGCACTGTCACCTGAGACGGGCACCGACCCGCACGGTGCGCGAGACCCGCGTGAGATCGAGTCCGGCCCCGGTGAGACCGGCGGCCGTGAGACCGGCCGCCCGATGCGACTGGTTGAGACCGGCGGTGGCGAGTGTGAGACCGGCAGGTCAGAGCGTGAGACCGACGGTGAGGCCGGATCGGGCAACGCGCTCGCCAAGCGCGGCGGTGAGACCAGGAAGCGCGCCTCCGCCCAGGACGCCGAGATCGAGGGCGAGATCACCGCGCTGCTCAGTCTCATGCACCGCCGGGGCGGCGCGGACAAGGTCTCACTGGATGACGCCGAGGAGGTCATTGGCAAGAGCCGGGCGACGGCCGCGCGGCGCCTTGAGACCGCGCGGGGCCGCTACCGCAAGACCGGCTGAGACCGGCCCGCCCGCCGACGCTCCGACAGGGCGCGTGGCGGCGGCCCAGCATCACCGAAGCAGTGACAGAGAGCAACCAAAGCAGTCGGTCTCTCCGGTGGCCACCAGGGCGCAGCTATCGCCCTGGTGACCGCCGAAGGCGCCGAAGCGCCGAGCATCACCGTAGCGACCCGGCCGTCCGGCCGGAGCCCGGGTCCGCGAGACCACCACATCACACCAGGTCAGGGGGCTGCTGCCGCCTGGCCGCATGCTCTCGAAGGGGGAGCCAAACCATGGACATCAACAAGCTGTTCACCGAGCCCGGAATGCGGGCCTTCACCGCGGAACAGCGCGACGCGCACCGCGACGACGCCCTGCACTACGGGCAGATGGCGGCGATCGTGCGAAGCCGCCTGGAGCAGACCCAGATCCCGGGCGACAAGCCGCTGTCCGCGCGGCTGCGGGCCCGCAAGGTCGCCCGCCACATCAAGACGATGGAGCGGGCGTCGGCGCAGGCCGCGGCTGCCGCCGAGGCCCTGTACGCCACCTACGTCAACCAGGTCCTGGAACTCCCGGCCCGCCGTCAGGGAGCCGAGAGCCGCAAGCTGGAGCGGAAGGCGCAGCGGGCCCAGCGGAAGCAGGTGGCGGCCGGTCAGACCGCCGGCTGGGCGGCGAAGTCGCTGCACAAGTCGGCCGCGCAGCTCGGCGGCCAGGCCGCCGGGGAGGCCGGCGGGCCGACCGGGCAGGGGGCCGGGGTGGACGCTCCGGTGTACCTGCCGCCGCAGCCGGCGCCGTTCGCGGCCGCGCCCGCGGCCGAGCCGAAGCCGGCCCCGTCGATCGCCGAGTTCTTCCTCAAGAAGGAGGCCCAGTGATGGCCGTGACATCCCGCCGGGCGCAGAACCAGGCCAAGCACTGGAACGGCAAACAGGCCGACGCGCAGACGTCGGCGGACCGCGCGTCGGTGTGGTTCGACGCCTGCCGCTCGGTCGCCCATCGAGCCGAGCGGGAGGGCCGCCCGGAGGTCTGGACGCAGCTGCAGCACACCCTGCACGACTTCTTCAGCCGTCACTCCGGGTGATGTTCATCTTCATCTTCACCCCGGCCGGAAAGCCGCTCCCGGGGGCCCGACACGCGCGCACGACGTGCGCGCGCGAGGCTCCCAAATCCGTGACTGTCTGTCAACCCTGAAAGGAGGTGTGCCGTGGCCGACAACGACGACGACAACGTGATCCACTTCCCCCGCACCGGGTTCGCTCCGGCCCCGCCCCCGCCCCCTAACCGGCCCCCCGCCGGGCCGGATCCCGACCCCGGGTCCGACCCCGTGGAGCCGTCCGGACCGCCTCGCCGACGGTCCCCGTGGGAGGTGCTGGCGGGCCTGTCCACCCCCGAGCCGCCGATGCCGGTGGTGACCGATTCGGTCCCCGTCGCCCCGGTTCCCGGGCACGTGCCGGCGGCGTTCCGCTCCGAGGCCGCCCCGGCCCCGGAGACCGGGGCGGCGCCGGGACTGGGCGCCCTGTCCGCGGCCGCCGTCCTGGCTTCCGCCGTCGCGGCGCTGCGCGGTATCCACTCCGCCGTCACCGCCTGGCGGGCCAACCGCGAGCAGCGCCAGGCCGTGCGCGACGCCGCTCGTGCCGCCGGGGCCGAGTCGGGCAACGGGCGGGACGGGAGGGGTGTCCAGCCCTCGCACGAGTGGGGCCGCCAGACGCTCAACCGCTCCGGCGGCTCCGGCTCCTCCGGCGGTGGTTCCGGCGGTACGAAGGGCTCGGGCTCGTTGGGTGGTTTCGGCGGCCAGTCGAAGGGGAGCGGCAACTCCGGCTCCGGCGGCTCCGGTGGTTCCGGCTCCGGCGGCACGAAGGGCTCGGACTCGTCGGGTGGTTCGGGCGGTGGCCCCAAGGGTCCCGGTGGTTTCGGCGGCCAGTCGAAGGGGAGCGGCAACTCCGGCTCCGGCGGCTCCGGTGGTTCCGGCTCCGGCGGCACGAAGGGCTCCGGTGGCTCGGGCGGCGGTACGAAGGGCTCCGGTGGTTCCGGCTCGGGCGGCACGAAGGGCTCCGGCGGCTCCGGTGGTTCCGGCTCCGGCGGCACGAAGGGCTCGGACTCGTCGGGTGGTTCGGGCGGTGGCCCCAAGGGTCCCGGTGGTTTCGGCGGCCAGTCGAAGGGGAGCGGCAACTCCGGCTCCGGCGGCTCCGGTGGTTCCGGCTCCGGCGGCACGAAGGGCTCCGGTGGCTCGGGCGGCGGTACGAAGGGCTCCGGTGGTTCCGGCTCGGGCGGCACGAAGGGCTCCGGCGGCTCCGGTGGTTCCGGCGGTGGCGGCAACTCCGGCTCCGGCGGCACGAAGGGCCCGGGCCCGTCCGGCGGTTCGGGCGGTACGAAGGGCTCCGGCGGTTCCGGCCCGGGCGGCACGAAGGGCCCGGGCCCGTCCGGCGGCGGTTCCGGCGGTACGAAGGGCTCCGGCGGTTCCGGGGCGCCGCAGCCCGGCCGGTGGGGACCGGGAGCGGTCCGCCGCCCCTCGCAGGGCGGTGGACCGGGCACCAAGAAGGGCCGGAAGAAGGGCCGGAAGAACGGCCGGAAGAACGGCCCGGACGGCCCGGTGAAGGGGCCCGCCGGCACACCCGGTCCCCAAGGCGTGCTGCGCAAAGGGAAGAACCGGCGGGTGCCCGGGGCACTGCACGGCACCCTCAAGGGCTACCAGGAGGACGGGTGCACCTGCCGCCGCTGCCTGCGGGCGGGCCGCAGGGCCTACCGCCAGGCGAACCCGCAGGAGAGCAACGGGACGTTCTGGGGGTCGATCGCCGAAACCGCCGAGGAGCGGCTGAGGCGGCGCCGGGCGAACCACCGCCCGGCGTGGCGGGCGGGTGTCCGCATGAAGAAGAGGAAGGGCAAGGGCCGCAAGGGCCCGGGAACCGGGGCCGGTTCGGCGAATGCCGCCGGGTCGGCCGGCGGCCGCTGGGAGAAGGAACGGGAGCGGGCCCGGAAACGCTACGGCGGCGGGTCCACCGCCGGCACGGCCACCGGCACGGGCACCCGCTCCGGCGGGACGCGGCGCACGGTGTGGGAGTCGGCCGGGATGGCGGCCTCCGCGGAGGAGGTCATCGTCGAGCGCGTCGACCGGCCCGGCGACGCCGCCCGCTCCCGCCGCCGCGCCGCCTCCGCCCCGGCACAGGGCCTGCCCGCCCGGGGGCCGGCCGCGCTCGGCCCGGCGCCGACCCCGCACACCGCCCGCCCCGGCACGAGGCGCCCGACCCCGATGCCGGGCGCCCCCGCTACCCCGCAGCCCGCTCCCCCGCGGCCCGCCGCCCCGGCGGGAGCAACAACGAAGGGACGAACCAACGTGTCACTGCCGCAGTCCCGCGGTTCCCAGGTGCCGGGCATGGACGCCCGGCACTCCACCGAAATCACGTTCAACGAGGTCCTCAACGTCCTCGGGATCCTCACCAGCGAGGGATTCGCCGCGCACGACCAGTGCGTGGTCCTGGCGGGCAAGGCCCGCCAGATCCGCCGCGCGCTGGAGCAGTTGGCGACCGAGCTGGCCGTGCAGCACAACGTCATCGGCGACATCACGCAGCGCGCGATGACGAAGCTGGCCGAGCAGATGGACGTCCTGGCCCGCAAGGCGGAGGAGATGCAGGCCGAGTCGCTGGCCGCCGCCGAGTCGGCCGACACCGCCGAGAACTCCATCCGCGACGCCTACGACCCCTACCTGAAGGCCACCATCGACGCCGGCCTCGCGGTGCCCAGCGCCCGCATCCACAACGAGGGCTGAAAGGACACCAGCCGATGAGCGACATCACCCCGCACCTCTCCGGCACCGAAGGCGGCGGCGGAGCGAACTTCGTCCAGCTGGCCGCGCGCACCGTGCGCCTGGCCTCCGCCGCCCTGGCACTCAGGCACGAGATGGCCAAACTCCAGCGGCACATGGAGCGCAACTCCACGACCTCGATGAGGGTCGCGGAACTGGCCGGCCAGGCCGAGATCGACCCGACCCACACCGCGATGATCCAGGAGGTCGGCCGGGCCTACCGCCAGGTGGCCGCGGCCTCCGGCGAACTGGCCCGCACCGCCGACCAGGTCGAACAGGCGTCGAGGGAGTTCCGCGACGCCCATGACGCCCAGTACCGCGGCCTCTACGAGACCAACCAGTCCAGCGCCTACCGCCAGCCCAAGCCCGGATTCTTCCGCCGCTGACCGCAGCACCCCATCCCCACCGCCGGCCGTGGCCGCGCCCGAACCCCTCGGGCGCGGCCACGGCCGCTCCGCGACCACCACGAAGGAGGCCGGCCCCGTGGCCACCGCCACCGCCCCGCAGACGACCCCAACCACCCTCACGACGGCGCGCACGGTGCCCGCCCGCGTCATCCGCCGCCGTGCCACCACCGAGCGCCTCGCCCACGCCACCGCCGCCGTCGCCACTGCCATCGGCCCCCAGCTCAACGACGGCCCCTGGTCCCACCTCGGCGCCTACGGAGCCCTCAGCGCCACCTGCTGGTGGCTCTACCGCAAAGCCACCCACAGCGACGAGTTCGGCCTCCTGCGCTCCTGCCAGCGCGCCCTGCCACTGCTCGGCTACGCCAGCCTCTACACCGGCGCTGTCGTCCAGTCCGGCTCGGCGTGGTGGGAGCTGGCCGGGCCCGCAGCCTGGGGCGCGCTCATGGCGCTCTGGGCACCCGTCACCCGCGCCGCCCACCTCGTCCCCGAAGCCCTGCCGCCCGCCCCTGCCCCGCAGCCCACCGTCCCGGCCCCGGCCGGGCCGCCGGTGCGGGTGTACGAGCCCGGCTACCCCGGCCTGCTCGCCCGCATGTGGGACACCGCCGCCCTGGCCCCCAGCACCCGGCTGACCGCCGCCGAGCAGTTCTCGCCGGACCGGCCGGACTTTAGGGCCGTCATCGTCGCGCAGCAGGGCAAGGTCGTCCCGAAGCTGGACGAGGCCCGCCTCGCCGGCACCTTCGACTTCCCGGCCGGCACCGTCACCCTCACCCCGATCACCGGCTCCGGGCCGGGCCGGATGCTGCTCACCGCCCGCCCCACCCTGAACCCCGAGCAGGAGCCGTGGACGTTCGAGCGGCTGTGGGCGGAGAAGGTCGCCGCCGACGGCGGCGCGGCCCCCGGCATGCACCTGGTCGACCACCGGCGCGAGCCCAACCGGATCGTCGTGCGCGTCGAGGCCGCCGAGGGCCGCCTGGTCGAGCTGACCCAGCGCCCGATCGCCCGCGCCATGGGCATCAAGGACCACGACCTGGTCGTCGTGGAGACCGACGGCCTGGGCGATGGCGTCGTCTCCTTCTACGAGGAGCACCCGCTGATCGACATCCGCTGCGCCACCGTCGAGGACCTGACGATGGACGAGGACGGGCGGATCCAGCTCGGGCTGCGCCACGACGGCCGCCCGGCCCGCCTGCCGCTGTACGACCCGGCACTGGGCGCGGTCACCGATCTTTTCGTCGGCGCGCCGGGCGCCGGCAAGTCGGTGACCCTCAACACGATCATCGCCGCCGAGCGGATCTCCGGTGTCGTGTCGATCGTCGCGGACGCGCAGGACGGCATGTCGCTGCCGGAGGCCAACGGCCGCGTCTACCACTTCGGCGCCGGGATCGCGGCGGTCGGCGCGACGCTGGCCGCCGCGTACGCGGTCGCCAAGTACCGGCAGAAGGTCAGCTCGGAGAACGGCTGGGGCGCGTTCGAGATCGGCAAGCCCTGGCCGCTGGTCAACCTCACCCTGGACGAGCTCAACCTGATCCTGTCCGCCGACGCCGACGTGCCCAAGGACTTCAAGACCTGGGTCGTCGGCAACATCTCCGCCTTCCAGTCCACGGGCCGCAAGATGGGCAAGGGCATCCGCTTCGCCGCGCAGTCCATCCACTTGGAGGACCTCGGCGACAAGGACAAGATCCGCGCCAACGCCAAGAACGGCACCGTCTCGCTGGGCCGCACCAACTCCAGCACCACGCAGCACATGGCCGCCGACGGCGTCCTGCCGCCCGGCATGCGGATCGAGCCGATCCCGCGCTACTTCCGCGCCGCCGACGCCATCGACGCCGCGTTCAAGGGCGAGGAGGCCAACCGCGGCCCGGTCACCGCCGGCGTCGCCTGGCTCATCCAGGGCGGCCAGCTCTACAAGGCCCGCACCTTCAAGGCGGTCAAGGAGGGCAAGACCTTCCCCGGCCTGATCGAGCTGTACGAGAGCGCCCCGATCCCGGTCCTCACCCCGGAAGAGGACCAGATCTTCCAAGCCGAGTACACCAAGGCCCTCGCCAAGGCCGAGCGGCTGCTGCGCGGCGAGGCCGACAGCGACGGCGAGGGCGGGGGCACGGTCTACACGCCCCCGCCGGCCACCACCCCCGCCCCGTTCTCCCCGGCCGCGGAGGACGGCGACCCGCTCGACCCGCTGGACGCGGTCTTCGCCGAGCAGAGTGAGCCGGAGCCCGCCACCATGCGCGACCACCTGCTCGACATCCTCACCGCGGCCGGCCAGCCGATGCAGGCCAGGGACATCCGTACGGCCATCGCCGCCCGCGGCCTGCCCACCAGCACCGTCGCCAACGAGCTCACCAAGCTCAAGGACAACAGTCTGGCTGCCAACGTCCGGCACGGCTGGTGGCAGATCCTCCCCCAGCCCGCGAAGAACTGACCACCCACCACCCACAACGCCAGCGGGGCCCGCCGAATACCGGCGGGCCCCGCTGCACATCCCGCGAGGAGAACCCCCGTGATCCTGTCCGTCTCCGGCGTCGTCCTGTCCGGCGTCGCCCTGTTCTTCCTGTACCGCAACGGCCGCACCACCCTGCTGACGGCCGTCGTCGCCGTCCTGTTCGGCTTCATGCTCGCCTCCACCGGCATGGCTCCCGCGATCCACTCGCTCCTCAACGGCGGCGCCCACGCCGCCAGCTCGGTACGCCCCTGACGGTCAGTCCGGGATCCACAGCGTCCCGTCGTCCAGCACCCAGGCGTCATAGATCCGGTTGCCGATGACCACGCCGGTCACCGTCACCACCACCGACTCGTCCGCGTCGAGCCACAGCACGCCGTCGTCATCGGTGAACGCGTCCCAGATCGTCCCCTCCGAGTCGATCACCGCGTCGAACTCGGTCACCCGCGGCCCCCAGAACCAGCCCACAGCACCCTCCCGTTCGTCCGCACCAGCCTGACGCACCACCAGGCACCACGGCAGTCATTCCCGCCGATCCACGCACCCGCACCCGGGCGCGACCGCCAGAGGAAAGAGGAACACCGTGTCCGACTCCAAGCTCCTGATCATCGGCCGCACCGGCTCCGGCAAGACCCACCGCCTCCAGCAGCTCATCGCCGCCCACACCGACGACCCGACCACCACCGCCTGGGCCATCACCCCCTACGACGAGCTGGACGGCGCCGACCGGCACACCCACCTCGACGGCGCCGAGCAGCTGCTCACCGACCTGCTCGCCGAGGTGGACAAGCGCTACGCCAGCGGCCACGAGCACACCCCGAGCTGCTGGGCAAGAGCGCCCTGTTCGGCCACCTGCTGACGCGTGTGGCCGTCATCGGCCGCAATGCCGGCGTCGACATCGTCCTCACGGCCTCCACCACCCACCTGGACAACTGGCCCGTCGGCCTGCGCCAGCACTTCGACCGGCCCGGGCGCACCGAGATCCTCCCCGACCGCCGCCACTACGACGAGGCCTGAGCACAGCCCCTGCAGCCCGTCTCCCGACCTCTCCCGGGGCCGCCGGACCAGCCCGCCACCGGGCCGGTCCGGCGGCCCCAGAAGGCGCCCGGCGCCGCGCACCGCCCCGCTTCCCCGCCCGCACACCCCCCGAAGGAGCAGCCCGCCGTGGACGTCACCCGGAACACCCCGACCACCACCCAGGACGCGGCCGAGCCGCAGATCACCCTCCTGGCCACCGGCTACAACCCGGCCGTCCTCAACGGCCAGATCCTCGCCGTCCCGCTGCACCCCGACGCCGCCGCCGACACCGAGTACATCCCCGCGCTGATCGACGGCCAGGTCGCCGCCGTCCCCGTCTACAACCCGTTCGCCGCGGCCGCCGCCGCGCAGCCGCAGCCGGCCCCCGTCACACCGGCACCGGTCCCGGTCGTCGACCCCGGCCTGCCGCTCGCGGTGCGCCAGGGCGTCCTGCTCGGCTGCGCCGGGGCGCTCGCGGTCGGCGGCCTGACCTGGATGGTCGGCGCCGGGATCGGCGAGGTCGGCCCCTACGCGCACGAGATCGGCACGATCCTCATGTGGGCCGCGATCACCATCGCCGCCGTGTTCGTCGGCCTGTGCGCGCTCCTCGGCAAGTTCCGCTCCGTCACCAAGACCGCGGCCGGCACCGGGACGAGCGGGAGCGCGACGGCCACCGGCGACGGCGCCAGCGCGACCGGCACCGTCCTGGCCCTTGTCCACCGGCCCCAGCACCACACCACCACCATCGGCAAGCAGACCGCCTGGGGACGCGGCGGCATCACCAACAACAACGGCTGACCGGCCGCCCGGTCTCGCCCCCGGCCCGCACACCGCCCGCCCCGCCGAACACCGGCCGGGCGGGCGGGCCGCTTTCCGGGGACGGGGCCGGCCGACCGGCCGACACCGCGATCCGACTGGAGGACGCCGTGAGCATCACCGTCACCGTCAACGCCGACCCGGCCAGCCCCGAGGAGATGGGCGCCGCCGCGGTCACCGCCATCACCGAGACCCTCAAGGCCGCCGCCAAGTGCCGCCCGCAGATCGACCGCTACGCGCCCTGGCGGATCACCGGCACCCCCTACAGCGCCGCCCGGCTCAGCGTCGGCGACCTCGCCGCCCGCATCGCCGAGGTGCCCGAGCAACTGCCCGTCCTCTTCTACGTCCCGGACTTCGACTGCCGCGACGTCGCACCGCTGCGCTCCACCACCTGGGACGGCGCCCTGGTCCTGCGGAGCACCCCGGCCGAGCCCGACCCCGCCGCCCTGCTGCTCGACCTCGACCTGCCCGCCCCCGCCGACACCACCGTGCCGGGCACCCCGGCCCCCGCCGACCGCCGGGCGCAGCCGGGGGTGCTCACCGTCGGCGACCTCGCCCAGGTGCTGGCCGACCTGCCCGACCACGCCCCGGTGATGGCCCTGGTGCCCGGCTGGAACGGCACCGACGAGCTCGTCGTGGACAGCGCCGACGACTACGGCACCTGCCTGGTGCTGGACACCGGCTACCCCTCCTGCGACCCCTTCGGCCCCGACGACCTCGAGGACGCCGACGCCTGACCGCCGTGCCCCACGGCCCGATCCGACCTCACACCACCCCCGCCCCCGAAAGGCACCACCGTGAAGCTGCGCCTGCCCGTCTCCGCCCTCGCCGACGCCGTCTCCTACACCGCCAAGGCCCTCCCCTCCCGCGCGCCCGTCCCGGTCATGCTCGGCATGCTCCTGGCCACCAGTGACGGGGGCCTGCGCCTGTCGGCCGCCGACGGCGAGGTCTACACCTCGGCCACCGTCTCCGCCGAGATCGCCGACGACGGCACCGCGCTGGTCCCCGGCCGGCTCCTGAACGACATCTGCTCCCGCCTGCCCAAGGCCGCCGACGTGGACCTGGAACTCGTCGACAAGGGAGCCCGCCTGGTCGTCGGCTGTGGCGCGGCCCGCTTCACCCTCCCGGTGCTCCCCGTCGACGAGTACCCCGCGGCGATCGCCCTGCCGGACGCCGTCGCCACCGTGCAGGCCGACGTCCTCGCCGAGGCCGTCGCCCAGGTCGCCGTCGCCGCCAGCACCGACACCGCCCTGCCCGCGCTGACCGGCATCAAGGTGCGCCTGGAGGGCGAGCTGCTCCACCTGGACGCCACCGACCGCTACCGCATGGCCCACAAGGAACTGACCGTCCGCCCGACCGGCACCCTCCCGGCGCCCGCGAAGCGCGGCAAGAAGAAGGACAGCGAGTCCGAGACGGCGGCGCTGGTGCCCGCCAAGAGCCTCGCCGAGGCCGCGAAGGCCCTGGAGGGCGAGCACACCCTCACCCTCCACTGGTCCGAGGGCCTGCTCGGGCTGTCCATCCCGGGCGGGCGCACCTACATGACCCGCCTGCTGGACGGCTACGAGTTCCCGAAGATGGGCGGCTTCTTCGACGGCGAGTGGCCGATGACCATCGCCGTCCCGGTCTCCGAGGCGGTCGCAGCGCTCCAGCGCGTCGCCCTGGTCGCCACCCGCAACACCCCCGTGCGCCTGGTCGTCGAGCCCGGCGGCGAGCAGCTGCGCATCGAGGCCGGCTCCGGCGACGACGCGCAGGCCAGCGACCGCATCCCCGTCCACACCGCCGGCGCGGACAACGACGGCACCTGCGACGGCCTGGTCCTCGCCTTCAACCCGCAGTTCCTCGCCGACGGCCTCAAAGCGCTCGGAACGAGCGAGGCCGAGCTGCACGTCCGCCACCCGCACAAGCCCGCGTACCTGGCCGGCCGCCTCGGCGACGGCAACGACGCCACCTACCAGCACCTGGTCATGCCCGTGCGCCTGTCCGGCTGACCCAGCATCACCCGGGCCCGCCCCGCACCGCCGGGGCGGGCCCGGCACCAACCCCAGGACACCGATCCGAACAGGAGCAGCACCCCGTGAACCAGCACACCGAGCCCACCGTCCCCCAGGAGCAGCCGAGCGTCAGCGTCCGAGAGTCGGCCCGGCGCCGGGTCCGCACCCTGACTGCCCCCGGCGGCTGGCTCGACCGGCGCCGCCGCGAGCTGGCGGCCGGTCTGGACGACTTCTCCGGCGCCGCCGCCTACAAGCACACCCGGGAACAGGCCCTGTCCCTTGCCCACCGGGTCGCCGAGTACGAGGCCATCAACCACCAGGTCCTGCTCGGGGTCATCGCCGACCCCCTCGGCCACGCCATCCGTACCCGGCAGTACACGATCACCTGCCCGCGCTGCCAGACACCCGGCGCCGAGGAGTACGGCGAACCGGCCCAGAACAGCGACGACTACGCGGACTGCGCCCGCTGCCGCTCCTGCGGTCTCGAATGGGCCCTCGACCCCGGAGCCGACACCTCCTGCACCACCTGCGGCGGCAGCGGCATCCCCGGCGCCGGACCCATCGGCCGGCGCACCCCGGACGGCTGGGAACCCGCCTCGAACTGCGAGTGCCACGAGTCCGGGCGCTGACCCTGCCCACCACTGCGCCCCGCCCGCCGAGCCGCCCCCGGCCCGGCGGGCGGGGCGCCACCTGCCTGCCCAAGAGAGGGAACATCCTGCTCGCCGCCACGTTCGCAGTCGTCTTCATCACCCTCTACACCGGCCACCAGGTCGGCGATCACTGGGTCCAGAGTTCGTGCCAGTCGGCCCGCAAGGGGATGTCCGGCCGGGCCGGCCGCTGGGCCTGCACCAAGCACGTCAGCACCCTCACCCTGACCAAAGCCCTGCTGCTCCTCCCGGCCGCCCTGGTCCTCGACCTCCACCTCACCGCGACCGGCCTGCTGCTCGGTCTGGCCGTCGATGCCGGAACCCACTGGTGGGCCGACAGGCGGACCACCCTGGCCTGGCTGGCGAAGGTGACGGGGAAGAGCGAGTTCTACGGCCTGGGCGCGGACGTCGTCGACACTTCCACCCCCGAGGACGGCATCACCGGCCGACACCTGGGCCGAGGCAGTTACGCGTTGGACCAGAGTTTCCACGTCCTGTGGCTCTTCGTCGCGGCCCTCATCATCGCTGCCGTCTGACCGGGCACTGACGCTGCCCCCCACCGCCCCGGCGCCCCGGCCACCCAGGCCGGGGCGCCGGGGGTCGTGGTGAGCGGCGCGGCCGCCCGGCCGAACCCACCACACACCCACTCAGGAGAGTTGAGATGGCCGAAGAAGCCGTCGAGTCCATCCGCTACACCGCCGACGTGGTCGCCACCACGCCGGACGGCCGTGTCTTGCTGATCGAGCGGGGCTGGCCGCCCTTCGAGGGCGCCTGGGCGCTGCCCGGCGGCCACGTGGACACCGGGGAGACGAGCCGCCAGGCGGCCGCCCGGGAGCTGGAGGAGGAGACCGGCGTGCGCGTGCCCGCCGCGGAACTGCTCCAGCTCGGCGCCTGGGACACCCCCGGCCGCGACCCACGCGGCCGGTACGTCACCGTCGCCTACCTCGCCGTCGTCCCGAACGACACCCCGGTCAGCGCCGGGGACGACGCCCGCACCGCCCGCTGGTGGCGCTGGACCGAGCTCCCGGAGCAGCTGGCGTTCGACCACTCCAGCATCCTCGCCACGGCGCTGCGCGGAGAGTCGGCCAACACCGACCCCGCCGGCACCGCGGCCTGACCGGGCACTGACGCTGTCCACCACCGCGCCCCGCTCGCCGGCCACCCAGGCCCGGCGAGCGGGGCGCCGTGGTGAGCGGCGCGGCCGCCCGGCCGAACCCCGCTCCCCTCGGAGGTACCTGATGACCGAGCAGACGACCCGCGCCCGCCTGCTGAGCACCGCCCTCGACACCGCCGACAACATCGCCATCGCCGCCGCGGCCGCCGCCGCCGGCCTCACCACCTACCGCACCCTCACCGGCCGCCCGGCCGAGACCCGCTTCACTCTCGCCGCGGCCGCCGCCGGTCTCGCCGCCGGCCTCGCCGACCAGGCCACCACCTAGCTCCGCCGCCCGCTGCGCAACCGCCTCGGCGTCCCCGCCTACGGCTACGCCCCCGCCGCCGCAGCGCCCGCCCCAGTCCCGTCCAGGGAGCAGCTCGCCGCGGAGGTCGCCGCCGACGCCGCACACCGTGCGGCTACCGGAGCCCACGGCCTGGACCGCAGCGGCGGCAGCCTGACCGAGGCCGCCAACTGGGCCGGCGGAGAACGGGACTGCTTCAACTGCGGCCAGCCGGCCACCGGCGAGCACCCCAACATCACCGCTGCCCTCCAGCTACTCCTGCGCCGCCCCGCCACCCGCCACGCCTGACCACCCGCCAAACCACCGATCCGGTCCGCACCCCAGCGGGCCGGACCGACCCGCCGAAGGAGACCACGGAGATGACGACCGACCGCCCCGCCCTGGTCCCGGCCACCCGCCGCGGGCTGTTCACCGCCGACGCCGACGACCGGCTGCGCCCCGGCACCCCGGACCGGCCCTGGGAGCTGTGGCTCACCGACCCGAACGTCCTCGTGCCGAAGCCCGACCTCGCCACCGCGCTGATGGCCGCCGCCGAACACAACGCCATCGCCGCCGACTGTGCCGCGCTCCAGCCCGTCAACCACGCCGTGGTCCTCCACCACGGCTACGTCTGGACCCGCACGGCCGCAGCCAGGTCGACCGCCGGCATCGCCGTCCCGTCCCTGTGCTGGACCGCCAAGTGCAGCGTCTGCGGCGACCTGGTCGAGGACGAGTACATCCCCCACCACGCCAGCCCCGAGGACGCCGCCAACGACGCCGTCGGCCGCGAGTGGCACGAGCTCCCCGACGGACGGCTGGTCTGCGACAGCGCCGACGACGCCCACGACGACGCCCGCGCCCAGGCGCTCCCCCAGGACGACACCCCCGAGCAGCCGGACGAGAACCAGCTCCCCCTCCTGTAGCTCGCTCACCTGATGGAGGACCACATGCACCGACCCGTCATCGCACCCACTCCCGACAGCCCCGCCAGCCAGGCCGTGGGCCTGGACCTGGACGGCACCCTCGCCCAAGACCACGGATGGCAGGGAGGCCGAATCGGCCTGCCCCAGCCCGGCGCCATGGACGCGCTGCGCCTCCTCGCGCGCCACCGCGCGGTGTTCGTCTACACCGCCAGGCCGAGGCCCTGGCTGCCCGAGGTCGCCGACTGGATCACCTGGTACTCCGGCATCGCGGCGTTCGTCGACCCGTCCCCGGACCGGGCGTACTGGACCACCCGCGGGCCGGTGCTCGTGACCAGCACCAAGCTCGGCGCGGCCTGCTACATCGACGACCGCGCCGTCCATCACGCGGGCGACTGGGACGACACCCTCGCGGCCGTCGCCCGAGCGATCGGCCTGGACCGTGCTGGAGCTCTCATTCCGGCCTGATCCCCGTCATTGAAGAGCCCGCCGCCTTCGGCATCGATGCCGAAGGCGGCGGGCTCTTTGCGTTTCCGGGCCGCGGTCGAACGATCCGGGACCAATTGGTCCCGGATCGTTCGACCGAAAATCGAACATCGGAGGAGCTGTGCCCGCTGCCGGGTTCCCTTCCGGTGGGTTTCGGTGCCCGGATGGGGTCAGCTGCGGCAGGCGGGATAACGTTCAGGGCTATGACAGCAACACTCGCGCAGACGGTGCCGGTGCCCCGTCTCTCGGACGACCTGGCCTTCCTGGACATCACCACCGGGTGGGACACCGAGACTCCGTTCCAGGCGTGGCGGGCCTCGATCGTGGTCCCGGCCGCGTTCCGGCCGGCCTTCGCCCCTGCACGGGTCATTGTGGTCGCAAACCAGAAGGGCGGGGTAGGCAAGACCGTCACCTCGCTGGAGCTCGCGCTGGCCTATGTCGCGGCGGGCTTCCGGGTCCGTCTGATCGATGCGGACCCGCAGAAGGCGGCGCTGACCGTCTGGCTCAAGGAGATCTGCTACCCGGCAGACCTGCCCGTCGCTGAGCGGCGCTCGCTGACGGATGTCTTCTTCGACCGGTGCACGCTCAAGGACGCCACCTACCCGACGATCTACAAGGGCCTGTTCTTCGTGCCCTCCGGCCCGGACCTCGGTACTGTCGACACCGAGCGCCCGCCGGGCGCCGACACCTGCCTCCAGCACCACCTGCGCAAGCCCGACCCCGACATCGACATCGACATCATCGACTCGGGCCCCAACCTCGGCACCCTTACCGTCGCCGCCCTCGCCGCAGCCCACGACGTCCTGATCGCCATCCAGGACGGCGGCCTGGAACTCCACGGCGCGAACTCGCTTGCTGCGACCATCAAGCGCGTGCAGGTCCGGCTCAACGAGGAGCTCTCCGTCCGCGGCATCTTCTTCACGGACTTCGAGAAGACCACCCTTTCGCGCACCATCGGCGCGCAAATGACCAAGGCATTCCCGAACGCCATCATCGTGCCCGTCCGCGAGTCGGTGCGCGTCGGCGAAGCGTCGTTGGCCCGCAAGCCCCTACGGTTCTACGCCCCCGGCGTCAACCCGATCCTCGACTACGACCGGGCCGCCGGAATCCTCATCACCAGGAAGGCCGGCTGATGGCGGTCAACGCGGACGACATCGACGACATCTTCAACGACGAGGACCAGGTCGACGACGTCGGCGACCGCACCCAGGACATCCTCGACCGCAAGGAGGTCGCCCGGCCGGTCGACGTCCTGGAGGAGGTGCGCAAGCTCAGCGCGTCGCTGCCCGCCCTGGATCAGGTGTCGGAGGTCGCCGAGGAAGACCAGTCCGACCTGACCGAGGATGAGATCGCGCAGCGCGACCAGACCGAGAAGGTCATTCTGACAGCCAACGCCGTCGGCAAGGCCGCAGTGTGGGTCATCGGCCAGGGCATCGCCGCCGCAGCCCGGGGGCGCTGGCACCGCAAGACCCACGCGAGCCTGGAGGCGTACGTCCAGGACCTGGTGCCGGACGTCGTTCCCCGCCAGGCCCGGCGCTGGGTGACCGGCGCTCCTGTGGCGCTGGCCATCACCGAACGCGTGGGCGTCGTACCGGCCGAGTCGCAGGTTCGCGGAATCGCCAGCCTCCCCAAGGACCGCGCGGTGGCCATCTACGGCGCCACCCACAGCGCCGCCCAGACCGCCGGAGTCCGCCACACCGCGAAGCACGTCGACGACCTGCGCGACCGAGTCGCCCTCGCCGGCCTGCCCGAGGACCCGGACGAGGCCGCCATCACCCTGGAGCAGATGGCGAAGGAACTCTTCACCGGACCAATTGGTCCCGGAACGTTCGAGAATTCGAACGAAGCAGGTGGCGAACCGCAGGCGCCGACCCCTGCCGGTGAAAGCCCCACCAGCACAGCACCTGACGACATCCAGGACGCCGAAGTAGTCGACACCCCGCACCTCGACGCACTGGCCGAGGCACTCGTGAGCCTCAAGGCCGCCCGCAAGCGCATCAAGCGTGCGACCTTCGAAGGCGCCATCGGCGAGGGCGACCACCCCCGCTACCGGCAACTGGTCGAGGACATGCGCGAGCTGGCGAGCGAACTCAACCGCGGGACCCGGCGCGCTCCCCTCCCCTCCGCCGACGTGCCGGCCTGAGCTACGCCCCGACCGGCACGTCGCACCTGCTGCCCGGGCCCACCTTCCAGTCGCGAGACGGGCCGGACCAGCCGGAGCGAGGGTCGGCCTCGGAGCACCTGCCGGCACGGGAAGCAGCGTCCCACTCGCAAGGAGAGTCCGGCCGAGGCGGTGGTAGTGGGCTCGGGCATGCCTCGCACTGCCATGATGCTGCGCGGCGGCGGTGTACGAGGTCAGCGGACGTGGTTGATGAAGGTCCGGGATCCGTCGTGGAAGTCGATCGTGGCGCCGTGGCCGACCGCCGGCGCGGTGGGCAGGCCGGAGTAGATCTCGATTGCGGCGATCTCGCCCGGGCCGGCGCCTCCATCGGGGCGGGTTTGGTGCCGAGGACCGGGGTGGTTTCGGGCTCGGACCATTTCTCGCCGGGGGCGCCGACGCCGATCACCTGCCACAGCGAGGTTCGTCCGCCGGCCTCGCCGGCCCGGCCGGGCAGCGGGCGGCGCCGCTGCGCCGAGCACGGCGCCGATGTCCACCACGAACCTGCGGCGCTTCACCCCACCATGGTGCCCGCCCGGCCGGTGCGTGCTGCGCCGCTCAACGGGCATCTGGAAGCCGAGCTCCTCCAACGGCACACCAAGCAGCGCCTCCAGCACCTCCTGCTGGCCCGGGTGCGGCAGCGGCGGGTCGGGCGCCTCCCAGCGGCGCAGCTGACGCACGCTCACCGCTGCCTGGACGCCGAGCTGGGCGGCCAGCGCGGCGAACGCGACGACGAAGGTCTCCTGGGTGTAGCCGGCCGCCCTGCGCAACCCGGCCAGCGCGCTGACGCCCACTGTCCGCTCCCCTCGATCTGACGAGTCCTCACACCCTGGCACCACCGGGCGGGCCGCCGGGCCGAAATGGCCGGTGAAACGTCCGGTCGAGTGGCCCCACAGCCACGGCCGCGGGCGGTGAACTGTAACTGCGCCCGGGGAGCGGAGCCGCTGGGACGGTCCTGCTCCCCGGGCCGCCGGCCGCCGCCGGTCACCCCCGACCCGGCGGCGGCCCACCCGCCCGAACTGCCGTCACCACCCCGGGAGCCCCGATGCCGCAGCACGGGCCGCTGTACCGCCTGACCCTCACCGCGACCGCCGCCGACCCGCACCAGCGCGTCGCCTGCGTCGGCCCCGCCCGCAAGGTGGTCCGCTCCGTCGCCACCGGCTGGGGCCTGGACGGCACCGTGCTGGACGACCTGGTCGCCGTCGCCTCCGAACTGCTCGCCAACGCCGCCCGTCACGCGGGCCCGGCCCGGCTGACCGCGCTGCTGCGCCTGGACGCGGCCGGTGACCGGGTGCGGTTCGAGGTCGAGGACCAGGGCGCCGCCCTTCCCCGGATCGTGGCCGGCCTCGGCGACGACCAGGCCGTCACCGGCCGCGGCCTGCTGATGGTCGAGGCCCTGGCCGAACGGTGGGGGAGCGACCCGACCGGCACCGGCAAGGTCGTCTGGGCCGAGCTCGCCCTGCCAGCCCCGCTGGACACGCCCGCCATCGCCGCGCAGGCCCGCCAGGCCACCGCCCGCAGCGACTACATGCGGGCCGCATCCATGGGCACCGCCCCCCGCCGCATCCCTCTCGTGCCCACAGCCCGCCGCGCTCGTTGAACCCGCCGAGCGCCCCCACCAGGGCGCGCGGCTGCGCCTGCTCCACACCGCCCGGCACGAACACCCCCACGGTCCGGGCGCCGCGCGGTGAAGCCCTCGGGCGGCCGGGCCCGTACACAGCCCGGCCGCCCGACTCTGCAGCCACCGGCTCTGATGCCTGCTTGTCTGACTTGTTTGCGGGGCGGCGCGTTGCTGGCGCTGGCCAGCGGCCGGCGTGGCTTCCTGGCAGATGACATCCCCGTCGACAAGCTGGAGCCTTGGTGCGTGCACCCGCCTTCCGCATCGCCTGCTGCCTGTGCGGCAAGCCCATCCCTCTGAGCCAGGACATTTACGAACTGGACGCGGAATGGCAGCGCCGGTACCCGAAGATGCGGGGCAACCTCGCCGACGACAACTGCGCGCTGCGCACGAACACATGGGTTTGCGTGCAGCGCGGCGGCGGCTACCTAGAGGGGCACATTCCGGCCCGGATCAGCGGTCAGGACATCGACTCCTGGAGTCACGTCCGCAACGGCACGCACAAGACCATGGTCATCAGGAACCCACGCTCCGGGCTGCTCCAAGGGGCGGAGGAGTACCTGCGGCACACAGCTCAGCGCAAGGGCGTGGACCCAGGGGTAGCCGAGCAACTGGGCGCCGCGCTGAAGCAGTGGGACTCCGAGTGCCGTCGGCAGCCGGGGATGGTCAGGGTGTGAGCCCCCGCTGCTGACCGGGCGGCCGAACGGTGGGCGGGTTGTCGGCCGTGCCTGCGACCGTGGCGACGGATGGGCAAGTCCCCGTTGCTGGAGGTGGGCATGGACTACCGGCGGATGTCGGCAGAGGCGAAGGCGGCGTTCCTGGCGGAGCGGCCGCGCTGTGAGTTGTGCACCAGGCCGTCGGTGCAGGTCGATCACGATCACGTCTCCTACGAGGTGCGCGGCGCGCTGTGCCGGCGGTGCAACTCCCGGCTCGGATCGCTGGAGGCGGCGCTGCGCCTGCCTGCGGGACTGTTCCAGAGCCTGGCGGGGGATCTGCACCGGGCACTGTGGCGCAGCGGGACCGTGGAGCTGGAGCCGTACGCCGGGGACTTCGCCTACCTCGGGCTGACGGTCGAGGAGTACGCCAGTCGGCTGCGCGCGGTGCAGGAACAACTGGTGCTGCCGTACGTGTACTGGGCGCCGGTAACGGAGGAGCCGACGATCCGGACGAGGGCGTGGACGAAGATCGGGCCGCTGTGCGACGACCTGGAGGCCGAGCGGCACCGGGCCAGGCTGGTGGCCGGGCCCTCGCCGCGCTGGGTCTGGGTGACGCGCGAGCCCGACGACGGGGTCAACAGCCCCGCCCCCCGCACCCTGGTCGTGGCGGCCGACTCCACCGAGGGGGCCCGGGAGCTCCACCAGCAGCTGCGCGGCCCCATCGACATGAGCCGCCACGAGGCCAGGGACCGCGACTTCGCCGACCTGGCGGTGCCGGTACTGCTGAGCCGGCCCCTGACGACGGAGCAGTTCCGCGCTGCGCACTGGAGTGACCGAGAGCAGTTGCCGGCAACGGACCAAGAGCTGAGGGAGCTTCTGCTGCGCCACGGCTACATGGCCGGCTGGCTTGACCTGGCGGTGCAGATCGCGCTGGAGGACCTCGCCGGTAATCTGCCGGACGCGCGGTGGGCGGTGCCGAGTCGGGCCCGACACCACTGGCTGGAGCTGTTCGCGCGCTGGCGCGACCGGCGAGGCCAGTGACAGCACCAACAAGGGGCGCGCGGCAGATGCCGCGCGCCCTTTTCCTCTTTGACTCCAAGAGTGGACGGGTGTAGCATTTGGTTATGTCCTACTGTTTGGGGGTTGTCTCGTGAGGATCAGCATCGGTGGCGAGCGGGTCGAGGTGCACGACGACCTCGCCCGGGCGCTGCTCGCGGCCCTGCGCGACGAGCAGCCGGTGAAGCCGCCGCAGGCCTCCACCTTCGATGACCTGACCGCTCTGGTGGACTGCATCAGCCGGGTCACCCAGCGCCTGACCGTGGTCAAGGAGCTGGCGATGTCCCGCGCGGACGCCACCGGCAGCTACTCCAACCGCCGCGCCCTCGGCATGGCCGCCGGCATGGCGCCCTCGCAGCTGGGCCGGGTGCTGGAGGGTCACGGGCTGCCGCGCGACCGCCGCGCCGGCGGCGTGGACCTGGCCGTGGCGTTCCGCACCACCGACGACGGCGAGCTGCACCTGGCCGCCGAGCCGGACGTGGCCGGCCTGCCCTCGTTCACCCTGCCCTCGTTCACCCTGCCCGCCGACCCTGCGTCGGAGAAGGCAGAGTCCGTCGAGTTTGCCGGCCGGGAGCTCACCTTCTACTACCGCCCGCAGGTCCCGATCGCGGTCGCCGGCCTCGGGCGTACCGCCGGCTACACCCTGCGCCCCGAGCAGGGCCCGATCGCCTGCGTCACCGAGCCGGTCTTCGACGCCCTGTTCGGCGATCCGCGGCTCGACCCGACCCGACCCAACGGACGCTGAGGAGAAGCAACTGATGTCCGACGAGCTCTTCGACTCGGTCGACGCCCTCCTCTCGGGCGTGCGCACTGGCCTGCCGGTCCCGGCGGAGCGGCAGCGGCTGCGCCTGGCGGCCGGGCTGACGGTCACGCAGATCGCGGTCGCGCTGCGGGTGGACTCGGCTCTGGTGCGGGGCTGGGAGGACGGCACCGCCGTCCCGGGCCCGGACATCACCCCGGCCTACGCCCGCCTCCTGGACGGCCTCGCCGCGCGCTTCCCAGCCCCAGAGCAGCCCGCCGCGGCCCCGGCCCCCCAGGCCGCGCCGCAGGCCTCCGTCGCTCCGGCGCCGGTGCTCGACCAGAACCCGGACGGCTCGCTGGCGATGTTCGAGGCGCAGCTGTGCGTGCAGTGCGGCCAGCCCTCCGTCTACCGGGCCCAGGGCCGCCCAATGCATCTCGGCGGCTTCTGCCGCCCCGCCGCTGCGCCGGTCCCGGAGGCCGCCGCGCCCGCTGCCCCGACCGTCCAGGCCGAGCAGTCGGCCCCCGCTCCGGCGCCCGCTGCTGCTCCCGTCCCGGCCGCCGCCCCGCCCCGGCCGGTGTCCCCGGCTCCGGGGGCCGGGGGAGAGCAGCGTCCGGGCGGCTCCCGTACCCCGGCCCGCACCGCTGCGGCGCGTGCAGCCGCTTCCGCTGCTCCGGCGGCGGCGAAGTGGTGGCCGATGGTCGCGCTGGACGTCGCCGAGGACGGCACCTGGGCGCTGGACATCCCGGGCTTCCCGGCTCCGGCCGGGATGAAGCTGGGCGACTGGTTCGCGTGGCTGGGCACCGGCCTGCCGCTGCGCATCGAGCGGGCCCACCCCTCGGGTCGCGGTGGCGACGGCACGGTGTGCCTGACCACCGGCGCGCTCAAGCAGCTCGGCCTGCCCGCCGTCCTGCCCGGCACGGAGAAGGCGTTGGCCTCGCTCCAGGCGAAGCTGGCGAAGGCCGCCGCCACGGTCGGGATGGAGGTCTCCGAGCACGTCGGGCCGACCTTCCACGCCTTCCGGCGCGCGGGTTCGGCCGGCGGGCAGAAGACGTCGGTGCGGGTCGTCGTCGCTCCGTGGCTCGGGCAGGGCGACGCCCGGCAGCAGGCCACCAGCGCCCTCGCCCTGCCGCTGGCCACCGCGTCCGAAGGCGCCGTCGACGGGGCGACGTTCGCCCGCCGCTTCCGGGCCTTCACCACCGACCTCGGCGTCGCCCCCGGCGCGACCACCGCCACCACCGGGATGGCCCTGCTGGAGGCGGTGCGTCCGCGCGTGGAGTGGGTGAAGGACCCGGCGACGGGGGAGTGGTCCTCGCACCTGCGCGAGGGGGCCCTGCCCTCGGGGGACCTGTGTGTGCCGCCGGCCGCCGGTGCCCGCCACCCGCTCACCCGCCGGCTGCTCGCCGCCGGAGAGGCGGTGTGCGAGGAGGAGGACTACAAGTGGTGGGCCCGCGAGCTCACCGCCGAGGAGTCTGTTCGCCCGTGGGCGGTCGCGGTCGACGTCTGCGCCTCCTACCTCTCGGTCACCGACTCCCTGCGCCTGCCCGCCGGCCCGCTGGAGCTGGTGACCAACCCGGACTGGAACGGCGGCAAAACCGCCGGCCTGTGGTGGTGCGACTTCACCACCACGGCGGTCGACGAGCTGCTGCCGCACCCGGCCACCTTCCACGGCCGCCAGCCGACCGGGCCCGGCTGGTACGCCACCCCGACCGTCGCCTACATGGCCACCGCCTACGGCTTCGACCCTGCGACCATCACGCAGGCGTACCTGTCCACCCACACCGTCCCGCTGCTCAAGGAGTGGACCGGGCACGTGCGGGCCGGCTACAAGCGCGCCTACGCCGACCTCGGCCTGACCGACGGCCAGAGCCCGACCGAGTTCCTCGCCGCCTACGCCGTCCACAAGGACACCGGCACCGACCCGGCCCGCAACGACGCCCTGGTCCTGGCCGGCCTGTACAAGAACATCTACAAGGGCGGCATCGGCAAGTGGTCTGCCTCCGCGCGCCACCTCGACGACCAGGCATGGCTGGAGAAGGTCGCCACCTCCTGGTCCTACCGCCCCGAGATCCGCTTCCACATCATCGCCGCCGCCCGCATCGCCGCCCACCGCCGCCTGCGCAAGACCCTCCAGCTCACCGGCCGGGCCCCGTTCGCGGTCAACGTGGACAGCTACCTGTACGCCGCCGACCAGCCGTCCCCGCTGGAGTTCCTGCCGGTCAAGGACGACGGCACCCCGGTCCCCGGCGCGCTGCGCCTGGGCATCGCGCCGGGCAGCCACAAGCACGAGGCCTCGATCCCGCTGGAAGCGGCCCTCGAGGTGATGGGCCGCCGTGAGCACCCCTCCCGGCTGGTCCACGACTACACCACCGACGGCACCGCCATCGACCAGGACCAGGCCGCCGCCGAAGGCGACGGCGCCGAGACCGACGAGGAAGGCGGCAACTGATGGCCGGCAGGCTCCGGGGCGTGTTCGAGCAGGTGCGGGCGGCGCTGTTCCCCTCGCGCCAGGCTCCCGTGCAGTCCACCACCCAGGCCGGGCACGTGCGCGAGCGCAAGTACGGCGGCAGCACCAAGGCGATGGCCGCCTCCTACGGTGTCGCCCCGCGCACCGTGCTGCGCTGGATCGACGGAACCCGGCATCCCAAAGGGGCGGACGCCGAGCGGCTGCAGCGCGAAGCGCTCGATGTACAGACCACCGAACGCGGCCGCGAGCGCAAGGCCAAGCAGCTCCAGACGCTCGGCACGTACTCCGGCATCACCGCCCGGGTCGGGCGCACCCGCACCTTCGAGATCCGCGGCTCGGACGCGATCCGGGCCCGCGACGTCCACCTCAGCCTCACCGGTGAGCAGGCCGCCGCCCTGGCTCGCGCCGAGGACGAGGACGAGGTGCGCGAGGTGATCGGCGAAGCCCTCGCCGACTACTTCAACGGTGGCGCCTACATCGGCTTCACCGCAGACGACTTCGAGTACGACCCCGACGACTTCGACCTCAACTGACCGCCGGCCTCCGATCCGCCCAACTCGCCTACATGTGAGGTGAGTTAACGGAAGGCGATCACGGGCCGGTGGCCGCGCCCCGCACCGGGAGCAGCGCGGCCACCGGCCCGGACGCGACCGGCCAGAGACGGCCATGACGGGCGAGAATCTGGGGAATCCGGCCTCGGCGGCAGAGCAGGACGAAATTCCGAACCGCATTCCCGGAGACCCGGGCACGGGTTTACACCCAAATTTCCCGGAAGCATTCGACCGCGAAAGCCACCAGAATTCCAAGGACGGGACAAGGCCTGATGACGAACGATGACCACCAGGACGGCCACGGCCACGGTGACGCCGACCAGGAGCTGGCGGACCTCGAGGCGGCGTGGGCGCTGACGCCGGCGCGGTGGCGCTGCGCCCACTGCGGCGACCGGATCACCGGGGAGGGCATCACCTGGGTCGGCCCGATCCCGGAGCCGGGTCAGGACCGTGATGCCGGGCCGCGCTTCCACATCGACCGCGACGCCTGCCGCATCGCCGGCGGCCAGCCGCCGATGGCCACCCGGTAGCGGCATCAACCATCCAGTTCGAAGGAGGGACAGTGACCGCCCAGCACACGTACAAACCGCTGACCGTGAACTGGTGCGCGGACTGGTACTGCGGCGACTGCGGCAGCACGGGCGAGGCCTGGTTCGAGGACGCCACCATCGTGGAAGCCGACCACGACTGTGATGAAGGCGAGGGGGGCGAGATCGGCTGGGAGGGCCGTGCCGAGTGCGGGGAGTGCGGCTGGGTGCTCGACACCGACTTCGCGGACGGCGACTACGTCGAGGCCGACCACGACTGCACCACCGACCAGTAGCACACACATCGTGCAAGGCGGCCGGCTCAACGGCCGCCCCGCCGGAAGGGAACAGCCCCGATGACCCGCTTCCTGCCGATGCTCGGCGACCGCCGCGCCGACCCGCTCGACCATCTCGCCTACGACGCCCTGGCCCAACGGGCCGGCGACGCCTTCGAGATCGCCCTTCACTACCAGGGCGCCTGCACCCGCGAGGCCCGCCAGGAGGCACTCCACAACGCTCTCGCCGCCGCTGCGCCCGGGTTGGTGGCCGCAGCGCTCGTTCGGCTGGCCGACGATCCCGAACTCGGCCTCACCATCGAGCAGCGCGAGTATCTGACCAACCTCGCCACCGGCCTCGACCTGGACACGGTGGAAGACCTGTTCGGCGCCAACGGCGCCGGCGCCGAGGACTCACGACCCGGCTCATCCGTTACCTCGCCTCCGGCCCCGCCCCGGGAGCCGTAGAACCTGACCGCCCGTCCGGCCGTCACCGCCCGGTGGCGGCCGCCGTTGAACCGCACGAACAGCCGAGAAGGGGAGGCACCACCACCATGCCGGACTCCGTGAAGCCGGTCCCGAACACCACCGGCCCCGACCCCGCCGCACCCGGGCGGTTGGAGCTGTCCGCCTCCCGGAGCCGGCCCGCGCCCGCGGACCGGGACCTGGGCCGCCCGGTTCTGGACTCGCCGCTGGTGCGCGGCGCGATCTGGCTGCGGTGGTCCGGCGACGAGGGCATCCGCACCCTGCACCACGGCGCGGGCCTCGCCCGCGGCTGGACCGAGCGCGATGTCGACGGCCTGGACGGCTGGGTGGCCCTGGTCGAGGGCCGGATCGTCCTTAGCGCCGGCCCGGACGGCCAACCGCAGCCCGTCGTACACGCCGAGGCATGGGAGGCCGGAGCGACCCTGCACGCCGCCCTCGCCCAGCACCCCATCCCTCCCGACCACGCCCACGCCCACGACGAGGGCGAGGACGAGGACGAGCACGACGACCAGGAGCACGGCCTGCTCGGCGACGTCCGCGGCCGGGTCCGCCGCCGGGCGGCCGGGATGACCCTGGAGAACATCGAGCAGGCCCTGCACAGGGCCCGGGACGACGAGCGCGCCGCCGACCGGCACGCCGACGCCGAGGACGAGACCGCCTTCGCCACCGCGGCCAACGCCCTGGCCGAGTGGCAGCGCGTCCACGACCACACCGCCCAGGCCGGCGCCGAGCGCTACGACCCCGACCACGACATCGTTCTCCAGCAGGCGCTGCGCGCCGAACGCCACCGCCAGGACATCGCCGCCTGCGCCCGCGAGGCCGCCTACCAGGCCCGCCAGAACACTGATGCCGCCCACCGCGGCCTCGCGGGCACCGCCGCCCAGCCCCTCTACACCGCCCTGGAGCGCGCCGGCCTCCACTCCCTGACCGACGACGACCACCAGGCCGTCCGCGACCTCACCCGCCATCTCGACCCCGCCACACTGCGCCAGGTCATGAACTGGCTGGAGCGCACCCGGATCGCGGCCCTCGCCCTGCGGGGCGCCGATCAGGCCCCGCCCGCCCGGCCCGTCGTGCGGCGCAGCCGGTTCTGACAAGCCACGAGGCGCCGGCCCCCCCCACGTGGGCGGCGCCACGCAGCGGTGCGTGCCGGCGGTACCCGCTCCCGGAGAGGTGCTTGTCCCACACCCCCGGCCCGACCCACAACGAAAACAACCCCCGCCCCCACTAG
>NZ_JBIUYD010000032.1:0-5535 GCF_044744345.1 Kitasatospora sp. NPDC087315 | reverse complement strand
AATCAAGGGGGGGCCGCCCCCCCGTCGCGGCCCCCGCGCCGGGGGGGGCCCTTAACCGCCCCCCCCCCCGCCCCGGCGGGGCGGCGCCGCGGTTCCCCCCCCCCCCGCGGCCCCCCCCCCCCCCCGGGGGCCCGGCGCCTCGCAGCTGTGCGTGCCGTCGGTACCCGCTCCCGTAGAGGTGCTTGTCCCACTCCCCGGGCCAGACCCACTCGTACATCACCCGCCGCGCCCAGTAGCACCGGTTGATGCTGCGCAGGTGGTCGTCGGAGGACTCGGGCGGGCTCTCCGACAGCACGTTCCAGCGGTCCAGCCAGTACCCGTCGGCCTGGCGGAACGCGAAGGTTCCCCGGGCCCTTCGCAGGTCGGCGAACGTCGTGGACGCCTCGACCTCCCGCTGGAGCTCCAGATACAGGCTGCGCCGCTGCAGGTGGGTGGTCTGCTGGGCGAGGTCGCCGAGTGCGGCGACGATCGTCGCCCGGCCCTCGACCTGGCTCAGGGGCTCCTCTCCGAGCAGCAGCCGAGGCCGCCGCTGACGAACGGTCAGCAGACCAAGGTGGGCCTGGTCCGGCATCACAGCTGCCGGACCAGGCCCACGCGGGCATTCTGCCGCCCCGCAGCGCCACCGGCCCACCGAGAAGCCGCAGCACCGTCGCAGGGGCGCTCAGCGGCCCGCAGGAGTGCCGGGAGGCGCCCGGGGAGGCGCGGGGCCGGGGGCCGACGCCGTTGACCGGCCACCGGCCCCGGCAGGGGGTGCGTCAGACGTCCAGGAGCTCCTGGACGTCCAGGTTGCAGACGCTGCAGTGGTGCCCGCCGCCGCCCGGGCGGAAGCCGTGGCCGAGGGCCTGGAGGTCGTCGGCCGTCACGGGCTCGTACCGGCCGTCGTCGTCGGCCGGGGCGGTGGGGGCGTGGCGCAGGCACAGCAGGTGGACCCGGTCCGGGGAGAGGTAGGCCACGGTCCCGTCGGCGGCGCTGTCGGGGACGAGGAGGGTGTCCGGGTCGTCGGGGTCCGGCGCCGGGTGCGCGGGGATGCGGGCGGCGGCCCGGCCGATCGCCGTGGCGCAGCCGGCGCACAGGGCGGGGTCGAAGTAGCCGCGGCCGGTCACATCCGCCAGGTGCACCGCCCAGTCGTTGAAGCCCATCGGCTTGTGGCAGGCCATGCAGTGCACGCCCCGGGCCGATTCGACGGCGATGAGGGTGGACTCGGTCAGCACCACGCTGGAGGGGATCTCCGGCCGGGGCCGCCGGCTCTCCCGCTGCGCCCGGACCCGGTTGAGGGCCTCGTGGTAGCTGATGCCCTCAGCTTGCTGCAGCTCGCGGGCGCGCTGCTGGTCGGTGGTGCGCTTGGTCACGATCGTCTCCTCGGAGACCGGCACTGCGCCCACGCCATCGGCCGGTGAAGAAGAGGATCCGACGGTTCAAGAAGTCCGGACGCCTGGATCCCGCAGGACCTTCTCCCGGGACTCGCGCGGCGTGGGCGCACGACAACGGGATGGGCGTTCAGCTCGCCGCCGCCAGGCTATCGGAGCGGCCGGCCGATCCCGGACCACTTCGGCCCGGCTCCACCCAGTGCAGCGGGACCGAAGTGACCGGCCGTCAGTCCCCGTGCCCGTACAGGTGGGTGTCCCACTCCCGGGGCCAGAGCCACTCGTAGATGGTCCGCCGCGCCCAGTAGCACCGGCTGATGCCGTCGAGGTTGTCCGCCGACCCGATCGGGCTCGCGGAGAAGCCGTTCCAGCGGTTCATCCAGAAGGTGTCCGCCTCCCGGTACGCCAGCTCGGCGCGCTCGGGCGTCAGGTCGGCGGCGGTGGTGGAGGCATCGACCTCCCGCTGGAGCTCCAGGTACATGCTGCGCCGCTGCGGGTCGCCGGCCTGCTGGGCGAGTTCGCCGAGCGCGGCGGCGATCGTGTCCCGCCCTTCGGCGAGGATCTCCGCGTCGGTCGGGGGCGGCGGCAGGAGGGAAGGCCGGCCGGGGAGGGCGCGGACGACGGCGACAGCGGCCTGGTGGCTCTCGCCGGTCGCGGCGGCCCGAGCGCGGGCGGCGTTCTTCCGGGCGTGGTTCTTCACCATCGGGTGTCCTTCGGTGGCCGGCCCGCGATCCGGGCCACTGGACGGCACCGGGAGAGTCTGCTGGACGGGCGTTGATGCGGAGCACCGTCAGGACACTGGTGCTGCCGGTCGCGGCCTGGCAGCGGTCCGGGACCGACACCACGCGGCCCACCGGCAGGCTACCGGGCGGGCCAAGCCGCGGGGCGGATATCGCCGGTGACACGCCGTCAGCCGCAGGCAGGACGGGGGCCAGGCCCAGGCGGGGCTACGCGACGCCGGGCACGACCTGGCCGCCGACGATGTGGATCCGGGCGGCACGGGCGTGGCCGTCGCAGACGATGTACCGGCCGCCGTCCCCGGCCTCCACCGTGTGGGTGGCCGGCTCCACGCAGGCCGCGTCCATCCGGTCATACGGCCAGGTCTCCAGGCAGGCCGGGTCCATGCACCAGGTACCCCGTTCGGCACTGGAGGCCAGGGTGGCGCCGTGCTCCGGGCACACCCCCCACGGCACCGAGCACCGACTCGGCACCCGCACACTCCGCTGCTGCGCCTGTTCGTAGGCGGTGGTGTCGTTCATGCCGGGACTGTAGCCCGGGACCGGGCGATGGGTCAGGTGAGGTCGGCGATACGTTCGTCGTTCAGCTGGCGCCCAGCGTCGATCAGCCGTTGCTTCAGCTGCTCGGACTGCTGGACGCTTGTCATCATCTCGAACGCCTCGCTGCGCTTACGGGCCTTGTCTTCCCCGGTCTTGGCCTTGGTGGCCAAGGCGTTCCGGGCCTGCGCGTCCGCGGACTGCTTGTCCGCGAAGCTGGACAGCGCCTCCAGGACCAGCGGTAGGTCCTCCCACACCGCCATCCCGATCCCGTGGACCACAGCCCGGTCCTCGCGGCTCCGGCGGAGCGAATCTGCCACGTCCGCGAGGAAGTCGGTTCCCGCCCTCTTCAGTCGGGATTCCTTCTGTTCCAACTCCGCCCCCATTGGTCCTGTGCTCCGATCCGAGAAGGTTCAGCCGCCGACTGCCCGCAAGGTCCCACGGCGCCGCGCTTCGACCGCGGCCTCCGCGTTCGCCTTCTCAGCGCGCTTACGGCGCTGCTCCTCCAGCTGGTCCTGGTACTGGTCGACGTTGCGCCGGTACTGGTCCACGAACCCGGGCCAGTTCAGCCGCTGCTCGGGGGGCATCTTGGCCACCGCGGCCTTGCACTCCCGCACGGTGAGGTAGCCGGCCAGCATCGGGTTCAGCTGGTACGAGCCGTTACGCACCCGGGTGAGCAGCTGCGCCAGGTCCAGGTCCCGCAGCGCCGCGTTGACGGTCGGACGGCTCAGTCCCATCAGGGTGGCGATGGCGGCCTGGTCCATGTTGATCAGCCCGCCCGGCTCGCTGTGTGCCCGGAGCTTCAGCAGCACCCGGTACGCGGCCGGCAGAAGGTCGAGGTCCGCCAGCACGCCCTCGCAGTTGACGTTGGCGAACCGCAGGTCAGCACTGCTCATCGGATCCGCTCTCCTTCATCGCCTCGGCGGCCCGGGCCGCCGCCCGTTCCGCCCGGGCCTTCGCCCGCTCCTTGCGCAGGCGCTCGATCTCCTGGCGCATCGTCTCCAGCGAGGGGAAGCGCACCAGGTCCGGCAGCGCCTTGTCGCCCCGGATCTCGGAGATCGCCTCCCCCTGCTCCACCTTGCGGTAGACCGGCTTCGTGCTCTCCGTACCCGGCAGCCACTCGGCCACACGGTAGGAGTAGGGCGGGTTGAACTGGTAGACGCCCCGCGCGACCTTGAACACGATGCCGTGCTCCATGATCTCGACCAGCGTCTCGTTGACCCGACGGCGGGGCACGTCCAGCACCGTGGCCATCTCCTCCTGCGTCAGGTGGATCCGCCCACCGGCCCGCTGACAGGCGATCAGCAGCAGGATCACCCGGAACGGCAGCGCCTCGCGGAAGTACTGCACCAGGACCAGGAAGAACTCCAGGGAGTCCATGGAGAACGCGTTCGGCTGCTCCGGAGAGGAGTAGAACTCCACCCGCTGACGCTCCGCACTCAGGAAGAGGTCGCGGTCCGGGTACTGGTCCGCCAGCTCGGTCAGGTCCTCCACCGTCGAACGCCGCGCCCGGCGCCCCCAACCCGCCGTCGGATCCTCCAGCGGCAGGGCAGGCTGCGCCAGCACCCGCTTCGGCTTGGCAGCCGTCCGGCGGCCCTGCGGTTCAGCTGACACCGGGTCGTTCTCCCACCTCTTCGCGATCTTCGACTGCCGCCTGCAGTATGTCAGCTCCACTTAGCTTTTTCTTCAAGCGCAGCCAACATTTGCGCGTGTTGTGTCCCCCCAGGGGGGACACAACACTCCACCCGCGCCCACCAAGCACCCCGAGCACCTGCGCCCAGAAAATATGTCAACTGGACCCAACATTTCCGCACTTCCGTGTCAAGTACAGCCAACATTTGATGCGCGATGTGAGTACCCAGGAGTCTCATACCGGACGCGATATGCCCATCCACAGGGGACAGATCGCCAACGGCCGCACCGCTGTGACCTGCGGATATGCATCCTCTTGCCCCCTCTATATGGGCGGTGCGGAAGGAACCGGGAGCGTCCCGTACGTACGGGACGCCCGCGAGCGCCTTGAACGAAGGCACCAGGACGCGCGGCCCGTCGCATCGACCTGCGGCCGATCCGGCAGTGCCGCGCCCGCTGCGCTCCGCCTCGCCGGACGACGGGTGGAGTGCCCTCCCGCCGGACGTGCTGGGCTTCCAGCCGCGCGGAAGCCCCGGCGGGGGCTCCTCCGGACCCCGCCCCCGCCGGATCCGGCCCGACCTGACCCTCGGCCGAAGGCTGGCACCGTGCCTCCCCGCGATGTCTTCCCCGACCACGGAGCCCCTTCCCGCGATCCTGCGCCGTTGAATTCCGCATATGCTTGTCTCCCTCCCACCGTTTCTTCCGCCATGAAATCAGCCAGCAAGGATGCACTGAGGATTCCCTTTGCGGAAATCTTCACGGAAATCCCGAGAGGCTTCGCGCCAAGCGAATTCAGAAAGGCTGACCAGAGGGCCCCAGAGGGCCGCAACATCTCCAAAGCCTAGCGGTAGCCATAGTTTGATGCACCGACTTCGGGCGAAGCCCGTCCCTCTCCACCCCTTCGAGTGACTCCACCCCAGCACGCACCCCGCCATCACACCCAGCCCACCACCAGGCCGGCCTCCCGCACCCCGCACCACCCGGGCCGAAGGCCCCACCCTTCCACGTTCCGTCAACTCCACGGGCAAAGTCCGGAGTTGACCCCTCACGCGGCCCCGTGCTGCCACGGCACCCACCACCGCCGGGGCGCAGCCCCGGCAGGCCCGGCGCAGCCGGGCGCCTATGGCGGCGCAGCCGCCACCCAGTACCGGCGAAGCCGGTACCCCCGGCCGAAGGCCGGGCTGTCCCGGCGGCGCCGCCGCCGCGCAGCGCCGAAGGCGCAAGCAACCCGGGCCGAAGGCCCGTGGTTACCCGGCGTAGCCGGG
>NZ_JBIUYD010000031.1:0-88890 GCF_044744345.1 Kitasatospora sp. NPDC087315 | reverse complement strand
CTGCAGGGGGGACCCTGTGGGAGAGTAGGACGCCGCCGAACAATTATTCCAGAGAACCCCCACCCGATTCCGGGTGGGGGTTCTCTGCGTTTACGGCCGTGTATTGCTGTGTATTTACGGCATCACGCGCAGGGCACGGTCGCGACGGCTGCTCGGACAGGGCACCCCGGCGCGCCGCTCCGCCGTCAATATGCCGCTAAAACCGCCTGATCAGCGCCCTGATCAGCGGAAAATCGCCTCCCACGCCGTAGTCTCGAAGGGGAGGGGAACAGGTGTCCGGGGGTGGCCCCCGGGCCGGGCCGGATCAAGAATGGTGCTCATGGGACGAGGCAGGCTGCGCATCTACCTCGGGGCGGCCCCCGGGGTCGGCAAGACGTACGCCATGCTCGCCGAAGCGCACCGGCGACTGGAGCGTGGCACGGACGTCGTGGTGGGGTTCGTCGAGGACCACGGGCGGCGGTACACGGCGGCGCTGGTGGCCGGCCTGGAGGTGGTGCCGCGCCGCGAGCTGGTCCATCGGGGCGCCGCGTTCACCGATATGGACCTGGACGCCGTGCTGGCCCGCCGCCCACAGGTGGCGCTGGTGGACGAGCTGGCGCACACCAACGTCCCCGGCTGCCGCAACGACAAGCGCTGGCAGGACGTCGAGGAACTGCTGGCGGCCGGGATCGACGTGATCTCGACCGTGAACATCCAGCACCTGGAGTCGCTCGGCGACGTGGTCGAGGGCATCACCGGGGTACGGCAGCGGGAGACCGTCCCGGACGAGGTGGTCCGGCGGGCAGACCAGATCGAACTGGTCGACATGTCACCGCAGGCGCTCCGCCGCCGCCTCGCACACGGCAACGTGTACGCGCCGGAGAAGATCGACGCCGCCCTGGCCAACTACTTCCGCCCGGGGAACCTGACCGCGCTGCGCGAGCTGGCGCTGCTGTGGACCGCGGACCGGGTCGACGAGTACCTGCAGAAGTACCGGGCCGAGCAGGGCATCGAAGGTACCTGGCAGGCCCGTGAGCGCATCGTGGTCGGCCTCACCGGCGGGCCGGAGGGCGCGACGCTGATCCGCAGGGCGGCCCGGATCGCCGCGCGCGGCTCCGGCGGCGAGCTGCTGGCCGTCCACATCTCCCGCTCGGACGGCCTGGTCGGCTCCGGTTCCGGCTCGCCGCAGGCACTGATCGAACAGCGGGCGCTGGTGGAGAGCCTGGGCGGCAGCTTCCACGCGGTGCTGGGCGACGATCCGGCGGCCGGGCTGCTGGACTTCGCCCGGGGCGTCAACGCCACCCAGATCGTGCTGGGCACCAGCCGTCGGCCGGCCTGGCAGTACATCTACGGTCCGGGCGTGGGCACCACCGTGACCCGGGACTCCGGCGACATCGACGTGCACATCGTCACCCACGAGCACGCCGCCAAGGGGCGCGGCCGGCTCCCGACCCGCCGGGTCACCGACCTGGGCCGTCCGCGGACCGTCACCGGCTGGCTGATCGGGGTGGGCGGGCCGCCGCTGCTGGCGCTGCTGCTCACCCACACCAACGGACTCGGCCTCTCCACCGACATGCTGCTGTTCCTGTCGCTGACGGTCTGCGCGGCGCTGGTCGGCGGGCTGTTCCCGGCGATCGCCTCCGCCCTGGTCGGCTCCTCGGCGCTGAACTACTACTTCGCGCCGCCGATTCACACCTTCACCATCTCCGAGCCGCAGAACATCATCGCGGTGGCGATATTCACCACCGTCGGCATCGCGGTCGCCTCCGTGGTGGACCTGGCCGCCCGGCGCACCCATCAGGCGGCCCGCAGCCAGACCGAGGCGCAGACGCTCAGCGCGCTGGCGGGCACCGTGCTGCGTGGCGCGCCGAGCGGGGAGGGTGTGCTGACGGCGCTGCTGGAGCAGGTCAGGGAGACCTTTCAGCAGGACTCCGCCGCGCTGCTGGAACGGCCGGACCCGCTCGGCCCGTGGCAGGCGGTCGCGACGGCCGGCCCGCACCCGCCGGGGCGTCCCGAGGCCGCCGACGTGGACGTGCCGGTCGGTGACACCCTGGCCCTGGTCCTACGCGGCCGGGTGCTGCCCGCCGAGGACCGCCGACTGCTCGGCGCCTTCGCCGCCCAGGCCGCGGTGCTGCTGGAGCGCCGCCGACTGGCCGGGGAGGCCGTCGCCGCCCGCCGGGAGGCGGAGGGGAACCGGATCCGCACCGCGCTGCTCGCCGCCGTCTCGCACGACCTGCGAACCCCGCTGGCGAGCATCAAGGCCTCGGTCAGCTCGCTCCGCTCGGCGGACGTCGAATGGGACGAGCAGGACGAGGCGGAGCTGCTGGCCGGCATAGAGGCCGGCGCCGACCGGCTCGACCATCTGATCAACAACCTGCTCGACATGAGCCGGCTGCAGACCGGCACCGTCACCCCGCTGATCCAGGAGACCGACCTGGACGAGGTGGTGCCGTTCGCGCTCGGCGGCGTGCCGCCGGACTCCGTGCGGCTGGACGTCCCGGAGACCCTGCCGATGATCCGGGCCGACGGCGGGCTGCTGGAACGCTCGCTCGCCAACCTGGTCGAGAACGCCGTCAAGTACAGCCCGGACGGCGTCAAGGTGCTGGTCAAGGCCGACGCCCTGCACCCGGTGGGCGGCCCCGGCCGGGTCGAGCTGCGGATCGTCGACCGCGGCCCGGGGGTGCCCGAGGACGCCAAGGAACGGATCTTCGCGCCGTTCCAGCGGTACGGGGACGCCCCGCGCGGCGCCGGAGTGGGCCTGGGGCTCGCGGTGGCGCGCGGCTTCGTCGAGGCCATGGACGGTACCGTCACCGCGGAGGACACCCCCGGCGGGGGCCTGACGATGGTGGTCACCCTGCCCGCCGCCGACCGCCCGCCGGAGCCGGACGAGAGCGGGCCGCCCGACGCGGCCCCGCCCGAGGCGGCGACCAGCCCGTCCCGTGTATGACCACGTCAGACCTTCCCTTCCGACAGCTGTGAAAGGCGGAGCCCGTATGACCCGGGTCCTCGTCGTGGACGACGAACCGCAGATCGTCCGCGCGCTGGTGATCAACCTCAAGGCCCGCAAGTACGAGGTCGACGCGGCCCACGACGGCGCGAGCGCGCTGGAGCTGGCCGCCGCCCGGCACCCCGACGTCGTCGTCCTCGACCTCGGTCTGCCCGACATGGACGGCGTCGAGGTGATCAAGGGCCTGCGCGGCTGGACCAGGGTGCCGATCATCGTGCTCTCGGCCCGGCACGCCTCCGACGAGAAGGTCGAGGCGCTGGACGCCGGCGCGGACGACTACGTGACCAAGCCGTTCGGCATGGACGAGCTGCTCGCCCGGATGCGCGCCGCCGTCCGCCGGGCCGAGCCGGTGGCCGGGGAGGACGACTCGCTGGTGGTCACCGACAGCTTCACCGTCGACCTCGCGGCGAAGAAGGTCAACCGGGACGGCACCGACGTCCGCCTCACCCCGACCGAATGGCATCTGTTGGAGGTACTGGTCCGCAACGCAGGCCGACTGGTCAGCCAGACCCAGCTGCTCCAGGAGGTCTGGGGCCCGGCCTACCGCACCGAGACCAACTACCTGCGGGTCTACCTCGCCCAGCTGCGGCGCAAGCTGGAACGTGACCCCTCGCACCCGCGGCACTTCATCACCGAGCCGGGCATGGGCTACCGCTTCGAGGGGTGAGCCCCGGGCACCGCCCCGATATCGCGGCCTGCCCTCGGGGCCCCCGAAACCGGTACCCTTCCGGCATGAGTGGTGACATCAGCAGCGACCAGCCGCAGGGCCGCTTCCGCCGCATGCTCAGCCGGCTGACCTCCTCCACCGAGGAGCTGCAGGCCGAGGAGTTGCGCCAGGAGAGCGCGGCGGAGTCGGGCTGCACCCCGATCGCCCGCTGCGGAGACCGTGAAGTGGTCACCGTGGCAGGCACCCTGCGGACCGTGACCCTCCGCCCGCGGGCCGGCGTGCCCGCGCTGGAGGCCGAACTCTTCGACGGCACCGAGGCGTTGGACGTGGTCTGGCTCGGCCGCCGCTCCATCGCGGGCATAGAGCCCGGCCGCCGGCTGGTTGCCAGCGGCCGGATCAGCCTGGCACGCGGGCGCCGCGTGCTGTTCAACCCCCGCTATGAGCTGCGTCCGGTCGGACACGGGAGCGAATGAGCGTGAGCAACCAGCCCGGCGGCGAGTCCGCCGCCCAGCTCGACCTGGCCGGGATCAACGACGCCGCCGAGAACGAGGCGGCCCGGCGGGCCGCCGCCTCCAAGGAGGCCGCCGACACCGTGATGCAGGCCTTCGGCGGCGTGCGCGGCATGATCGACATGACCCTGCCCGGCCTTGTCTTCATCGTCACCTACAACATCACCCACGAGGTGGCGCCGGCCGGCTGGGCGGCGCTCGGCCTCTGCGCGCTGTTCGTGGTGACCAGGCTCGCCAGGCGGGAGACCGTCCAGCACGCCTTCAGCGGGGTGTTCGGGGTCGGCCTCGGCGTCTGGATCTCGATGAAGACCGGCAAGGCCGAGGACTTCTATCTGCCGGGCCTGCTCTGGAACGTCGGCTACTGCCTCGGCTTCGCCGTCTCGGCCCTGGTCCGCTGGCCGCTGATCGGCGTGATGCTGGGCCCGATCACCGGGGAGATGTTCACCTGGCGCAAGGAGAACCCGGGCCGACTGGCCGCCTACACCAAGGCCACCTGGGCCTGGGTGGTGATCATGGGCATCAAGCCGCTGATCCTCTTCCCGCTGTACTTCTCCCACAACGTCAACCTGCTCGGCTGGCTGAAGGTCGCCTTGGGCATCCCGCCGATGCTGCTGGCGATGTACGTCACCTGGCAGATCCTGCTGAAGGCGCCGCCGCCGATCAAGGCGCAGCTGGACGACGAGCCGGCCGAAGAGGCCGACCGGCCGTAGGGCGTGTCCGACCAGGCCACGCGAGAGGGCCCGCACTCACCGAGTGCGGGCCCTCTCGCGTGGCGGTGGCGCTACTGGGCGCCGGAGGAGGCGGACAGCAGGTCCTCCAGCTCCTCCTCGCGTTCCTGCGCGGCGACGAAGAGCAGCTCGTCGCCGCCCTCCAGGGTGTCGTCCTTGCCCGGCGTCAGCACCCGGCCCTCGCGGATGATGGTCACCAGCGCGGTGTCGGGCGGCCACGGCACGTCGCCGACCCGGGTGCCGACCAGTTCGGTGTCCGAGGCCAGGGTCAGCTCGACCAGGTTGGCGTTGCCCTGGCTGAAGCGCATCAGCCGGACCAGGTCGCCGACGCTGACCGCCTCCTCGACCAGGGCGGACATCAGACGCGGGGTGGAGACGGCCACGTCCACGCCCCAGGACTCGTTGAAGAGCCACTCGTTCTTCGGGTTGTTCACCCGGGCGACCACCCGCGGCACGCCGTACTCGGTCTTCGCCAGCAGCGAGACGACCAGGTTGACCTTGTCGTCACCGGTCGCGGCGATCACCACGTGGCAGCGATGCAGCGCCGCCTCGTCCAGCGAGGTGATCTCACAGGCGTCGGCCAGCAGCCACTCCGCCATGGGGACCCGCTCCACCGAGATGGAGTTGGGGTTCTTGTCGATCAGCAGGACCTCGTGGCCGTTCTCCAGCAGCTCGCCCGCGATCGAGCGGCCGACGGCCCCGGCTCCGGCAATGGCGACCCGCATCAGTGACCCTCCTCCTTCGGCCCCTGCGCGAACGCGGCCTCGACCGCCGTCAGGTCGGCCCGGCGCAGCATCACGTGCACCAGGTCGCCTTCCTGCACCACCATCTGGGGCGTGGGCAGCACACCCTCGCCGAGCCGGGTGACGAACGCCACCCGGGTGTCGGAGGCCTCCTCGAGCGCGCTCAGCCGGTGGCCGACCCAGACCGGGTTGTACGCCACCTCGGCGAGCTGCACGGTGCCGCTCGGGTCCTGCCAGAGCGGCTCGGCGCCGCTCGGCAGCAGCCGGCGCAGCATCTGGTCGGCCGTCCAGCGGACGGTGGCGACGGTCGGGATGCCCAGACGCTGGTAGACCTCGGCGCGCCGGGGGTCGTAGATCCGGGCCGCGACGTTCTCCACGCCGAAGTTCTCCCGGGCGACCCGGGCCGCGATGATGTTGGAGTTGTCTCCGCTGGAGACGGCGGCGAACGCGCCGGCCTCCTCGATGCCCGCCTCGCGCAGGGTGTCCTGGTCGAAGCCGACGCCCGTCACCCGGCGCCCGTTGAACCCGGCGCCCAGCCGGCGGAACGCCGTCGGGTCCTGGTCGACGACGGCCACCGAGTGGCCCTGTTTCTCCAGCGCCCTGGCGAGGGCGGAGCCCACGCGGCCGCAGCCCATGATGACGATGTGCACCGGCGCTACCTCACCCGTCCCGTTGGGTTCTTGACCTGCGCAAACACCGTTCGTCATCCTTCCCCGCCCCGCCGTGCGGGGCGAGCGTCCTCAGGGGTGCTCGGCGCGACAATCCAAGTGTTGCCCGCCTGCTCGTATCCGACACGCTAGCCGGTCCGTCGAACGCGGTCGCGACGAAGGGGGGGAGATAAGTCAGACCACGCTCCGAACAGCCCCTACGATTCCTTAACGTGCCTATGCCGACTGACCTTCCGAAACGCATCCTGATCGGGCGTGCGTTGCGCAGCGACAAGCTCGGGGAAACGCTGCTCCCCAAGCGCATCGCGCTGCCCGTTTTCGCCTCGGACGCGCTCTCCTCGGTCGCGTACGCGCCCGAGGAGATCCTGTTGACGCTCTCCCTGGCGGGCGCCTCGGCCATCCATTTCTCCTGGCAGATCGGCGTTGTCGTCGCCATCGTGATGCTCGCGGTGGTGGCCTCGTACCGGCAGAACGTCCACGCCTATCCCAGCGGCGGCGGTGACTACGAGGTCGCCACCGTCAACCACGGGCCGAACTCCGGTCTGGTGGTCGCCAGCGCGCTGATGGTGGACTACATCCTGACCGTGGCGGTCTCGACCACCTCGGGTGTGGCCAACGTGGTCTCCGCGGTGCCCGCGCTGCGCGGGCACGAGCTGACCCTGTCCGTCGTCGTGGTCATCCTGCTGATGGGGATGAACCTGCGCGGGGTCCGTGAGTCCGGCACGGCCTTCTCCGTTCCGACCTACGCCTTCATGGCCGGTGTGCTCGGCATGGTCGTCTACGGGGTGATCCGGCATTTCGCCTTCGGGCAGGAGATGCCGGCCGAGAGCTCCGGTTTCCATCTGGCGGCCACCCCGGGCAATGATTCGCTGGCCGGCTTCGCGATGGTGTTCCTGCTGCTCAAGGCGTTCTCCTCGGGCTGTGCCGCGCTGACCGGTGTGGAGGCGATCTCCAACGGTGTGCCGGCCTTCCGCAAGCCGAAGAGCAAGAACGCGGCGACCACCCTGCTGATGATGGCCACCATCGCCGTCGTGATGTTCATGGGCATCATCTGGCTGGCCCGGCTCACCGGCGTCCAGATGGCCGAGAACCCCGTCGAGCAGCTCGGCGGCGCCCCGGCCGACTACCACCAGAAGACCGCGCTCGCCCAGATCAGCGAGGCCGTCTTCTCGAACTTCACGCCCGGGTTCTTCTTCGTCGCCGCCGTCACCGGCCTGATCCTGGTGCTGGCCGCCAACACCGCCTTCAACGGGTTCCCGGTGCTCGGCTCGATCCTGGCCCAGGACCGCTACCTGCCGCGCCAGCTGCACACCCGCGGCGACCGCCTGGCGTTCTCCAACGGCATCATCCTGCTGGCGCTGGCCGCGATCCTGTTCATCATCGCGTTCGACGCCGACCCGACCCGGCTGATCCAGCTCTACATCGTCGGCGTCTTCGTCTCCTTCAACATGAGCCAGTCCGGCATGATCCGGCACTGGACGCGGGAGCTGCGCGGCGAGACCGACCCGGCCCGCCGCCGCCACATGCAGCGCAGCCGGGCGATCAACACCTTCGGCCTGGTGATGACCATGGCGGTGCTGATCGTCGTCCTCGCCACCAAGATCAGCCACGCCTGGATCGCGATCGCCGCGATGATCGTGCTGTTCGTGATGATGAAGGCCATCCGCCGGCACTACGACCGGGTCTCCGAGGAACTGGTCGCCGCGGAGGAGCCGGACGACGTGGTGCTGCCCACCCGGGTGCACGCCATCGTGCTGGTCTCCAAGCTGCACAAGCCGGCGCTGCGCGCCCTGGCGTACGCGCGGCTGGCCCGCGCCCACACGCTGGAGGCCGTGACCGTGAACGTCGACCCGGCGGACACCGCGGCGCTGCGCAAGGAGTGGGACGAGCGCGGCATCGAGGTGCCGCTCAAGGTGCTGGACTCGCCGTTCCGTGAGATCACCGGGCCGGTGCTGGACTACGTCAAGAACCTGCGCCGCAGCAGCCCGCGCGAGGTGGTGTCGGTCTACATCCCCGAGTACGTGGTCGGCCACTGGTACGAGCACCTGCTGCACAACCAGAGCGCGCTGCGGCTCAAGGGACGCCTGCTCTTCAAGCCCGGTGTGATGGTGACCTCCGTACCCTGGCAGTTGGAGTCCTCCGAACGGCGCAGGCCGCAGAAGGCGTGGTCGGCGCCCGGTGCCGTCCGGCGTGGTGAGCCACGCGCACCGAAGGCCGTAAAGTCGAAGGTCTCCGCAACGCCCGACGCCACCGCTGACAGCAGCAAGGACTCCTCCCAGTGACCCGCAACACCCCGTCCCGCTCCAACGGCTCCTCGGGCAAGGGCGCCCGCAAGGGCGGTGCCAAGCCCGGCCAGGTCGCCCGTCCGCGCTGGGGCAAGCCGGTGCGTCCGGCTGCCACCGACCGCGAGGGCTTCACCGCGCAGACCGCCCCGCTCGCCCCGGGCGAGCGCGCCCCCGAGCGCCCGGCGGAAGCCGCCGAGGGCGCGGCCAAGCAGCCGAAGTCGGCGAAGTCGGCGAAGTCGGCAAAGCCCACGGGCGACCGTCCGCGCAAGCAGACCGTCCGCCCGCCCAAGGCGCTGCGCACCCCGCGCCCGCCGCGCGCCGAGGCCGCCCCCAAGGGACCCGGCGGCGACCCGCTGGTCGGCGAGCGGTACGAGGTCGAGGTCGGCCCGGTCGCGCACGGCGGCGGGCACTGCGTGGCCCGGCACGAGGGCCGGGTGCTGTTCGTCCGGCACACGCTGCCCGGTGAGCGGGTGATCGCGCTGGTCACCGAGGGCACCACCAAGTCCCGCTTCCTGCGGGCCGACGCGGTGGAGATCCTGGAGCCGGCCAAGGACCGGATCGCCCCGCCGTGCCCGTTCGCCGGGCCGGGCAAGTGCGGCGGCTGCGACTGGCAGCACGTCACCCCCGGCGGGCAGCGCAAGCTCAAGGTGCAGGTGCTCACCGAGCAGCTGGCCAAGCTGGCCGGGCTCACCCCGGCCGAGGCCGGCTGGGACGGCAGTGTCGAGCCGGTCGGCGGCAAGCTCCCGGCCGGGCAGGTGCCGGCCTGGCGCACCCGGGTGCAGTACACGGTGGACGCGGGGACCGGGAAGGTCGGCCTGCGCAAGCACCGTTCGCACGACATCCAGCCGGTGGACCACTGCCTGATCGCCGCCGAGGGCGTCAGCGAGCTGGGGATCGAGGCCCGTGACTGGCCGGGCGTCGCCTCGGTCGAGGTGATCGCCGCCTCCGGCTCCTCGGACCGCCAGGTGGTGCTGACCCCGGCGCCGGGCGCGCAGCTGCCGCTGGTGGAGCTGGACAAGCCGGTGTCGATCAGCCGGATCGACGAGCAGGGCAACGTCCACCGGGTGCACGGCCGCGCCTTCGTGCGCGAGCGGGCGGCCGGGCGGACCTGGCGGGTCAGCAACGGCGGCTTCTGGCAGATCCACCCCGAGGCACCGGACACCCTGGTGGACGCGGTCCTGGACGGCCTGGACCCGCAGTGGGGCGAGAACGCGCTCGACCTGTACTGCGGTGTGGGCCTGTTCGCGGGCGCGCTGGCCGACCGGGTCGGCGAGGACGGCGCGGTGCTCGGCATCGAGTCCGCCAAGCAGGCGGTGGAGGACGCCCGGCACAACCTGGCCGCGCTGGACAACGTCCGGATCGAGTGCGACCGGGTGGAGACGCTGCTGCCGCGCACCGGCATCACCGCCACCGACCTGATCGTCCTGGACCCGCCGCGGGCGGGCGCCGGGCGGGAGACCGTCGCGCACCTGGCCGGCCTGGCGGCCCGCCGGATCGCGTACGTGGCCTGTGACCCGGCCGCGCTCGCCCGGGACCTGGCGTACTTCCGCGAGGGCGGCTACCGGCCGGTCTCGCTGCGGGCCTTCGACCTGTTCCCGATGACCCACCACTTCGAGTGCGTGGCGATCCTGGAGCCGGTGGGGGAGCTCGCGCAGTAGCGGCGGCCCAGTTGTGACGGAGGCGGCATCCGGGGTTTCCCGGGTGCCGCCTCCGTGTGTCCGCGGGTGTGAGCGCCCGGGCGGGCGTGCCGTTCAGCGCTGGTCCGGCTCCCCTTCGTCGGCGCTGGGCGGCAGGGTGATCCCGTGCTGGGCGGCGAGCCGGAGCAGTCCGGCGATCCGGCCCTCGTACGCCTGGACGCCGTCGGCGTCCCCGTCGGCCCGGGCGGCCGCGAGTTCCTTGCGGGCCTGGTCGAGCTGCTCGCGCAGCTCCTGGTCGAACATGGCTGTCATTGCCGGCCTCCACACCGGTCGGTGCCGCTCCAGGGAATGCTCAGGGCAATTCAGAGTCTACGAAGGTGAAGAACTCTTCAAGTCTCGCTCCGATCGGTACCGCTCCGGTGCGCCCGGCGGTGTTCACCCCCGGATGTCCTGGCCGGTGGTCCGGCCGTCACTGGCACCGCCATTCTCGTCCCGGTCGCCCGGGCTCCGCCCTCGCGGCACCGGGCGCGGCCCGCGGCATGGCTGATCTGCTAGTTTCGCCGTGCCGTGCCTCGGCGTGAAGAGAGTGGCCACCTGCCTGCGTGCCGGATCGTGGCGGGCAGGTGCAACATGACAGCGAGGGGGCGGCGATGAACGGGTCGTTGCGGAGTACACGCCGGCTGGGCATCGCGGCCGCCGCACTGGCGCTCGCTCTGACCGCCTGCTCGTCCGGCGCCACGGGCAAGGCCTCGAAGCGGCTCATCCCTCCCGAGCAGGCCGTCCAGCAGCTGAGCGCCCTGCTCGACGAGTCGCTGTCCGAGGTCCGGCCGAAGCTGCGGTACCGGGACGAGTGGCCCCGCTCGACCGAGCAGTACTCCAGGGGGCTCGACGAGCATTCCCTCGGCTACGCGACCGCCTCCCGCCGGCGCCACATCATGACCAAGGTCTCGCCGGCCAAGTACGGCGTCCTGCTGGACATGGTCCGGCGCGGCTTGCAGGCCAGGGGCTACACGGTCAACTCGGCCGCCCCGGACCGGCTTGCCGTGTCCGCCACCACCCCGGACGGCTCCGGCGTGGGAATCACCATCCACCCCGCCGGCAACATCGACATCGGGGCGTCGGTCGGCCCCGTCCCGGTGGCCGACGGCCACGACTCCTTCGGCACCCCCACCCCCGAGCCGACCATGTCCAACGGCAATCCCGACATCCTCCCCAGGGACGACGACCCCTTCTGGTCGAACTGACCCCGGCCCACCGGGTCGGTGAGCCGGATCCGGGACCCGTGGCGCAGGACGCCGGACCGGTCGACTTCCTGCCGGAGCGAAGAGTCCGGTGGGCGCTTCCCCCGGCTCGCGAACGGAACTCCTCCGCGCCGCCCGACAACGGGGAGGGCGTGCGACGGCTTTGCATGCGCCCTTGTTGTGCTAGCACATCGGCGCTAGCTTGAGATTCATGGGTAAGAAGCAGCTGAACGTCCGGGTGGACGCCACCACCGCGGAGATGGCCCGGGAGCGGGCGGAGCAGCAGGGGATCAGCATGAACCAGTACATCGAGCGCCTGGTCCAGCAGGACATGGGCGAGGCCGGGCGGGCGTTCGTCGACGCCGCGGCGCAGTTCATGAAGGAGTACGAGACGGCCTTCCTGGCCGAGTTCGGCGAGCGGGGCGGCGCCGACCTGCAGGACGTGCGCCGTTGAACCTGGAGGTCGACCTCTCGTGGCTGCTCATGACCGCCGAGCAGTACACACCCGGTGACCCGCAGGTCACCGACTACGGGTCGCTGCTCGCCGCGGTCTCCCGCCATCAGGCCGAGATCTTCGACATCGCCGTCTACCCCGAACCGCAGGACCGCGCCGCCGCCCTGATGCACCAGCTGATCCGGGTGCCGGCCCTGGAGAAGACCAACGAGCTGTACGCCACCGCCGTCGCCTACGCCTACCTGGTGGCCAGCGGCTGCACGGTCGCGACCACCGCCCGCGAGGTGCGCAGCCTCGCCCGGGCCATCCGTGAGGGGCGGCTCGGCGTGGCCGGGGTCGCGGAACGGCTGGCGGCCTGGGTGGTGGACGAGGCCGAGGGGGAGGGCGTCAGCGGCGAGGACGACGAGGACTCGGACTGACGACCTCCCCCCACGGCGCACCCTGTGCGGGGTGCGCCGTACGGTCTACGCGCCGGCCGGGCCGGTCCCGGCGGGCTCGGCGATCAGGGCCGTCGCGAACGGGCGGAAGCCGGCCCGGCGGTAGATCCGGGCGACGTCCTCGTCGGCGGCGGACAGGAACACCGTCCGCACGCCGTTCGCCCGTGCGTGGGCGACCAGCGCCGCCGTGACCGCCAGACCGAGGCCGCGGCGGCGCGCCGACGGCAGGGTGCCGACACCGGCCACTTCGGTGACCGGGCCGACCGGGTTGTGCTGGCCCGCGCAGAGCGCCGAGCCGTTCTGGACGGCCGCGGCGAGCACGGTGCGCCCGGCGGCGATCCGCTCCGCGATCCGCGCGACGGAGCCGTCGGCCACCGAGCGTTCGGCCGCCGCCGCCAGCTCGTCCGTACCCGCGCCGCCCACGCCGGTGCCCGGCTCGGCGAAGGCCAGGTGCGGGACGGTCACCGCGCTCGCCAGGTCGGGGTCGCTGGCGGCCAGCACCCGGACCGACACCCCGTCCGGCGGCCCGGCCGGCCCGGCCGCCGCGTCCTCGGGGCCCAGCACCAGCAGCGGGTGCTCGTGCACCACCAGCCCGGCCTCCTCCACCGCCGCGCGCAGCAGCGGATCGTGCTCGGCCACCCACTCGAAGGCCTCCGGCAGACCCAGCTCGCGCTGGCGGGCCAGGACCAGGCGGACGTCCTCGGCGGTGGCCGCGGGGCCGCTGCGGCCCAGCGCCGGCCGGGCGTAGTACGGCCAGCCCTCGCCCTCGCGGACGAACAGGCTGAGCGGACCGAAGTCCTCGACCCGGGCGGCGCTGCGCGGTACGGCGTCGTAGTACCGCTCGATCTCGTCGAGGAGGGTCCGGTGGCCAGGGTGGTCGGGGTGGACGGAGTCAGGAGCAGCAGTAGTCACGCCGTGCATCCAAGCAGTCGGCCGCCGCTCCTGCCACCGCATTGGGCGCCGTCGGGATGCGGGCGGGACCGGCGGCGGTGAGGCGGTCCGGCGGTTCGTCAGGGGCCGTTCCGACAGGGGCATTTCGGATCGATTGTTGCCCAATGCTTACAGGCCGGGCGATCTTGTGTGTGGGCGGCGTGGCATTCTGGGGCCTTTACAGCTCTGCCGGACGGGACGGCGGACGTCCTGCTGGGCAAGGCGAGGGGGATGACAGGCTCATGAGGCTCTGCTTTCTGGTGGAGGAGCACTACCGGCACGACGGCATGCCGCTCGACGTGGCGCGCCAACTCACCGCGTGGGGCCACCGGGTGGACCTGCTGCGCCCCGGCAACGCGCTGATGGCGATCTCCGAGGCGGTCCGGGCGGGCAGCCATGACGCCTGGGTGCTCAAGACCGTCTCCGGTGGTCCCGGCCTGACCCTGCTGGAGGCGGCCGCCGCCGTCGGCCTCACCACGATCAACGACGTCCGCTCCATCCGCGGCGTCCGGGACAAGGCGCTCGCCGCGGTGATCGCCCGTACCCGGGGTCTGCCCGTCCCGGTCACCTACGCGGCCGCCCGCTGGGAACGGCTCGCGGAGATCCCCGCCTCCGAGTACCCGCTCGTGGTGAAGCCCGCCGACGGCAGTTCGGGGCGGGCCGTGAGGCTCGTCCCGACCCCGGAGCACCTCGCCGAACTCGGTCCCGAACTGGACGGCGAGAGCCTGCTGATCGCCCAGCCGTACGTGCCCAACTCCGGTACCGATCTCAAGGTGTACTGCGTCGACGGCGAGCTGTACGCGACCGAGCGCTGCTCGCCGCTCCACCCCGGCCAGGGCGTACGCGAACGGCAGGTGCCGCTCAGCGGCGATGTCGCGCGGATCGCCGCCCAGGTCGGGGAGGTGTTCGGTCTCGATCTCTACGGGGTCGACGTGCTGCTCGGCCCGGACGGTCCGGTGGTCGTCGACATCAACGACTTCCCGAGTTTCCGTCAGGTGCCCGACGCGGTCGCCCGGGTCGCCCGGGCGGTGCTGCGACTGGCCCGCACCGGGACGGCCGTCTCCGCCCCGGCGCCCGCCCTGGAGTCCGTTCCCGCCCCGGCGCCGGGGGTCGTACGGCTGCCCGCGCAAGGGGCCGCCCTCGGGGTGCCCGCTCAGGTGGGCGGTTCCGCGTTCGGCGCCGATTTCGGGGGAGCCGGGTACGACGGGGCCCGCCTCGGCGGCTCGATATGAGGATCTGCCTGCTCACCCCCGACCCCGGTCACCCGCTGCTCGCCGCCACCGCAGGGCTGCTGAGGCCCCGCCACCTGGTGGAGAGCCTCGACCCCAACGCGGGCGACGGTCCGCCCGCCGACCGGCTCGGCCCCGGCCCGCTCGCCGACGTCTACCTGCTCAAGGCCCGTACGCCCCGGGCCCTCGCGTTCGCCCGCCACCTGGAGGAGCGGGGCGCCCCGGTCATCAACTCGGCCGCCGCGACCCGGTTCTGCCAGGACCGCACCGGCATGGCCGAGCTGGCCCGCTCGGCCGGTCTGCCGTTCGCCGCCACCCGTACCGCGGCCCGCCTCGCCGACCTGGCCGAACCCGGCTTCCCGCTGGTCGTCAAGAGCCGCTACAGCCGCCGCCACGACCTCGTCGCCCGGGTCGACGACGCCGCCGGGCTGCGTGCCCTCGCCGAGCGCTGGCCCGACGAGCCCGTGGTGACCCAGCCGTACCTCGCCAACTCCGGCTGGGACCAGAAGCTGTGGGTGATCGCCGGGCAGGTGTTCTGCGCCCGGCGCCGGTCCGAGCTCGCCGAGCCCGCGCTTGTCGAGCCGGTGCTTGTCGAGCCGGCACCCGCCGGGGCCGCCGCGGGAGCCGCCCACGGCAGCCCGTTCGGGCCGGGGGACCTGCCGGCCGAGCGGGTGGACCTCGCGCGGCGGGTCGGCGAGGTGTTCGGCCTCGACGTGTACGGCGTCGATCTGCTCGACGGGCCCGCCGAACCCGTGATCGTCGATGTCAACGCCTTTCCCGGCGTCCGCGGGCAGGCCGGCGCGCCCGAGGCGCTGGCCGCGCTGGCGCTGCGGGTGGCGGGCCGGGGCGGCGCCGGCGGCCCCCGGGTGCCCGGACCGCGCGGTGCGGGGTGGCCCACCAGCAGTCGTTAGGCTTGCCCTTCCGGTCGGACGGCGAACCGGATGGCGGGAGAAGACGGACGTTGCTGCAGGACATCGAGCCCTACCTGGCCTGCCCGCACTGCGCGCAGGCGCTCACCCCGGACGGGCGCACCCTGCGCTGCCCGTCGGGGCACAGCTTCGACATCGCCAGGCAGGGCTACGTCAGCCTGCTCGCCGGTGACGCCCACACCGGCACCGGCGACACCGCCGGGATGGTCGCCGCCCGCAGCGACTTCCTCGCCGCCGGCCACTACCGGCCGATCGCCGACGCCCTCGCCGAGGCCGCCGCGGCGGCCGCCCCGGAGGGTCTCGTCGCGGACCTCGGCGCCGGTACCGGCCACTATCTCGCCCATGTCCTCGACGCCCTTCCCGGCAGCCCCGGCGCGGCCCTGGACATCTCCAAGTACGCGCTGCGCCGGGCCGCCAGGGCCCACCCCCGGATCGGGGCCGTCGTCTGTGACGCCTGGCGCCCGCTGCCGCTGCGGGACGGGTCCGCCGGGCTCGTGCTGAACGTCTTCGCGCCGCGCAACGGTCCGGAGATCCGCCGTGTGCTGCGCCCCGGCGGCACGCTGCTGCTGGTCTCGCCGACCTCCCGCCACCTGCGCGAACTCGTCGCCGCCCTGGGCCTGCTCTCGGTCGACGAGGAGAAACAGCGCCGGATCGAGGAGAAGCTCGGCCCCTACCTCGACCCGGCCGGGCAGCGGGAGGTCGAGTTCACGATGCGGTTGTCGGCGGCCGACGTCCGCACCGTCGTCGGGATGGGCCCGAGCGCCTGGCACACCGACCGGGAGGTGCTGGAGGACCGGCTCGCCGCGCTGGCCGACCCGGTCGAGGTGACCGCCTCGGTGACGGTGGCGGTCTATCGGCGCTGACGGTACGGCGGGTGGTGGCTGTCGGGGCGACGAGCGCTTTGTCCCCGGGACCTCGTTGGGATGAATCTGCCGAGCAGGCACGTTTCTCCCGTCCGACCTGCGGCTAACGTCCGACGGGTGAACCGCGACGCCACCCGGCCCGCCGTGCCGGCCCACCCCCGTCCGAGCGCTCCGGGGCCCGGTCGACCGCCCGTCCAGCGCCCCATCGTCGAGGAGATCCGGCTCGCCTCCTTCAAGTCCTACCGGCGCGCGACACTGCCGCTCGCGCCCCTGACCGTGCTGCACGGCCCCGCCGGCGTCGGCAAGTCGAACGTCCTCGACGGGCTCGCCGTCCTCTCCCGGCTCGCCCTCGGCGAGGAGATCGCCGATTCCCTCAACGGCCTGCCGGGCCGGACCGGACCACTGGCCGTCCCCGTGCGCGGCGGCCTGGAGGGCTGCGTCCCGCACGGCCGGAACGCGATCATCCTCGGCTGCACCGTCCGTTCCGGTGACGGGCCGATCCGCCTGGAGCTCGTGATCCGCACCGACGGGCCCGTCCGGATCGCCCGTGAACGGCTCACCCTCGACGGCCGGACCCTGGTCGAGACCGGTGAACAGGACGTCCGCAACCAGCGGGTCAACGTCAGCTGGCACAACGACACCCGCCAGGGCGACATCCGGGCGCCCTTCCCCGGAAACACCATGATCACTTCGCAGATCCCCCTGCGGGTGGCCGGATCCTCCCCCGGCGAGCGCAAGGTGCTGGCCGCCGCCGAACAGCTGCTCACCGCCCTGCGCGAGGTCTTCCCCGTCCACCCCGTACCCGCCCTGATGCGCGGCTGGGCCCGCCCGAACCCGCAGGCCAGGCTGCTCAGCACCGCCGCCAACATCTCCGCCGTGATCGCCCGGCTCAGCAACGAATGCGGCCGCCGGTACGGCCAACTGCTGCGCGTCGTCCAGTCCGCCGCGCCGCACCCGCTGCTCGGGCTCGACCTCGCGCACCGGGGTACCGGCGCCGACCAGCGGGTCCTGGCCGTCTTCGACGAGGGCGTCCTCGGCCGCACCGGCGTCGACCAGGCCTCCGACGGCATGCTGCGCCACCTCGCGTTCGCCGCCGTGCTGCTCACCGGGGCCGGCGTGCTCGACCTGGATGCGGCCGCCGAGGTCCCCTGGGCGCACCGGCAGCTCACCGTGCTCGCCGACGACCTCGGCGCCGGGCTCAGCACCGAGCAGGCCGCCTCGCTGCTGCGGCTCGCCCGTGAGATGTCCGGGCGCAACCAGCTGCGCGTGCTGGCGGCGCTCCAGGAACCGGCTGCCGCCCGGGAGGCGTTCGGCGGGTCGGGCGGGCTGCCGCCGGGGGCCACGCTGGTCGAGTGCCGACGGGACCCGGGCTCCGGCCACACCGTGCTGCGGACGGAGACGGCGCGGGTACCGGCCCAGGCGGTGCGCGGGTGCGGGCCGGTAGGGGAGCCCGGGGTGACCGTGGGGACGGAGCCGGGGGCGGTGCCGGAGACGGTGGTGGATGCGGTAGACCTGGACGGGTGAGTGAACGAGTGACGGAGTCCGGGGCTGGCCCGGTGGAGCCCGGAGCGGCGTCCGGCGAGGCCGCGGTCCCCACGCTGGAGAGCCTGCGGCAGCGGTTGGTGGAGTTCGCCGCCGCGCGTGGCTGGGAGCCCTTCCACACGCCCAAGAATCTGGCCGCCGCGCTGACCGTGGAGGCCGGCGAGCTGCTGGAGATCTTCCAGTGGCTCACACCGGAACAGGCCGCGTCGGTGATGTCCGATCCGGACAGCGCCCATCGGGTGCGCGACGAGGTGGCCGATGTCCTCGCGTATCTGGTGCAGTTCTGTTCGGTGCTGGGAGTGGATCCGCTGGCGGCCCTCGCGGCCAAGATCGAACGGAACGAACTGCGCTTCCCGGTTCCTGGGCCTGGGTCGGGGTTGGGGTTGGGATCGGGGAGTGGGGCAGGGGGCGGATCGGGGTTCGGCGTCGACTCGAACGTAGGCGATTAACCCTTGTGGGGGATGGAAGTTATCCACACCCCCGGGCTTTTCCACAGGCTTTGACGAGGTGGCCGCATCCGGCCGCGCCCCGACGCACGCTTTCGCCGTGACCACGTGACCGCCATACCGGCGGTCGCGGTCGACGGCGAAACGAGCGAGAAGGGGGTGGCGGGCCGATGGAGGCGCTGCGACTCATCAGGACGGCCAGGCACGCGCTGGCCGAGGCCAGGGAGGTACCGGAGGTGCTGGCCGAGGCGCGGCAGGCCGCGCTGCTCACCGAGGCGGTGGGCGCTCGGCTGTCCGAGCTGGACGACGGCGAGTTGGCCGGGCTCGGCCGGCAGCTGTCCGAGGCCGGCGCCCACGCGGCCGGCTGCCTGGACCAGACCTGGTCCGACCGGTGCGCCCCGCCGGGCTGGGGTGGCAGCGGACGGGCCGGGCGGCTCACCGATCTCGGTGAGCTCGCCCCGGCCCTGGGTGAACTCGGCGGCCTGCTGCAGGACGTCGGCGAGGCGCTGGTGGTGCTGGCCTGCGGCGCCGACACCGAGAGCCTGTACTGGACCTGCATCGACGGGGTCGACGCCGGGGCGGAGTGCAAGGACGTGGTAGGTCGGCTGAGACAGACCGTCGGCGCGGCGGCGGGGGAGGAGGGCGCCGATACCGCATCCGGTCCCGGCGGGGTGGCGGACGGCGCGGCCGGTCCACCGCCGCCCTGGGCTTCGGCGACCGGGCGGGCATCGCCGCCACTGGTCCTCCGGCTCGGTCCTCCGGTCGGTGGCACTGCGGAGGGCGGGGCTGAGCAGGGTGGGGCCGCGGAAGGCAGGGCCGCTCCGCCGGGCTGTCGGGCGTCGGGCGCGGCGGCCGCCTCGGAACAGGGTTCGGAGCGGAGGGCCGCCGTTTCGGTCGGCCGTGCACGGTGATGCGGCCGGCGGCGGTCCGGTCGGGCCGCGCGGACGACAGGGCGGCTGGACGACAGGGCGGGCGGACGGCAAGCGCAGCGGCCCCGGCGCCGTCACCCGGCACCGGGGCCACCCCGCACAGTCGTGTTGCCGCAGCGCTGATGCGGCAACACGAGAGGCGGTCAGTTGTGAGCGTGCAGCTCGGCGTTCAGGCCGCCCCAGGAGCCGGAGCGGGCGATCACCTCGACCGCGCCCGTCTGGGAGTTGCGGCGGAACAGCAGGTTGTCCTGGCCGGACAGCTCGACCGCCTTGGCCACCTTGCCGTCCGGGGTGGTCACCCGGGTGCCGGCGGTCACGTACAGGCCGGCCTCCACGACGCAGTCGCTGCCCAGCGAGATGCCGATGCCCGCGTTGGCACCGAGCAGGCAGCGCTCGCCGACCGAGACGATCTGCTTGCCGCCGCCCGACAGGGTGCCCATGATCGAGGCGCCGCCGCCGATGTCGCTGTGGTCGCCGACCACGACGCCCGCGCTGATCCGGCCCTCGACCATCGAGGTGCCCAGCGTGCCGGCGTTGAAGTTGACGAAGCCCTCGTGCATCACGGTGGTGCCGGTGGCCAGGTGGGCGCCGAGCCGGACGCGGTCCGCGTGGGCGATGCGCACACCCGAGGGGGCGACGTAGTCGGTCATCCGCGGGAACTTGTCGATGCCGTAGACGGCGAGCTGGCCGCCCTGGGCGCGCACCGCCAGACGGGCCTGCTCGACCTTGTCCACCTGCACCGGGCCGATGCTGGTCCACGCCACGTTGGCCAGCAGACCGAACAGGCCGTCCAGGTTCTGGCCGTGCGGCTTCACCAGACGGTGGCTCAGCAGGTGCAGGCGCAGGTAGGCGTCGTGCGCGTCGATCGGCTTCTCGTCCAGCGAGGCGATCGTGGTGCGCACGGCGACCACCTCGACGCCGCGGCGTACGTCGGTGCGGAGCGCCTCGGCGGCGCCGGCGCCCAGCTCGGCCTCGGCCTGCTCGGCGGTCAGACGGACGGTGCCGGCCGGGCCGGGCTCGGCGGCCAGCGCGGGGGTGGGGTACCAGGTGTCGAGGACGGTGCCGTCGGCGGCGATGGTGGCCAGACCGGCGGCGACGGCGCCGCTTGCGCGGGAGGTGGATTCAGCAGTCACATCGTGCACGTTAACGAATGCGGGCCGTCGGTGCCGAACACGCTCACCGTGCGGACGCGGCGGCCCGCCGTCCGCCGGGGGAGCCGCGCGGCCGCCCGCGCCGGCTCCGGACCTCGGATAAACCCGGTGCTCAGAGGGGTGGTGCTGGGCAATACTCGTGCAGGTGTTCATGTCGATCTCCACCACAGGCACCGCCGAGAGCCCTGCCACCGACCTCGGCTTTCTTCTCCACAAGCACCCGGGCAAGGTCCAGCGGTTCGGGACTTCGCACGGCGAGGCCCATGTCTTCTACCCAGAGGCGAGCGACGAGCTCTGCACGGCCGCTCTGCTACTGGAGGTCGACCCGATCGCGCTGGTCCGCCGGGGCCGGGGCAAGGGCCGCGGCGGCTCCCCGGACTTCGCGCTCGCCCAGTACGTCAACGACCGCCCCTACGCCGCGTCCTCACTGCTGGCGGTGGCCCTGCGGACGGTGTTCCGGACGGCGATGAAGGGCGTCTGCGAGGGCCGCCCCGGGCTGGCCGACCAGGCCCGGCCACTGCGCATCTCCCTGCCCGCGGTGCCCGCCAACGGCGTCGGCGAGGGCGGTGGCGTGGCGATGGTGGCCAGGCTCTTCGAGCCGCTGGGCTGGCAGGTCGAGGCGGCGGCGATCCCGCTGGACGCGGCCTTCCCCGAGTGGGGCGAGTCGCGCTACGTCCGGATCGAGCTGACCTCCGACGCGCTGCGCCTGGCGGACGCGCTCCAGCAGCTCTATGTCCTGCTGCCGGTGCTCGACGGGGCCAAGCACTACTGGGTCGCCCCGGACGAGGTCGACAAGTTGCTCGCGGCCGGGGAGGGCTGGCTCGCCGACCACCCCGAGCGGGCTCTGATCGCCCGTCGCTATCTGTCCCGGCGCTGGTCGCTCACCCGGACGGCGATGGAGCGGCTGGAGCTGGCCCGGCTGGCGGAGGCCGACGACCGCGAGGTCGAGGAGATCGACAACGCGGTCGACGACACCGACCGGACCGGGAGCACGCCGGACGCCGGGGCCGCTGCGGCCGACGCCCCGGTGCGGCCGGGCGAGCAGGAGGAGAAGCAGATCTCCCTCGCCGAGCGGCGCCGGGTGGCGATCCTGGCCGCGCTGAGTGAGGTCGGGGCGGCCCGGGTGGCCGATCTCGGCTGCGGGCAGGGCGAGTTGATCGGCGCGTTGCTGAAGGACCCCCGGATCGCCGAGGTCCTCGGCGTGGACGTCTCCGCGCGGGCGCTGTCCGCGGCCGCGCGCAAGCTGAGGCTGGAGCGGATGTCGGAGCGCCAGGCGGCCCGGGTCACGCTGGTCCAGGGCGCGCTGACGTACACCGACGCGCGGCTGAAGGGCTTCGACGCGGCCGTGCTCTGCGAGGTCATCGAGCACCTGGACCTGCCCCGACTGCCGGCCCTGGAGTACGCGGTGCTCGGCGCGGCCCGCCCGGCGGCGGTCGTCGTCACCACGCCGAACGCCGAGTACAACGTCCGCTGGGAGAGCCTGCCGGCCGGTCACGTCCGGCACGCCGACCACCGCTTCGCGTGGGACCGCGCACAGTTCCGTGCCTGGGCCGAGCGGGTCGCGGCGACGTACGGCTACACGGTCGTGGTCCGCCCGGTCGGCCCGGAAGACCCGGAGGTGGGCGCGCCGACTCAGCTCGCCCTCTTCCGGATCGGTACCCCGGTCGCGGCTACCGTCGTCGGTACCGCCATCGCCGGTACTACCCCTGCCGGTACCAGTACTGGTACCGGCATTGACACCGACACCGACACTGACACCGACGCTGTTGCCCGCACGACGCCCGAAGGGGGCGAGACCCGATGACCGACGACGTACTGTCCGAGTCGCCGCTGGACGAGGCAGCCCCTGCCGGGCAGGCGGGCACCGCCGGGGCCGTGAACCCCGCCGAGCCGGCCACCCCCGCCGAGCCGGATGCCTCCGGCCGGGGCCGTCGGCTGCCGGTCACGGACGTCTCCCTCGTCGTGCTGATCGGCACCAGCGGCGCGGGCAAGTCCAGCTTCGCCCGCAAGCACTTCCTGCCGACCCAGGTGATCTCCTCGGACTTCTGCCGGGGCCTGGTGGCGGACGACGAGAACGACCAGTCGGCCTCCTCCGAGGCCTTCGACGTGCTGCACTACATCGTCGGCAAGCGCCTGGCCGCCGGTCGGCTGACCGTGGTGGACGCCACCAACGTCCAGCAGGAGGCGCGCAAGCAGCTGGTCAGGATCGCCCGTGACCACGACGTGCTGCCGATCGCGATCGTGCTGGACATCCCGCCGGGTGTCTGCGCCGAGCGCAACAAGACCCGGCCGGACCGGCAGCTGCCGGCCCACGTGATCCCGCGGCAGAACCGGGAACTGCGCCGCTCGCTGCGCGGGCTGGAGCGTGAGGGCTTCCGCAAGGTGCACATCCTGCGCGGTGAGGCCGAGGTGGAGTCCGCCGAGATCGTGCCGGAGAAGCGCTTCAACGACCTGCGCCACCTCACCGGCCCGTTCGACATCGTGGGCGACATCCACGGCTGCCGCTCCGAGCTGGAGACCCTGCTCACCCGCCTCGGCTACACGCTCACCCGGGACGCCGTGAACCGCCCGGTGGACGCCGTGCACCCGCAGGGCCGGACGGCGGTCTTCGTCGGTGACCTGGTCGACCGCGGCCCGGACACGCCGGGTGTGCTGCGCCTGGTGATGGGCATGGTGGCGGCCGGGCACGCGATCTGTGTCCCGGGCAATCACGAGAACAAGCTCGGCCGGGCGATGGACGGCAAGAAGGTCACCGTCTCGCACGGCCTCCAGGAGTCGCTGGACCAGCTGGCGGGTGAGTCGGAGGAGTTCCGCGCCGAGGTCCGGGCGTTCATGCGTGGTCTGATCAGCCACTACCTGCTGGACGGTGGCGCCCTGGTGGTCTGCCACGCCGGTCTGCCGGAGAAGTACCACGGCCGCGCCTCCGGCCGGGTGCGCTCGCACGCGCTGTACGGGGACACCACCGGCGAGACCGACGAGTACGGGCTGCCGGTGCGCTACCCCTGGGCGGAGGAGTACCGGGGCAGGGCGCTGGTGGTCTACGGCCACACGCCGGTGCCGATGGCGAGCTTCCTCAACAACACCATCTGCCTGGACACCGGGTGCGTCTTCGGCGGCAGCCTGACCGCGCTGCGCTACCCGGAGCGCGAGCTGGTCGGCGTCGAGGCCGAGCGGGAGTGGTACGAGCCGGTCCGGCCGATGCTCACGGACGCGCCGGGCTCACGCGAGGGCCGTCCGCTGGACCTCGCCGATGTGGCGGGCCGTCGGGTCGTCGAGACGACGCTGCACGGCCGGGTCGCCGTCCGGGAGGAGAACGCGGCCGCCGCGCTGGAGGTGATGAGCCGGTTCGCGATCGACCCGCGGCTGCTGGCGTACCTCCCGCCGACGATGGCACCGAGCGCCACCTCGCGCCGGTCCGGCTACCTCGAACACCCGGAGGAGGCCTTCTTCGCCTACCGCGAGGACGGCGTCCAGCAGGTGATCTGCGAGGAGAAGCACATGGGCTCCCGCGCGGTGGTGCTGGTCGCCCGGGACGACACGGCGCTGGAGAAGCGGTTCGGCATCGCCGGGCCGGGCGCGATCTGGACCAGGACCGGCCGGGCGTTCCTCAGTGACGACGAGCTCACCTCGGCCGTGCTGGGCAGGGTGCGGGCCGCGGCCGAGCGCTCCGGGCTGTTCGAGGAGCTGGGCACCGGCTGGCTGCTGCTGGACGCCGAGCTGATGCCGTGGTCGCTCAAGGCCGTCGAGCTGCTGCGCCGCCAGTACGCGGCGGTCGGCGCGGCGGCGGGCGCGGCGCTGCCCCCGGTGCTCTCCGTGCTTGAGCAGGCGGCCGGCCGTGGGCTGGACGTGGCAGGGCTGACCGCTCGCCAGCGGCAGCGCGCCGCCGACGCGCAGGCGTTCGTCGAGGCCTACCGGCGGTACTGCTGGCCGACCGAGGGCCTGTCGGGCATCCGGCTGGCGCCGTTCCAGGTGCTGGCGGCCGAGGGGGCGAACCTCGCGGTGCGCCCGCACGACGAGCACCTCGCCTGGGCCGACCGCCTGGTCGAGGCCGACCACGCCGGTGGCACGGACAGCGATGACGGCGGCGACGGCTCGCGCACCCCGATCCTGCACCGGACCGGCCGGCTGCTGGTGGACACCACCGACGAGGCGTCCGTCGCCGCGGGCATCGCCTGGTGGGAGGAGCTGACCGGGGCTGGTGGCGAGGGCATGGTGGTCAAGCCGCTGGCGTCCCTGGTCCGCGGCAAGGCGGGCGAGGGCAGGCCGGGCGGGCTGGTCCAGCCCGGGGTGAAGGTACGCGGTCGGGAGTATCTGCGGATCATCTACGGCCCGGACTACACCGAGTACCTGGACCAGTTGCGGCAGCGCTTCCTCGGCCACAAGCGCTCCCTGGCGCTGCGCGAGTACGCGCTCGGCCTGGAGGCGCTGGACCGGCTGGCGGCCGGCGAGCCGCTCTGGCGGGTGCACGAGCCGGTCTTCGCGGTGCTCGCGCTGGAGTCCGAGCCGGTCGACCCCCGGCTGTAGCGGCAGAGGTGTACGGGCCCTACGGTCGTTCCGTGGGGCCCGTACCACCGTAGTTATTGCATACAAATTCCGAGTATCGTATACAATTTCCGCTTCATCCCCGTCCCGTCACCCCAGGAGCCCGGCATGGCGTTCAACCTCCGGAACAGGCACTTCCTCAAGGAGCTCGACTTCACGCCCCAGGAGTTCCGCTTCCTGGTGGACCTCGCCGCCCAGCTCAAGGCGGCGAAGTACGCGGGCACCGAGCAGCCCCGGCTGCGCGGCAAGAACATCGCGCTGATCTTCGAGAAGACCTCCACCCGGACGCGCTGCGCCTTCGAGGTCGCCGCCCACGACCAGGGCGCGACCACCACCTACCTGGACCCGGCCGGCTCGCAGATCGGCCACAAGGAGTCGATCAAGGACACCGCTCGGGTGCTCGGCCGGATGTTCGACGGCATCGAGTACCGGGGCCACGGCCAGGAGATCGTCGAGGAGCTGGCCGCGTTCGCCGGTGTTCCGGTCTGGAACGGCCTCACCGACGAGTGGCACCCCACCCAGATGCTCGCCGACGTGCTGACGATCAAGGAGCACACCGCCAAGCCGCTCACCGAGGTCGCCCTCGCCTACCTCGGCGACGCCCGCTCTAACATGGGCAACTCGCTGCTCGTGACCGGCGCCCTGCTCGGTATGGACATCCGGATCGTCGCGCCCCGTGCGCTCTGGCCGGCCGAGGACGTCCAGAAGGCGGCCAACGCGCTCGCCGAGTCCACCGGTGCCCGGATCACCCTCACCGAGGACGTGGACGCGGGCGTGGCCGGTGCCGACTTCCTCTACACCGACGTCTGGGTCTCGATGGGTGAGCCCAAGGAGGTCTGGGCCGAGCGGATCGCCCTGCTCAAGCCGTACCAGGTGTCGATGGACACCGTCCGGGCCACCGGCAACCCGGCCGTGCGGTTCCTGCACTGTCTGCCCGCCTTCCACGACCTCGGCACGGTGGTCGGGCAGCAGATGCACGAGGCGACCGGGATGTCCGAGCTGGAGTGCACCGACGAGTTGTTCGAGTCGGAGCACTCCATCGTGTTCGACCAGGCGGAGAACCGCCTGCACACCATCAAGGCCGTGCTGGTCGCCACTCTCGGGGCGTAGCTCAGAACTCCAGGTTCACACAGGCGGCCCGGTCGCCCGCGCCGTGCGGGCCGGCCGGGCTGCCGGCGTGCAGCACCAGCGAGCGCGCCTCGCCCGGCCGGGGGTGCCAGGCCACCGAGGTCGTCGCAGCGGCGTCGCCCCGGTCGTCGGTGTGCAGGGTCAGCCGCAGCTCGTTGCTCTCATTGGCGTACGCGGGGTCGGTGGACGGCTGCACCGGGTCCACGGCGTCCTGGTAGTGCGGGCCGGACGCGGCCGGGTCGGCGCCGCACGTACCGGTGTGCAGATGGGCCGGGAAGTCATGGTCCGGGGCGAGGCCGGCGGTGGTCAGCGTCAGCACCGTCCGCCCGGCCACCGTGCGGTCCACCACCACCCGGACGTGGGAGCCGTAGGGCACCAGGTCCGGTGCGTGGCTGATGGCGGCCGGCGGGACGAAGGCCGTGGCCGGATCGAAGTCGGCCTCGATCACCAGGAGCGGCAGGGCGGGGACGGCGGTCGAAGCCGTTGCGGCGGGCGCGGCGGGCGCCAGCAGGGCGAGCGGGAGCAGCGCGGCGGCGTACGAAGCGGGCATCGGAGGGCCTTTCGGGGCTGCGGAACGGGCGTGCCCCCTGCTCAACGGCCGCCGCCCCGAACGGACACCCCCGCCAACGGACACCCCCGCCCATGAGTCCGCCCCGGCCCGCCCGCCCGCACCTCGCCCGGTCTCACTCCGCCGAGCGCCGGATGCCCCGGATCTCGCAGCGCGGTCCGCTGGCGCGCATCAGCCGCAGGTCCGCCGTCACCAGCGGCGCCCCGTACTGTTCGGCGACCGCTACATAGGCGGCGTCGTCCGGGGTGAGGTTGTCCTTGAGCTCCCAGATCCGGCCGAGCAGCGGTGCCAGTTCGACCTTCCGGATCGCCAGTGAGGGCAGCCGGGCCGCGAGCTCGCCGACCCGTTCGGCGGTGAGCTCCTTCGCCAGGTAGAGCCCGCGCAGCGACTGCATCACCTCGATCAGCAGGTGCTCGGGGGCGACCCACTCGCCGCCCGCCGCGAGTTCGGCCCGGGCGGCCTCCCCGCGCTCGCCCTCGTCCGCCAGCGCGAGCACCAGTGCCGACGCGTCCACCACGATCATCAGTAGGCCCCCGGCCTGTCCCAGCGTGTCAACTGACGGCCACCGTACCCGGGCGCGGAGCCGCCGGGAGGGGAGGGGGGGGGGAGAGCCCGGAGGGAGGGGAGCGCGGGGTGCGAGGGGAGGCCCGGAGGGGGTGTTCCGGCGACGGGAAGGCCGTCGAAAAGCTGCGCGAAGGCCGCTGGTGGGCGGAGGGTGGAGTGGGGGGTGGTGCCGACGTGGTGAACGCGGCACCATGCACTATGGTTTATCTCGACATCGAGATAACTGCCCACTACGATATATCTCGACATCAAGATACTTGCCGAGAGGCGCTCGCCGGCGATGCGGGAAAGGTAAGCCTAAGTAAGGCTGACCTTACCACCGCGTGGGCCGGATACCGCACGAAGCACCTAGAAGGAGTCAGTCGTGTCCGCGAACAGCTTCGACGCCCGCAGCTCGCTGCAGGTGGGCGACGAGTCGTACGAGATCTTCAAGCTCTCCGCCGTCGAGGGTTCCGAGCGGCTGCCGTACAGCCTCAAGGTGCTGCTGGAGAACCTGCTCCGCACGGAGGACGGCGCGAACATCACCGCCGACCACATCCGCGCCCTCGGCAACTGGGACGCCACCGCCCAGCCGAGCCAGGAGATCCAGTTCACCCCGGCCCGCGTGATCATGCAGGACTTCACCGGTGTGCCGTGCGTGGTCGACCTCGCCACCATGCGTGAGGCCGTCAAGGAGCTGGGCGGCGACCCGGCCAAGATCAACCCGCTGGCCCCGGCCGAGCTGGTCATCGACCACTCCGTCATCGCCGACAAGTTCGGCACCCCGGACGCCTTCGTCCAGAACGTCGAGATCGAGTACGGCCGCAACAAGGAGCGCTACCAGTTCCTGCGCTGGGGCCAGACCGCGTTCGACGAGTTCAAGGTCGTCCCGCCCGGCACCGGCATCGTCCACCAGGTGAACATCGAGCACCTGGCCCGTACCGTCATGGTCCGCGGCGGCCAGGCGTACCCGGACACCTGCGTCGGCACCGACTCGCACACCACCATGGTCAACGGCCTGGGCGTGCTGGGCTGGGGCGTCGGCGGCATCGAGGCCGAGGCCGCGATGCTGGGCCAGCCGGTCTCCATGCTGATCCCGCGCGTGGTCGGCTTCAAGCTCAACGGCCAGCTGCCGGCCGGCACCACCGCCACCGACCTGGTGCTCACCATCACCGAGATGCTGCGCAAGCACGGTGTGGTCGGCAAGTTCGTCGAGTTCTACGGCGAGGGCGTCTCGGCGATCCCGCTGGCCAACCGCGCCACCATCGGCAACATGTCGCCGGAGTTCGGCTCGACCTGTGCGATCTTCCCGATCGACGCCGAGACCATCAGCTACCTGAAGCTCACCGGCCGCGACGAGCAGCAGCTCGCCCTGGTCGAGGCGTACGCCAAGGAGCAGGGCCTCTGGCACGACCCGTCGGTCGAGCCGGCCTACTCCGAGTACCTCGAGCTGGACGTCTCCACCGTCGTCCCGTCGATCTCCGGCCCGAAGCGCCCGCAGGACCGCGTGATCCTGGCCGAGGCCGCCGAGAAGTTCGCCGAGGCGCTGCCGGCCTACTCCGCCGAGGCCTCGAAGCCGACCACCGTCACCGCCCCCGACGGCTCGACGTACGAGATCGACAACGGCGCGGTCGTGATCGCCTCGATCACCTCCTGCACCAACACCTCCAACCCCTCCGTCATGCTGGGCGCCGCCCTGCTGGCGAAGAAGGCCGTGGAGAAGGGCCTGCGGGTCCAGCCCTGGGTCAAGACCACCCTGGCGCCCGGCTCCAAGGTCGTCATGGACTACTACGAGAAGGCCGGCCTCCTCCCGTACATGGAGAAGCTGGGCTTCAACCTGGTCGGCTACGGCTGCGTCACCTGCATCGGCAACTCGGGCCCGCTGCCCGAGGAGGTCTCGGCCGCCGTCAACGAGGCCGACCTGGCGGTCGTCTCGGTGCTCTCCGGCAACCGCAACTTCGAGGGCCGGATCAACCCGGACGTCAAGATGAACTACCTGGCCTCGCCGCCGCTGGTGGTCGCCTACGCCCTCGCCGGCAACATGAACATCGACATCGCCAAGGACGCCCTGGGTCAGGACGCCGACGGCAACGATGTCTTCCTCGCCGACATCTGGCCGTCCGAGAAGGAGGTCGCCGACGTCGTCGCGGGCTCCATCGACGAGGCCATGTTCGACAAGGGCTACCAGGACGTCTTCGCGGGCGACCACCGCTGGCAGTCGCTGCCCGTCCCGACCGGCAACACCTTCGAGTGGGACGCCGAGTCCACCTACGTCCGCAAGCCCCCGTACTTCGAGGGCATGGCCAAGACCCCGAGCCCGGTGACCGACATCGCCGGCGCCCGCGTCCTGGCCAAGCTGGGCGACTCGGTCACCACCGACCACATCTCCCCGGCCGGCAACATCAAGCCGGGCACCCCGGCGGCGCAGTACCTGACCGCCAACGGTGTGGAGAAGCGCGACTTCAACTCGTACGGCTCGCGCCGTGGCAACCACGAGGTGATGATCCGCGGCACCTTCGCCAACATCCGTCTGCGCAACCAGATCGCGCCGGGCACCGAGGGCGGCTACACCCGCGACTTCACCCAGGCCGACGGCCCGGTGTCGTTCATCTACGACGCCGCGCAGAACTACCAGGCCGCCGGCACCCCGCTGGTCGTCCTGGCCGGCAAGGAGTACGGCTCCGGTTCGTCCCGTGACTGGGCCGCCAAGGGCACCGCGCTGCTGGGCGTCAAGGCCGTCATCGCCGAGTCGTACGAGCGCATCCACCGCTCGAACCTGATCGGCATGGGCGTCCTGCCGCTGCAGTTCCCGGAGGGCGAGAACGCCGACTCCCTCGGCCTGACCGGCGAGGAGACCTTCTCCTTCACCGGTGTGACCGAGCTCAACGAGGGCCGCACCCCGGCGACCGTCAAGGTCAAGGCGGTCGGCGCGGCCGCGACCATCGAGTTCGACGCGGTCGTCCGCATCGACACCCCCGGTGAGGCGGACTACTACCGCAACGGCGGCATCCTGCAGTACGTGCTGCGCAGCCTGATCGGCTGACAGCCGGGGCGGCGGGGCTGATCCCCCGTCGGTAAAGAGACAGTCAAGAGGCCGGATCGCGTCACTGTGGTCCGGCCTCTTGTGCGTCTCGATCAAATGGACTAAACCTCTGTGTCAGCTTGGTCCAGACCATTTGATGCTGAATCAGAGAAAGCCGCAGGTCTTCTCGTATGCGCATGCTCAGTCGTACCGCTGCCCTCATCGCCGCCGCCACGGTGGCCGCCACGATCGCCGCCCCCACGGCCCAGGCCCAGGACCGTGACAACGGCCCGAAGCTCAAGGGGCAGCGGGTCGGCTACTTCACCCAGTGGGGCGCCGACAGCTCCGCCAAGCGGGTGCAGGAGTCCGGCCAGGCCGGGAAGATCACCGTCATCAACTACGCCTTCGGCAACGTCTCCGCCGACGGCACCTGCTTCGAGACCAACGACGCGGGCCAGGGCGACGCCCTGAACGACTACCAGCGCCCGTTCAGCGCCGCGGAGTCGGTGGACGGCGTGGCCGACACCGCCGACCAGCAGCTCAAGGGCCACTTCAACCAGCTGCGCAAGCTCAAGGCCAAGAACCCGCAGCTGAAGACGGTGATCTCGCTCGGCGGCTGGAGCTGGTCCAAGTACTTCTCGGACGCGGCCGCCACGGACGCCTCCCGCAAGAAGTTCGTCTCCTCCTGCGTCGACCTCTACCTCAAGGGCAACCTGCCCCGCCTCGGTACCGCGGAGGGCGGCACGGGTGTGGCCGCGGGCGTCTTCGACGGCATCGACCTCGACTGGGAGTACCCGGGCGGCGGCGGTGACGAGGGCAACATCGTCCGGCCCGAGGACGGCCGCAACTTCACCCTGCTGGTGCAGGAGTTCCGCCGCCAGCTGGACGCGCTCAGCGGCAAGAAGGGCCCGCACTACCTGCTGACCGCCGCCGTGGCCGCCAACGAGACCGTCGCGGACCGGCTGGAGCTGCCGGAGCTGGCCCGGTCGATCGACTGGCTCAACCTGATGACCTACGACCTGCACGGCCCGTGGGAGGGCAAGGGCCCGACCAACCACCAGGCCAACCTCTACTCCGACCCGCACGACCCCGAGCCGCGCCAGCGCAGCGCGGACAAGGCCGTCGACCACTACGCCCAGCTCGGCCTGCCGTCCCAGCAGACCGTGCTCGGCACGCCGCTCTACGGCCACGGCTGGACGAACGTCCCGGCCGGCAACCGCAACGGCCTGCACCAGCCGGCCAGCAGCGCCGCCCCCGACCTGTCCTACAAGGAGATCAACGCGCTGCCCGGCAAGGTCTACGTCGACCGCGACCACGGCGCGTCCTGGAAGTACGACGGCAGCACCTTCTACAGCTACGACAACGCCGAGGTGCTCACCGAGAAGGCCCGCTACGCCCGTTGGAACGACCTGGCCGGTGTGATGGTCTGGTCGCTGGACGGCGACGACGCCCAGGGCAGCGGGATCGCCGCCCTGGACCGCGGTCTGCGCGGCAACTGAGGCCCGCCGCAGGCTGACAGGCCCCGCAAACCGAGGACCCCGCCGCGAACGTTCGCGGCGGGGTCCTCCCTTCGGACGGCCGGGCTCAGCCGCGGTCGCAGGCCTGCGCGGAGAGCGCCCGGGCCAGGTCGTCACGGCACTCCAGCACCAGCCGGCGCAGCGCGGGCGCGGCGCCCGGGTGGCCGTCGAGCCAGCCGTCCACCTCGGCCAGGGTCTGCTCGCTGGTCTGCGCGCGGGGGAAGAAGCCGCCGACGATCCGCATCGCGATCTCGATCGTGCGCTCGGCCCAGACCCGCTCCAGCAGCTTGAAGTACGGCGCCGCGTACAGCGCGGTGAGGTCGCGGTGGGCGGGCACCGCGAAGCCCGCGATGTTCGCCTCGACCAGGGCGTTGGGCAGTTCGTCCGAGTCGATCACGGCCGACCAGGCGGCGGCCTTGGCCTCGGCGGTCGGCCGGGCGGCCAGGCACTCGGTGTACTGCCGCTTCCCACTGGCGGTGTGGTCGGCCTTCAGCTCCTCGGCCAGCTCCTCGTCGGTGGCCTGGCCGGCCACCGCCAGTGCCAGCCAGAGCGACCAGCGCAGCTCCTGGTCCACGTCCAGGCCGTCGATCCGGGCGGTGCCGGCCAGCAGACCGCGCACCAGGCCGAGGTGCTCGGAACCACTGGCGGTCTGCGCCAGGAAGCGGGCCCAGGCCAGCTGGTGGTCGCTGCCGGGGGCGGCGGCGCGCAGCTCGCGCAGCGCGCCGTCGGCCAGCAGCCGGCCGCCCTCGCCGCGCCAGGCCGGGTCGGCGTACAGGTCGACGGCGCTCCTGGCCTGCTGGTGCAGTGACTGCAGCACGCCGATGTTGGACTCCTGCCCGGCGAAGCGCAGCACCAGGGCGACGTAGTCGTGGGCCGGCATCAGGCTGTCGCGGGTCAGGTTCCACACCGCGGACCAGGCGAGCGCCCGGGCCAGGTCGCTCCGGATGTCGCCGAGACCGGTGCGCAGCGTCTCCAACGACTCGGCGTCGAAACGGATCTTGCAGTACGTCAGGTCGTCGTCGTTGAGCAGCACCAGCGCGGGCCGGGCGCGGCCGACGGCCTCGGCGACCACGGTGCGGGCGCCGGTGACGTCCAGCTCGATCCGCTCGGTGCGCACCAGCGTGCCGTCGGCGTCCCGGTCGTAGAGGCCGACCGCGATCCGGTGCGGGCGCAGGGTCTCGCCGTCCTGGAGGAGGGCGAGTTCGGTGATCCGGCCCTCGGAGTCCACCGTGACCTGCGGGGTGAGCGAGTTGACACCGGCGGTCTGCAGCCAGGTGGCGGCCCAGGACTTGAGGTCGCGGCCGCTGGTCTCCTCCAGGATGTCCAGCAGGTCGGTGAGTTCGGTGTTGCCGAAGGCGTGCCGCTTGAAGTAGCGGCGGGCGCCCTCGAAGAAGGCCTCCGAACCGGCGTACGCCACCAGTTGCTTGAGCACCGAGGCGCCCTTGGCGTAGGTGATGCCGTCGAAGTTGAGCTTGGCGTCCTCGAGGTCGCGGATGTCCGCGGTGATCGGGTGGGTGGTCGGGAACTGGTCCTGCCGGTAGGCCCAGGCCTTGCGCTGGTTGGCGAAGGTGACCCAGGCGCCGGAGTAGCGGGTGCGGGCGCCGATCAGCGCGTAGGAGCCCATGAAGTCGGCGAACGACTCCTTCAGCCACAGGTCGTCCCACCAGCGCATGGTGACCAGGTCGCCGAACCACATGTGGGCCATCTCGTGCAGGATGACGTTGGCCCGGCTCTCGTAGGCGGCGTCGGTGACCCTCGAACGGAAGATGAACTCCTCGCGGAAGGTCACGCAGCCCGGGTTCTCCATCGCGCCGATGTTGTACTCGGGCACGAAGGCCTGGTCGTACTTGCCGAAGGGGTACGGGTAGTCGAACTCCTCGTGGAAGAAGTCGAGTCCGAGCTTGGTGACGCCGAGGATCTCGTCCGCGTCGAAGTAGGGCGCGAGCGACTTGCGGCACAGCGCGGAGAGCGGGATCTCCAGGGTGGTGCCGTCGGGCAGCACGCGGCTGTAGTGGTCGCGGGCGACGTGGTACGGGCCGGCGACGACGGCGGTCAGATAGGTGGAGATCGGCTGGGTGGGGGCGAACTCCCAGACGCGGGCGGCGCCTTCGTCGGTCACGCGCTCGTGGACGGCGTTGGACCGGACGTCCCAGGCGGCCGGCGCGGCGACGGTGAAGGTGAACGGCGCCTTCAGGTCGGGCTGTTCGAAGTCGGCGAAGACCCGGCGGGCGTCGGCCGGCTCGTAGTGGGTGTAGAGGTAGGTCTCGCCGTCCACCGGGTCGGTGAAGCGGTGCAGGCCCTCGCCGGTGCGGCTGTACGCGCAGTCGGCGTCCACGACGAGGACGTTCTCCGCGGCCAGGCCGTCGACGTGCACCCGGGCGCCGTCGAAGGCGGTGGCCGGGTCGAGCGCGCGGCCGTTGAGGACGACCGAGCGCACGGTGGGGGCGAGCAGGTCGAGGAAGGTCGAGGCGCCCGGCTCGGTGCAGCGGAAGGCGATCGTGGTGGTGGAGCGGAAGGTGGCGGCCGCCGGGTCGGGGGCGGAGGTCACGTCCAGCCGGACCTGGTAGCCGTCCACGGCCAGGATGCTGGCCCGCTGCTGGGCTTCGTCGCGGCTCAGGTTCTTACCCGGCACGGCGGTACTCCTTTGTCCGGCTCGCATGGTGGTGCGTTCATCGGGTGATGCGGTCTGGGTGCGGTGTCGTACGCACCGATGGCATCCTTTCACGGCTCGCCACGCCGGTACCATTGCACAGGCCGACTCCGTCGTCCCGGAATCAGCGGTGCGGGGCGGGCGTTGGGTCCGGGGAAGACCCCGTGCGGGGCCCGCCTCACCACTCACGAAGGACGACAGCCGTGACGACTGCCGCTGAGCGCAAGACCGCCGACTTCTGGTTCGACCCGGCCTGCCCGTGGGCCTGGATGACGTCCCGCTGGCTGATCGAGGTCCAGCAGCTCCGCCCGGTGGACGTGAACTGGCACGTGATGAGCCTGTCCGTGCTGAACGAGCACCGTGATCTTCCGCAGGAGTACCGCGACCTGCTGGACAACGCCTGGGGCGCGGTCCGGGTCTGCGTCGCCGCCGCCCAGAAGCACGGGGAGGAGGTGCTCGGGCGGCTCTACACCGAGCTGGGCACCCGCTTCCACAACCAGGCCCTGCCGCAGAACCGCGAGACCGTCGAGGCCGCCCTGGTCGCGGCCGGCCTGCCGGCCGAGCTGGCCGACGCGGCCGACACCGACGCGTACGACGAGGCCCTGCGCGCCTCGCACCAGGAGGGCATCACCCTGGTCGGCGAGGACGTCGGCACCCCGGTGATCGCGGTCGAGGGCGTGGACGGCGAGCGGGTCGCCTTCTTCGGCCCGGTGGTCACCCCGGCCCCGCGCGGCGAGGCCGCCGCCCGGCTGTGGGACGGCACCCTGCTGGTCGCCTCCACCCCCGGCTTCTACGAGATCAAGCGCACCCGCACGGCGGGCCCGTCCTTCGAGTAGCCCCGGCAGCGCACACCACGAGGGCCCGGTACCGACGCGAGCGGTACCGGGCCCTCGTGCTGTGCCGTTCTCAGTGCGCCCGGGCGTCCCGGCGCTGCTTGAGCAGGCCCGCCGCGGACAGTACGGCGACCAGCACACCGGCCGCGTACAGCTGTTGCCGGTTGCCCTCGGTGGTGGTCATCAGCCCGAGGATGCCGACCACGGCGGCCATCGCGATCCAGGTCAGGTACGGGTAGCCCCACATCCTGACGCTGAGCAGCTCGGGTGCCTCGCGCTCCAGCCGGCGGCGCATCCGCAGCTGGACGACGCAGATGAACAGCCAGACCACCAGGATGGCGACGCCGGTGGTGTTCATCAGCCAGGTGAAGACGGTGTCCGGCCAGAACTTGGCGGCCAGGACCGCGGCGAAGCCGAACAGGCAGGAGGCCAGCACGGCCCGCCGGGGCACCCCGCCGCCGACCTTCGCCAGCGCCTTGGGCCCCTGGCCGCGGCCGACCAGCGAGTACGCCATCCGGGAGGCGCCGTAGATGTTGGCGTTCATCGCGGAGAGCAGGGCGATCAGCACCACGGCCTCCATGATCGTCCCGGCACCGGGCACGCCCAGGTGGCGCAGGACCGTCACGTAGGGGCCGTTCTGCACGACCGCCGGGTCCTTCCAGGAGACCAGGGTGACGACCAGGGCCATCGAGCCGATGTAGAAGATCGCGATGCGCCAGACCGCCGTGCGCACCGCGTTGGCGACGTTCTTCTTGGGGTCGTCGGACTCGGCGGCGGCGATGGTGACGGTCTCCAGACCGCCGTAGGCGAACACCGAGGCGAGCAGGCCGACGATCAGCCCGCTGACGCCGGTGGGCAGGAAGCCGCCCTGGCCGGTGAGGTTGTGGGTGCCGGGCGCGCCAGGGCCGAGCACGCCGGTGACGCCGAGCGCGCCGAGCACCAGGAAGGCGATGATCGCGGCGACCTTGATGGCGGCGAACCAGAACTCGAACTCGCCGAAGTTCTTCACCGCGGTGAGGTTGCTGGCGCAGAAGAAGACCATGAACAGGGCGACCCAGACCCAGGACGAGACGCCGGGGACCCAGCCGTTGACGATCCGCCCGGCGGCGGTGGCCTCGGCGGCGACGCCGCAGCAGAGCATCACCCAGTACATCCAGCCGGCGGTGATCCCGGCCCAGGGACCGAGCTCCTTCTCGGCGTGCACGGAGAAGGAGCCGGAGGCCGGGCGCGCGGCCGACATCTCGCCGAGCATCCGCATGATCAGCATGACCAGCAGGCCGGAGAAGGTGAACGCCAGGATGATGGCGGGCCCGGCCGCCGCGATGCCCGCCCCGGAGCCGACGAAGAGGCCGGCGCCGATCACCCCGCCCAGCGCGATCATCGAGAGGTGACGCTGCTTGAGGCCGTGGGAGAGCTGCTGGCCGCCGGCCGGGGAAGCGGTGGAGGTCGTCCCCGGCGTCGACGGCGCGGTGGTACGGGCCATGAGGGTGGATCCAGACTGTTCGGAATGCGGTGCGATTTGCCCAATATCCGGTGACACGGCTGTCCATGCCAAGAATGCCCCATTCCGGACCACGATGCGGACCGGCCGGTGACGGTAAGCGGCACAGGAGGTCACATTGCGTCGTCTCGGCCGGACCCGACAACGTCCGCCCGCGGCGGTTTGTCAGGTTCCCCGACGGTGACGAAGTGGATCAGCGCGTAGGTTCACAGATGTTCACTCACCTGATCATCCGATCGCCGACCCGTCCCCACCGTGCGGAGGAACCCCGATGGCCACTGCCAGCACCCCGATACCGAGCCGCGCCGTTCTGGCCGACCTGCTGCCCGCCGCGAGCACCCGGCTGGGCGCCCAGGTCCGCGACCTGGCCCTGGTGGCCGGCGGCGCCGCCCTGACCGGTGTGGCCGCCCAGCTCTCGGTGAACATCCCCGGCTCGCCGGTGCCCGTCACCGGCCAGACCTTCGCCGCGCTGCTGGTCGGCACCGCGCTGGGGGCCCGCCGGGGCATCGCCTCGCTCGGCCTCTACCTGCTCGCCGGCCTGGCGGGCCTGCCCTGGTTCGCCGAGGGCACCTCCGGCTGGGCGATGCCCTCGCTCGGCTATGTGCTCGGCTTCGTCCTCGCGGCCGGCCTCACCGGCGCGCTGGCCCGCCGCGGCGCCGACCGCACCCCGCTGAACACCGCCGCCACCATGGTCCTCGGCAGCCTCGCCATCTACGCCGTCGGCGTGCCGTACCTGGCCTTCTCGCTGGACGTCCCGCTGGCCCGGGCCGCCGAGCTGGGCCTCTACCCGTACCTGGTCGGCGACGCCCTGAAGGCCGCCTTCGCGGCCGGGGCCCTGCCGCTCGCCTGGAAGCTTCTCGGCCGCCGCTGAGCGCCCCCTGCGCGGCCCGGGCGCGCGCGCATGCCACACTCATGGGCATGCGCGTGTACCTGGGCTCCGACCATGCCGGATACGAACTGAAGAACCACCTCGTGGAGTGGCTGAAGGAGGCCGGCCACGAGCCCGTCGACTGCGGGCCGCACATCTACGACGCCGCCGACGACTACCCGCCGTTCTGCCTGCGGGCCGCCGAGCGCACCGCCGCCGACCCGCAGGCGCTGGGCATCGTGATCGGTGGCTCGGGCAACGGCGAGGCGATCGCCGCCAACAAGGTCAAGGGCGTGCGGGCGGCGCTGGCCTGGAGCGAGCAGACCGCCGCGCTCGGCCGCGAGCACAACAACGCCAACGTGGTCTCCATCGGCGGCCGGATGCACACCCGGGAGGAGGCGACCAAGTTCGTCGAGGTCTTCCTCAACACCCCGTACAGCGGCGACGAGCGGCACACCCGCCGGATCGAGATGCTGAGCGACTACGAGACCACCGGCGAGCTCCCGCCCATCCCGGCCCATCACCCGCAGGGCTGATCACCCCTCCCGACTCCTTGACGGCCGGCCGCGTGTCCCCACCGCGGCCGGCCGTCGTGCGTGCGGTGGAGCGAGCGCCGGCGGCGGAGTCACCGACGCTGTCACCGCCGCCGTCACCGGCCCCGCCGACGGCTGTGTCACCGGCTGTGTCATCGGCCACAGCGCCCACGGCGCCCACTCCGCCTGGCCGGCGCGCAAACAATGGTGCGCGCGGGGCGCAGGCGCCGTCCGTGTGGTTCGTACGCCCAACCGGCGCATGCTTCCTGACGCAGCGGCTGCGACCGCCGCAATCGGCCGAAACCCGCTGACGCGCCCGCGCCACGCCGCTGCCGCCCGTGCGCGAGCCGTCGACGCCGACCCGTACCGCTGGATAGGGTCGGGCCCCATGGCTGGCAGACCGCCGGGCGCACCGCCCCAGACGACTGCGACGAGGCCCGGCGCCGCTGTGGTGTCGGACCCCGTGACGGCCCGGTTGCGCAAGAGGCTCCGCCGGGTCCGCCGAAGGCTGCGCACCGCCGGTGTCGACTACTTCCGCGGCGGCGCCGCCGACTGGCCCGTGCTCTGCGCACTGTCCCTGCTGGTCCCGCTGCTGATCCTGCTCAACATCTGGATCCCCGCCTGGGCCCCGCCCACCTCCCTGGTGCTGCCCATCCTGGCCGCCGCCCTGCTGCTTCGCCCCGGCTCCCTGGTGGTGCTGTACGCGCTGGCCGCGCTCGGCCTCTCCGCCGAGTCCGTCATCCACACCGGCCAGCGGGTCGCCAGCGAGAACCCGGACGCCTACACCTACGGCGTCACCCCCGGCGCCGCCCTGGTGGTCGGTGCGGCCGGGGTCGGCGGTCTGCTGCTGGCCCAGTTCCGCAGCCGGGTCGGCGTGCCCTGGTGGGGCGGCTCGACCATGCTCTTCGACCTGCGCGAGCGGCTGCGGGTGCAGAGCCGCGTCCCCGAGCTGCCCGCGGGCTGGCACGCCGACATGGCGCTGCGCCCGGCCGGCGGGCAGTCCTTCTCCGGGGACTTCGTGGTCGCCGCCCGGACCGGCCCCGGCCAGCGGGTGCTGGAGGTGGTCCTCGCGGACGTCTCCGGCAAGGGCATGGACGCCGGCTCCCGGGCGCTGCTGCTCTCCGGCGCCTTCGGCGGCCTGGTCGGTTCGCTGCCCGCGCACGACTTCCTCCCCGCCGCCAACGGCTACCTGCTCCGCCAGTCCTGGGAGGAGGGCTTCGCCACCGCCGTCCACCTGGTGCTCGACCTGGACACCGGTGAGTACGAGCTGCTCTCGGCCGGGCACCTGCCGGGCATGCAGCGGCTCGCGGGCGCGGGGTGCTGGGAGATCAAGGAGGCCACCGAGGGCCCGTTGCTCGGCATCTACGACGGCGCCAAGTTCGAGGGCGTCCGCGGCCGGCTGAACCGCGGTGACGTGCTGCTGCTCTGCACCGACGGCATGGTGGAGGCGCCCGGCCGGGACCTCTCCGAGGGGATGGACCGGCTGATGGGCGAGGCCGACCGGCTGGTCCCCGGCAGCGGTCCCGACGCCGGCAGCGGCGCGGCCTCCCGGCTGATCGAGACGGTCGCCCGGGACATCAACGACGACCGCGCGGTGCTGCTGCTCTGGCGTGACTGACGCCTCCTCGGCCGCCCTTGAACGGGGCACATGCCAAGGGCAGCCGCTGTCAAGCCTGGTAGCTGATCTTCAGCCATTTCCGGTCCGCCGTCAGCAGAGCGGACCAGCCTGTTCCGCTCCGGCCCGCCGGGCGTTTTCCGGCCGCTCAGCGGCGCCCCGCCGATGTTTCGTCAGAACGACTCGACTATCGTCTCGGTCGGCGGAAAGTCGTCTCGCATCGCAGGATATCGGCGTTCGACTGACAGTCAGACCTTTACGCAATCGGCACGTTCGACCACACTGAGTCCGGGCGGGACTGGTCAGGATTCGGGGGATGGGGGGCGTCACGTGCGGCAGGACAGACACCGTGCGGCCATAGCGGGCTCCCTCTCCGACCGCGACGTGTCGGACGATCCCCAATTCCGCCTCGGGACCGTCGGACAGGCCGGGGTCCGGCTTCGCAGGGGCTGCCAGCCGATGGCGTCCCGCTATGAAACGAGGAAGTGAGTCCGGGTGGCACTCTCCGTCTCCGCGCTGGTCCTGTTCGGCGTCATCTGCCTGATCTTCATCCGCAACAAGCAGCTGAAAGTCGGGCACGCCATCCTGGCCGCCCTCTTCGGCTTCATGCTCAACCAGAGCACGGCCGCCAAGCCGATCCAGGACTTCCTGAGCCAGATCGCCAAGAGCATCTCCAACATCGCCGGCTGACCGGCCGGGCCCCCGGTGGGGCCGGTGGGGGAGGGGGCCGTCCGTGCGCGTCACCGGCCGGCCCGTCTGGCCTGCCGCCAGCGGCTGAACAGTCCCCGGGGGCGCGCCGCCGCCGGGGTCCCGGGGCGGGTCGGGGCGGGCGTCAGGGCGCCCGCCGACGAGGTCTCCGGGCCCGGGTCCGCAGCGCCCGGGGCCGCCAGCAGGACGAACAGCCGGGCCCAGCAGAGCCGTTCACCACGCGGCCAGTCCAGCGCGCGCAGCGCCGCCGACGCCGCCTCCGACACCTCCCCGTTCACCCTGACCTCGGCGACGTCGTCCCCCGACTTGCCGCCGAGGAACAGCTTCACCCCGTGCAGCCTCCGGCCGGCCAGCTCCGGCAGCAGCGCGGGCGCCAGCGCGGGCAGCACCCGGTGCTCCGCCAGCCAGCCCGCCAGCCGCTCGTTGCCGAAGCCGAAGACCGCCGCCGGCCCCTGGACGGCGTGCCAGCCGGGCAGTTCGGGGTGGTCGGCGTGGTCGGCGAGCCCACCGTGCCCGTCCCGCAGCTCCACCAGCACCGAGGCGGTGGTGGTCGCCCACATCCGCACCGCGTTGGCGAGCTTCTCCTCCTCGGTCTTCCCGAGCCCCGCCGCGCAGTCCCAGACCACCGGCGCGTCGGCGCGGCCCAGGTGCAGCACGAAGCCCAGGTCGACATGGCCGGTGCCCTCGTCGCCGGGGTGCTCCCGGACGGCCACCGCGGTCGTCCCCGGGCCCCGGACCACCTCGCCGTCGGCGGTGAACTCCTGCCCGAGGCGCGCCATCTCGCGGACCACACAGCGCTGTATGACGGCCAGTCGGTCCTGGGGACGCACCGGAACTCCTTCACCTCGGGTTCGCAACGCTCTCGAACTACGGTCGAACGCCGCCGAGGCTATCGGCCCGGAGCCCCGCCGGGAAACTGTCGCGGGGTCATGACGCGGGGCCCTCCGGTCGCGGGAATGCCCTGTATGCACCATTTTGGGTAGCGGTAACCGTAGGCCACCGCCTGGAGAACCCGCATGCCCCGCACCGACCCGAGGCCGTCTCCGCTGCTCCCGCCCGCCCCGGACGGCTCCGCTCCGGACGGCTTCGGCCCGGTCGGAGCCGCTGCGGCCGGACCCGGTCCGCTCGGGCCCGGCCTGCTCGGTTCCGGCCTGGTCGCCGAGATCGAGGCGTACCTGGCCTCACTGCCCGCCCCCGCGCGCACCCCGCCGCCGTACGTCTGTCCGCTCGGCTCCGCCCTGAGCCCCTGGCACGCCGGCTGGCCGCTGCCCAGGGCCACCCTGCTCGACCGGGTGCTTCGCCGCCCGGCCCGCCCGGTGCCGGTGACCGCCGCCGACCACCTGCGGCTCGCCTCCCGCTACATCGGCGCCTTCGGCTGGGTGCAGGGCGCGATGTGGGACACCGCCGGCCGGGTCTGCCTGCTCGGCGCCCAGGCCGCGGTCCTGGCCCACGGCTACGGGACCCCGGTCACCGTCCGCATCGCCAGGGTCCAGCTGATGGAGGTGCTGCACGCCACCGGCCGTCCGGTCGCCTCCCCGGACGAGTTCAACGACCGCCCCGCGACAAGGCAGTCCGACATCCACCGGCTGCTCGACCGCGCCGCCGCCCGCGCGCTGCGACTGGGACTCTGAAGACCCGGGCGGCGACCGGCCGGCCCTGACGGGCCCTCGGGAACGCGAACGGCCCCGGGGAGACGGTGACCGTCTCCCCGGGGCCGGGCAGTTGGAGCGGGCGACGAGAATCGAACTCGCGTGACTAGTTTGGAAGACTAGGGCTCTACCATTGAGCTACGCCCGCATGATCCTCCGGCCGTCGCCGGACGGAAGGTCGGGGAACAGCGTACCTGGTCCGGTCGGCTGCGCGCACACCACATTCGTTCCAAGGGCCTCGGACATGTCGCCGAACGGGGAGGGCCCGGCGTGTACGCTTCCTCTCGGCACCACGGGGTGTGGCGCAGTTTGGTAGCGCGTCCGCTTTGGGAGCGGAAGGCCGTCGGTTCGAATCCGGTCACCCCGACAGTGTGCGGCAGGGTCTCGCCGTCGGCGGGGCCCTGTTGTCGTTTCCCCGCCCGGTCCGGCATCGTGGGTCGTTGATTTTTCACCCAAATGCTGGAGCCCCGATGAGGATGAGTCCCAAGATCGCGGTCGGAGTCGTCTTCGTCGCCTCGCTGTTCATGTCGATCATGGACACCACGATCGTCAACGTCGCGCTGCCCGCGATCGGCCGCCAGTTCGGCACCGACCCGGCCGGGGTCGGCGTGATCAACGTCGGCTACCTGGTCAGCCTGGCGGTCTTCGTCCCGCTCTCCGGCTGGCTGGGGGACCGCTTCGGCACCCGCCGGGTCTTCCTCGTCGCGCTCGCCCTGTTCACCCTCGCCTCGCTGCTCTGCGGCGCGGCCGGCTCGATGACCTCGCTCACCCTCTACCGGATCTTCCAGGGCGCGGCCGGCGGCCTGCTCACCCCGGTCGGGATGACCATGCTCTTCCGCGCCTTCCCGCAGGAGGAGCGGATGCGGGCGACCAGGATCCTGATGCTGCCGACCGCCGTCGCGCCCGCCGCGGGGCCGGTGCTCGGCGGCTGGCTGGTGGACGGCTGGTCCTGGCACTGGGTCTTCATCGTGAACGTCCCGGTCGGCATCGCCGCGCTGGTCTTCGGCCTGCTCTTCCTGCCCGACTACCGCGCCGAGCGGGCCGGCCGGTTCGACGCGGCCGGGTTCCTGCTCTCCGCGGTCGGCTTCGGCGCCGCGATGTACGCGCTCTCCGAGGGCGCGTCCGAGGGCTGGGCCAGCGCGCGGATCCTGGTGTCGGCGCTCGTCGGCCTGCTCGCGCTGGTGGCCCTGGTGGTGGTCGAACTGCGCCTCCCGGAGCCGATGCTCGACCTGCGGCTCTTCCGGGACCGGATCTTCCGCACCACCAACCTGCTCTCGCTGTTCTCCGGCGCCGCCTTCCTCGGCATGCTCTACCTCTTCCCGCTGCTGATGCAGGACGCGCTCGGCATGGACGCCCTGCACAGCGGTCTGATGGTGTTCCCCGAGGCGCTCGGCGTGATGCTCGCCTCCCAGGTGGCGAGCCGGCTCTACCCGAGGATCGGCCCGCGCCGGATCCTGGCCGCCGGTGCCGTCGTGGTGGCCGGCTGTCTCGCCCTGATGGCCGCCATCGGCCCGGACAGCAACCTCTGGGCGGTGCGCGCGCTGATGTTCGTGACCGGCTTCGCGATGGCGCACGTCTTCATGCCCTCGCAGACCGCCGCCTTCGCCACCATCACCCCGCGCTCCACCGGCGCCGCCTCCACCCTCTACAACGCGCAGCGCCAGCTCGGCTCCGCGCTCGGGGTCGCGGTGCTCGGCACCGTGCTGACCGCCGTCGGAGCCGTCACCGTGAACGCTTCGGGTACGCCTGTGGCGAACCTCGCCGCCTACCGCGCCGCCTTCCTGACCGCCGCCGGTCTGGCCCTGGCCGCGGCCGTGATCGCCTTGCTGGTAAGGGATTCCGACGCCGTCGCCACCATGCGGCAGGTACCGGCCGGGGGTACCGGGGGCCAGGTTTCGGAGCCGGCCGCGGAGCCCGCCGCGAAGGCCTGAGCGGCCGCCGGCGGCGGTGACCTGGCGTCCGCCTTTCGTGGTACCGGTAGGATGGGGCGCTGGCGGTAGTCCCTGCGGCGTCCACCCAGGTCAACCGCATGAGGGCGAGGAGTCACGCTCACCGTCCACCCCCCCCACGGGAGATGCAGCTCCAACCGCCCATCGCCCGTCTCGCCCGACCCGCATCAACCGGCCTCGGCCGGCGGCCGGGAAGGGCGGAGGCAACCTGACCGCAAGCCCATAGGAGACCTAACCGTGAAGAGCGCCGTCGAGACTCTGAACCCGACCCGGGTTCGACTCACCGTCGAGGTGCCCTTCGAGGAGCTCAAGCCCAGCCTCGACGCGGCGTACAAGAAGATCAACCAGCAGGTCTCGGTCCCGGGCTTCCGCAAGGGCAAGATCCCGAACCGGGTCATCGACCAGCGCTTCGGCCGTGGTGCCGTGCTGGAAGAGGCTGTCAACGACGCCCTGCCGCGCTTCTACACGCAGGCCGTCGACGAGGGCAAGATCGAGGTCCTCGGCCAGCCCGACATCACCAACATCGAGGGTGTCGAGAAGATCGCCGATGGCGGCGACCTGAAGTTCACCGCCGAGGTGGACATCCGTCCGGAGATCACCCTGCCGGACTTCTCGACCATCGAGGTGACGGTCGACCCGATCGTCGTCACCGACGAGGACATCGACAAGTCGCTGGAGCAGCTGCGCGAGCGCTTCTCCTCGGTCAAGGACGTCGAGCGCGCCGCGGCCGCCGGCGACATCGTGGTCGTCGACCTGATCGCCAAGGTCGACGGTGAGGTGCCGGAGGACGGCACCGCCAACGGCGTCAGCTACGAGATCGGCTCGGGCCGCCTGATCGACGGCATCGACGACGCCGTCGTGGGCCTGGAGGCCGGTGGCACCGCCACCTTCGAGACCGAGCTCAAGGGCGGCACCCAGGCGGGCAAGACCTCCGAGGTCACCGTCACCGTCACCGCCGTCCAGGAGAAGGAGCTGCCGGAGCTGGACGACGAGTTCGCCCAGCTGGCCAGCGAGTTCGACACCCTGGACGAGCTGCGCGCCGACTCCCGCAAGCGCCTCGAGCGCATGAAGGAGTACGACCAGGCCACCCAGGCCCAGGAGAAGGTCCTGGACGCGCTGCTGGCGCTGGTCGAGATCGAGTTCCCGGAGAAGCTCCTCAAGGACGAGATCGAGACCCGCAAGCACAACCTCGAGCACCACCAGCTGGAGCCGATGGGCCTCGACCTCGCCTCGTACCTGGAGACCCAGGGCAAGACCGAGGAGGAGTTCCTGGCGGAGACCGAGGAGCAGGCGAAGAAGGGCATCAAGACCCAGTTCGTCCTGGACCAGATCGTCGCCGACGAGGAGCTGGGTGTTAACCAGGAGGAGCTCACCGAGCACCTCATCCGCCGCGCCGCCGGCTCGGGCCTGACCCCGGACCAGTTCGCGCAGCAGGTCGTCCAGGGTGGCCAGGTGCCGCTGCTGGTCGGCGAGGTCGCCCGCGGCAAGGCGCTCGCCACCGTGGTCGAGGCCGCCAAGGTCGTCGACACCGAGGGCAACGTCGTCGACTTCGCGGACGACGAGGAGACCGACGAGTCCGGCGAGACCGTCGAGGCCGCCGCCGAGACCCCGGCCGTCGAGGCCGAGGCCGAGGAGAAGACCGAGGCCTGATCGCCCCGGTCGCCCTGACGTGACAGCGGGCCCGGACGCCGTACGTGGTGTCCGGGCCCGCTGTGCGTTCCCCCGGGGCGCCGCGCGGACCCTGCGCTCACAGCGAACAGTTCTGCGTGAGGGATTCTGCGGCCCGGCCTGCGCGTTAGGGTCCTTGGACAGCAACAATCACGACGTGATACCCGGAAGCTGTGCGACAGCGTGACGGCCGTGGAGCGACCGTCCAAAACGACTGAGCAGGTGGCTAAGTGACGTTCCCGCAGATGCAGATGCCTGGCCCGATGGCGCCGCACGCCGCCTCTGGTGACGTGCTCGGCGGCCTGGGGGACCAGGTCTACAACCGGCTGCTCAACGAGCGGATCATCTTCCTCGGCCAGCAGGTCGACGACGACATCGCCAACAAGATCACCGCCCAGCTGCTGCTGCTGGCCGCGGACCCGGACAAGGACATCTTCCTTTACATCAACTCCCCGGGCGGCTCGATCTCGGCCGGCATGGCGATCTACGACACCATGCAGTACATCAAGAACGACGTCGTCACCATCGCGATGGGCATGGCCGCCTCGATGGGCCAGTTCCTGCTGACCGCCGGCGCCAAGGGCAAGCGCTTCTCGCTGCCGAACGCCAACATCCTGATGCACCAGCCGTCCGCCGGCCTCGGCGGTTCGGCCACCGACATCCGCATCCAGGCCGAGCAGCTGCTCCGCACCAAGAAGCGGATGTCCGAGCTGATCGCCTTCCACAGCGGCCAGTCCTTCGAGCAGATCACCGCGGACTCCGACCGCGACCGCTGGTTCACGCCCGAGGAGGCCCTGGAGTACGGCCTGATCGACGCGATCATGCACAGCGCCGCGGACGTCCCCGGCGGCGGCGGCACCGGCGCCTGAGCCTCGGCCCGGCCGACGAGACCACAGCCACAACGCTCCGGAGGACAAGAACCCCCATGAACATCCCCAGCCTCTCCAGCGCCAAGTCGCGCGTCGAGGACATGCGTGCCGAGGGCCGCTACATCGTTCCGCGCTTCGTCGAGCGCACCTCGCAGGGCGTCCGTGAGTACGACCCCTACGCGAAGCTGTTCGAGGAGCGCATCATCTTCCTCGGCTCGCAGGTGGACGACGTCTCCGCGAACGACATCATGGCGCAGCTGCTGTGCCTGGAGTCGATGGACCCGGACCGCGAGATCCAGATGTACATCAACTCGCCCGGCGGTTCGTTCACGGCCCTGACGGCCATCTACGACACCATGCAGTACGTGAAGCCGGACATCACCACCGTCTGCATGGGCCAGGCGGCCTCCGCGGCGGCCGTGCTGCTCGCGGCCGGCACCCCCGGCAAGCGGATGGCGCTGCCGAACGCCCGGATCCTGATCCACCAGCCGTACACCGAGACCGGCCGCGGCCAGGTCTCCGACCTGGAGATCCAGGCCAAGGAGATCTTCCGGATGCGCGAGCAGCTGGAGGAGATGCTCTCCAAGCACTCCAAGAAGCCGGTGGAGCAGGTGCGCGACGACATCGAGCGCGACAAGATCCTCACCGCCGAGGAAGCCCTCGAGTACGGTCTGATCGACCAGATCATCTCCACCCGCAAGTCCTCGCTGACCTCCTGAGGCCGGCACCTTCCTTCCTGGCCCGCCATCGGGCGGGAGGGGTCCAGGGGCGGGGCGCGCAAGCCGTTGCGCGCCCCGCCTCCGGCACACCGGCGGCATCGGTGTCGGCATCTGTTCGGTATCAATTCGCCCAGGGCGTAGGGCAGACCTGGCGAAGAGGACGGAATCAGGGGCCCGGCAGAGTACCGTCGGATAGCGAGACCGATCGCCGACGGCGTTGACGGTCCACAGCACCAGGCCCCGGAACCCCCGCGGGGCCCCTGGCGAAGGGGAAGCACCTCGTGGCACGCATCGGAGACGGTGGCGACCTGCTCAAGTGCTCGTTCTGCGGCAAGTCGCAGAAGCAGGTGAAGAAGCTGATCGCCGGCCCAGGCGTGTACATCTGCGACGAGTGCATCGACCTGTGCAACGAGATCATCGAGGAGGAGCTCGCCGAGACCTCCGAGGTGCGTTTCGAGGAGCTTCCGAAGCCGCGCGAGATCTACGAGTTCCTGGACCAGTACGTGGTCGGCCAGGACCTCGCCAAGAAGGCGCTGTCGGTGGCCGTCTACAACCACTACAAGCGTGTCCAGGCCGGCGAGGCGGGCCGCAGCGGCGGCAACGGCCGTGAGGACGCCATCGAGCTGGCGAAGTCCAACATCCTGCTGCTCGGGCCGACCGGCTCCGGCAAGACGCTGCTGGCGCAGACGCTGGCCCGGATGCTGAACGTGCCGTTCGCGATCGCCGACGCCACCGCGCTGACCGAGGCCGGGTACGTCGGCGAGGACGTCGAGAACATCCTGCTGAAGCTGATCCAGGCGGCCGACTACGACGTCAAGAAGGCCGAGACCGGGATCATCTACATCGACGAGATCGACAAGGTCGCCCGCAAGAGCGAGAACCCGTCGATCACCCGGGACGTCTCCGGCGAGGGCGTGCAGCAGGCGCTGCTGAAGATCCTGGAGGGCACCACCGCCTCGGTGCCGCCGCAGGGCGGGCGCAAGCACCCGCACCAGGAGTTCATCCAGATCGACACCACCAACGTGCTGTTCATCGTGGGCGGTGCGTTCGCCGGCCTGGAGCGGATCATCGAGGGCCGGGCGGGTGCCAAGGGCATCGGCTTCGGCGCCAACATCCGCTCCAAGCGGGAGTCGGACGCCAGCGACCACTTCCGTCAGGTGATGCCGGAGGACCTGGTCAAGTTCGGCATGATCCCGGAGTTCATCGGCCGGCTGCCGGTGATCACCAGCGTGCACAACCTGGACCGCGAGGCGCTGCTGCAGATCCTCACCGAGCCGAAGAACGCGCTGGTCAAGCAGTACCGCAAGCTCTTCGAACTGGACGGCGTGGAGCTGGAGTTCTCCCGGGACGCACTGGAGGCCATCGCCGACCAGGCGATCCTGCGCGGCACCGGCGCGCGCGGGCTGCGGGCCATCATGGAGGAGGTGCTGATGTCCGTGATGTACGAGGTCCCCTCGCGCCAGGACGTCGCCCGCGTGGTGGTCACCGGGGACGTCGTCTCCAAGCACGCCATCCCGACCCTCGTCCCGCGCGACATGATCAAGCGGGAGCGGCGCGAGAAGAGCGCCTGACCCGGGTCTGACGGAAGAGCCCCGCACCGGCCGGTGCGGGGCTCTTGCCGTGCGGGGAGGGCCACTTGGCGACGACTGCGGTGTCCCCGGCGGCGGACCGGCCGGACGCGCGGCGTCCGCCGGGTGAAAGCGGTTCGTAACCCGCCCCCCCGGTTACGTAAACTGTGCGTCGTGACCGACACGACGAACCAGCGCCCCGCGAGCACTCACGCCGGGGACGACGCAGCCACCCTCCCGACGACCTACGCCCCGGCGGAGGTAGAGGGCGAGCTGTACGAGCGCTGGGTGGACCGGGGCTACTTCACCGCCGACGCCAAGAGCGACAAGCCCCCGTACACCATCGTCATCCCGCCGCCGAACGTCACCGGTGCCCTGCACCTGGGCCACGCCTTCCAGCACACGCTGATGGACGCGCTGACCCGCCGCAAGCGGATGCAGGGCTACGAGACGCTCTGGCTGCCGGGCATGGACCACGCCGGCATCGCCACCCAGAACAAGGTCGAGCAGCAGCTCGCCGAGTCCGGCCTCTCCCGCCACGACCTGGGCCGCGAGGCCTTCGTCGAGAAGGTCTGGGAGTGGAAGGCGAACTACGGCGGCCGGATCCTCGGCCAGATGCGCCGCCTCGGCGACGGCGTGGACTGGTCGCGCGAGCGCTTCACCATGGACGAGGGCCTCTCCCAGGCCGTCCAGACCATCTTCAAGCGGCTCTTCGACGACGGCCTGATCTACCGGGCCGAGCGCATCATCAACTGGTGCCCGCGCTGCCTCACCGCGCTCTCCGACATCGAGGTGGAGCACGAGGAGGTCCCCGGCGAGCTGGTCTCGATCCGCTACGGGGAGGGCGAGGACTCGATCGTCGTCGCCACCACCCGGGCCGAGACGATGCTCGGCGACACCGCGGTCGCGGTCCACCCCGAGGACGAGCGGTACCGCCACCTGATCGGCCGGACCATCAAGCTGCCGCTGACCGACCGGGAGATCCCGGTCGTCGCCGACGAGCACGTCGACCCGGAGTTCGGCACCGGCGCCGTCAAGGTGACCCCGGCGCACGACCCGAACGACTTCGCCATCGGGCAGCGCCACGACCTGCCGTCGCTGGCCGTGATGGACGAGCGCGGCCTGATCACCGTGCACGGGCCGTTCCTCGGCCTGGACCGCCTGGAGGCCCGCTCGGCCGTGGTCGGCGCGCTGCGCGAGCAGGGCCGGATCGTCGCCGAGAAGCGTCCGTACATGCACGCCGTCGGCCACTGCTCGCGCTGCCACACGGTGGTCGAGCCGCGGCTGTCGCTGCAGTGGTGGGTCAAGGTCGCCCCGCTGGCGAAGGCCGCCGGCGACGCGGTGCGCGACGGCAAGGTGGAGATCCACCCGAAGGGCCTGGAGGGCCGCTACTTCGACTGGGTCGACAACATGTACGACTGGTGCATCTCGCGCCAGCTCTGGTGGGGCCACCGGATCCCGGTCTGGTACGGCCCCGAGGGCCAGGTCGTCTGCGTCGGCCCGAACGAGGAGCCGCCGAGCGGCGAGGGCTGGCACCAGGACCCGGACGTCCTGGACACCTGGTTCTCCTCCGGCCTCTGGCCGTTCTCCACCCTCGGCTGGCCCGAGCAGACCCCGGACCTGGAGAAGTTCTACTCCACCGACGTCCTGGTCACCGGCCACGACATCATCTTCTTCTGGGTCGCCCGGATGATGATGTTCGGCCTGTACGCGATGGACGGCCAGGCGCCGTTCAAGACCGTCGCGCTGACCGGCCTGGTCCGTGACGAGTTCGGCAAGAAGATGTCCAAGTCCTCCGGCACCGCCGTGGACCCGCTGGACTGGATGGACGCCTACGGTGCCGACGCCGTCCGCTTCACCCTGGCCCGCGGTGCCAACCCGGGCGCCGACGTGCCGATCGGCGAGGACTGGGTCAAGGGCGCGCGCAACTTCTGCAACAAGATCTGGAACGCGACCCGCTTCGCGCTGATGAACGGCGCCACCGTCGAGGGCCCGCTGCCCGCGCCGGAGGAGCTGACCGCGGCCGACCGCTGGATCCTGTCGCGGCTGAACGCCACCGTCGCCGAGGTGGACGCGCTCTATGACGACTACGAGTTCGCCAAGGTCTCCGACGCCCTCTACCACTTCGCCTGGGACGAGGTCTTCGACTGGTACGTCGAGCTCTCCAAGACCACCCTGGCCAAGGGCGGCGCGCAGGCCGATGCCTCGCGTCGGGTGCTGGGCGAGGTCCTGGACCTCACCCTGCGGCTGCTGCACCCGGTCGTCCCGTTCGTCACCGACACCCTGTGGACCACGCTCACCGGCGCCGAGTCCCTGGTGATCGCCGAGTGGCCGAAGGACAGCGGCTACCGGGACACCGCCGCCGAGGCGGAGATCGCCACGCTCCAGCAGGTGGTCACCGAGGTCCGCCGGTTCCGCTCGGACCAGGGCCTGCAGCCCGCGCAGAAGGTCCCGGCCGAGCTTGGCCTGGCCGGCACCGTGCTCGCCGTCCACGAGGACGCGATCCGTTCGCTGCTGCGGCTGACCGTCCCGGGCGAGGGCTTCACGGCCACCGCCTCGCTCCCGGTCGCCGGCGCCACCGTGGCGCTGGACCTCTCCGGCACCATCGACGTCGCGGCGGAGCGCAAGCGTCTCGCCAAGGACCTCGCGGCCGCCGAGAAGGAGAAGACCCAGACCACGGCCAAGCTCGGCAACGAGGCGTTCCTCGCCAAGGCGCCGGACGACGTGGTCGCCAAGATCCGTGCCCGCCAGGAGGCCGCCGAGGCCGACATCGCCCGGATCACCGCCCAGCTCGCGGCGCTGCCGCAGGCCTGACCGGCCGACGGCTCACCAGGGCCGCATCCCGCCTCGGCGGGGTGCGGCCCCTCGCCATTTCCCGCCACCCGTTAATCCGTCGTCCTAATAGCCCAATCACATTGCTCCCTTCCGGCGAATATTCATCCCGGACCGGGTGAGGTCCTATTCCGTCCGAATTCATTCGGGTCTTGCCCGCGCGCGTTCGCGGAAGTTCACAGGTCGGATGTGTACGGTGTGCAGGAGTTCCGCAGAGCCGATGACCGACGGGAGGGTATGGCGTGGTGGTGACCGAGGAGTTGGCCGACGAACTGTCTGCTGAGGCGGTCGAGGAGGCCAAGGCCAGGGCGGCGACGCTGCTGCTCGCGTTTCGACACGGAAACCAGCTCGCGTTCGACTACGCGCTGGACCGGCTCTTCGAGGAGCACGCGGAACGCGAGGTGACCACCCTGCTGGCCTGGATCGCCGCCGAGGCGGTGCGCAAGGCGTACGCGCCCGAGGTCGGGGACCGGGTCCTGCACGCGATGGCCCGGCGGGCCCCGGCCGACACCGGCGGGGTGGCCGTGGACGAGGAGACCGCCGACGCGGCCCGGCTGATCGAGGCCGTCGCGGCCGGCGAGGTGGCCGAGGTCCGCGGCCTGGTGTCCACCACCGCCGACACCACCTTCCTGCTCGGCGGCCTGCTCCAGGGCGTCGCGATGATGCTGCCGCTGCTGCCCGAGGGCGAGCTGGCCGAGATCACCGCCGAGCTGCGCCGCCGGCACTGCGGTCCGTGCCCCGAGATTCCGGAGGCCCGGGCCGGGGTCTGAACCCCGGCCCGGGCCCCGGTCCAGCCCGGTGCCTACGGCATCGCGTGCAGATGTCCGCCGATGCTGCTCGCGATCGATCCGCCCGCCGCGGCGTCCCAGTTGGTCGACCAGGTCATCGCCCCGCCGATCCCCGGCCAGGTGGTGTCGGGCCTGAAGCTCCCGCAGTTGGTGCCGGCGGCCAGGCAGTCCAGCGCGTTGTTGACCACGCTCGGGCTGACGTAACCGCCGCCCGCCGCGCTGGTGGAGGCCGGGACGCCGAGGCCGACCTGGTCGGGCCGGAGCCCGCCCTTGAGCTGGATGCAGGCCAGCCCGGTCAGGAAGTTCTCCGAGCCCTGGGAGTAGACGCCGCCGTCGCAGCCGAGCATGGCGCCGGAGTTGTAGTACTGCATATTGGCGATGGTGAGGATGTCCTTCACGTTCAGCGCCAGCTTGAAGTACTCCATGCCGGTCGACTGCATGTCGATGGTCTGCGGCGCCATGGTGAGGATGAATCCCTTGCCCGCCTTCGCGGCCACCGAGTGCAGCGCCTGGCCCATGTAGGTGGCGTTGATGCCGTTCTCCAGGTCGATGTCGACCCCGTCGAAGCCGTAGGTCTGCATCAGCGACCAGACGCTGTTGGCGAAGGTGGTGGCCGAGGCGGAGCTGTTCACCGAGACGGTGCCGTCCTGGCCGCCGACCGAGATGACCACCTTCTTGCCGGCCGCCCGCTTGGCCGCGATGTCGGCCTTGAACTGGGCCTCGGTGTAGCCGCCGAGCCGGGAGGAGAGCTTGCCGTCCACGGCGAAGCTCAGCCCGCCGGGTGTACCGGTGGCGTTGGCGAAGGCGACCGCGATGATGTCGTACGCGGCCGGGACATCGCTGATCCGCTGCACGGTGGCGCCGTTGTCGAAGTTCTGCCAGTAACCGGTCAGCAGGTGTTTGGGCAGACCGGGCCGGTCCGTCGGGGTGTCCGTCGGGGTCGGGCTGGGCGAGTCCGTCGGGGTGTCGGTGGGGGTCGGGGTGTCGGTCGGCGTGGGCTTGGGGTCACCGGGACCGATCAGCGAGATGTCGTCGGCCAGATAGGCGGGCTGGCCGTACCAGCCGTGCAGGTAGACGGTGACGCTGGTGGTGGTGGCACCGGTGGTGAAGGTGGTGGCGAGCCTGGACCAGCTCGCCGAGTTGGTCCAGGTGCCCGGGTCCGCGGCGGCGCCGGTGCCGCGGGCACCGAGGTAGACGTAGGAACCCTGCACCCAGGCGCTCAGCGAGTACGTCGACGACGGCTTCACCGTGACGGTCTGGGTGCACTCGCCGGTGTCGCCCGCACCCGGGGTGGCGCGCAGCGCGTACGAGCCGGAGTGGACGGTGGTGGTCTGGGCCGTGCTGCCGGTGGGGCAGGTCCAGCCGCCGAGGTGGCTGGTGGCCTCGAAGCCGCCGTTCTCGATCAGGTCGACGTCCGCGCTCGGTGCACCGGAGGCGCCGGTGGTGAGGACCAGGCCGCTCAGGCCCAGCGCGATCGCGCCGGCTCCGGCGAGCAGGGTGTGGACGGCGCGTGGGCGCCGGTGTCGGGCAGGTGGCATGACTCCATCTCCTGTGGGGGAGGCCGTCGGCTCGCGTGGGGGCGGGCCGTCCGGGTGTCGATGGTGCGCGTGCGGGAGCTACCGACAAATCAAGTCCCTGTCGGGGAAGGAGACTTGCCTCACAAGGTGGAGTAGACCAATCCGGCTGTCAAGAGGACCTTGGCGGGCTCAGGCCGCGAGCGCCCCGGCCGGTTCGGCGGCTCGGGCCAGCCGCGTGGTCAGCCGGGCGATGCGGGCCGAGGCCAGTCCGTCCCCGTACGGGCTGGGGGTGGCCGCCAGCCGGGCGAGCCGCTCGGGGGCGTCCGCGAGCCAGGCCCGGGTCAGTTCGCCGAACTCCTCGCCGGGCCGTACCAGGGCGGCGAAGCCGGCCTCCACGGCCTCCGGCCGCTCGGTCGAGCGGCGCACCACCAGCAGCGGACGGCCCAGGACGGTGCACTCCTCCTGCACCCCGCCGGAGTCCGAGACCAGCAGCGCGGCGTGCCGGGCCAGGCCCAGGAACTCCGCGTACCCGACCGGCTCGGTGACGGCGATCCGCTCCAGCAGCCCGTCGAGCGCGAACCGCTCGACGGCGGCGCGGGTGCGCGGGTGCATCGGGAACAGCACCGGAGTGCCGGCCCGGGCGGTCCGGTCCAGCTCGGCGAGCACCGCGCCGAGGGCCTCGGCGGTGTCGGTGTTCTCCGGCCGGTGGACGGTGGCCAGCACATAGCCGTCCGGGCGCAGCCCGTGCGCGGCGAGCAGCCGGGCCCGCCCGGCCTCGTCGGGCAGCTGCCGCCGGACCACCTCGACGACGGTGTTGCCGGTGACGGCGATCCGCTCCTCGGGCAGCGACTCGGCGCGCAGGTTGGCCGCGTTCTCCCGGGTGGCGGCGCAGAGCAGGTCGGAGACATGGTCGACCATCACCCGGTTGTGCTCCTCGGGCATCGCCCGGTCGAAGCTGCGCAGCCCGGCCTCGACGTGCACCAGCGGGATCTCGCGGGCGTTGGCGGCGAGCGCCCCGGCCAGGGTGGCGTTGGTGTCGCCCTGGACGACCACGGCGGCCGGGCGGTTCTCGGCGAACGCCGCGTCCAGCTGGCCGAGCGACTGGGCGATCTGCCCGGCGCGCGGGCGGCCGCCGACGCCGGTCAGCAGCTCGGGCCGGGGCAGGCCGAGGTCGCGCAGGAAGCGGCCGGACATCGCCTCGTCCCAGTGCTGGCCGGTGTGCACCAGCCGGGTGGCGTCCCCGAGTTCGTGGATCAGCGGGGCGAGCTTGACCAGTTCGGGGCGGGTGCCGAGGACGACGGCGACGCTGGCGGGGGGAAGGCACATGCTCACGGGGTGACTCCGGTGGTTCTCAGGATTCGAGGGCGGTCGGGGCGCCGAGGACGACCTTCTCGGCGTTGCGTCTGGTCTTGGCCCAGCCGTTGCGGCCGAGCAGCAGCCGGACGGCGCCCCGGGTCGCGACCACGAACAGGTGATAGGCGTACAGCCAGAGCAGCGCGCCCCAGAGCAGCCCGGTGAGCCGGCGCCGGCCGGGGTGGACGCGCCTGCGGTAGGCGAAGCCCCAGAACACCATCGGCAGGGTCGCGAGCACGAAGGCGGCGGCCATGAACGGCCCGAACCGGAGGTGGAAGTCGGCGGTTTCCTCGGGGAAGAGCGCCAGGCCGGCCAGCGTGATCCCGATCGACAGCGGGGTCAGGACGACCAGCAGCACGCAGACCACGGGCTGCAGGAAGGTGTACATCACCTCGGCCTTGCCGGCCCAGCGGTAGTGCGGCGAGCGCAGCACCCGCCCGGTGTAGCGCAGGCACTGCATGTTGCCCTGGGCCCACCGGGTGCGCTGGGTGAGGAAGCGCCGGAACGACACCAGGCCCTCCTGGGAGACCTGCGCCTCGGTGATGTGGGTCAACCGCCAGCCGGCCAGCCGCAGTTCGAGGCCGGACTCGTAGTCCTCCAGTAGTGCCCGCTCCGGCCAGGGCCGGTTCTGCCGGCCCTCCTCGGCGGTCAGCGAGTCCAGCGCGGTGAGCCGGACGAACTGCCCGTTGCCGCCGAGGCCGACGCTGCCGGTACGCCGGCGCAGCAGCTGCATGCCGGTGTTGTTGGCCTGGAACTCGATGTCCTGCAGCCGTACCAGGGCGCGGGCCAGGGCGTTGACGAGCCGGCCGCGGCCGGGCAGCGGCCGTTCGTCGTCGGCGTTGCGCATCCGGACGCCGATCTGCACGGCGCCGGTGTCGGGGCGGCCCATCGCCTTGTCGGCGCAGACCTGTTCCAGGGTGCCCGGGTCCAGTTCGCCGTCGGCGTCGACCACGCCGAGCACCACCCGGGAGCGGTCGGTGCCCTCGGGCAGCCAGGCGGAGATCTCGCGGTACGCGGCGTTCAGCGCGGCGCCCTTGCCGATCCGGGCGTGCGGGCGCCGGCGCTGGACCAGGTGGATCCGCGGGTCGTGCCCGGCGGCGGCCAGTACCAGGTCGCGGGTGGCGTCCTCGCTGTCGTCGTCGATCACCCACAGATGGGCTTCGGGGGCGCTGCGCCGCAGACCGGCGAGGGTCTGGGTGACCACCGCCTCCTCGTCGCGGCAGGGGATCACCAGGTGCCACCGGAAGGCCGAGGGGTCGCCGGGCTCGGCGGGCCTGGCGTGTGTGAACGCGTGCCGCGAGCCGGCCCAGTAGAGCAGGAAGCGGCCGAACACGAAGACCATGTAGGCGAGCAGCGCCAGGGAGGCCAGCTCGGCGACCCAGACGATCCCGTTCCGGTTGTCCAGGATGTAGTCGCGCACGGCGTCGGGCATTGCGCTGCTCTCCTCATGATCAAAGGTGATTTGTCTCCTTGGGGTGCGAATCGATGCTTCATCGCGTCTGAGACTCGCCGAATCGATAGTAAAAGGGGTAAATCGGAAAGTCTGGGCAAAGTGGCCGTTCTCACCCCGTGAGGGGTGGCCGCCGTCGCTCCGTAGACTGTGGTCGTGAGCGACAAGGCCGACCCGAACCCGTACACCCTCCGCCCCGCCGACGGCGGCTCCGGCGACGCCCTGCGCGACGTCGAGCTGGAGCTGTCCAAGCGCTGGCCGGAGAACAAGCTGGAGCCCTCGCTCGACCGGATCGAGGCGCTGATGGACATCCTGGGCCAGCCCCAGCGGTCCTTCCCCTCCATCCACATCACCGGCACCAACGGCAAGACCTCCACCGCCCGGATGATCGAGCAGCTGCTGAACACCTTCGAGCTGCGCACCGGCCGCTACACCAGCCCGCACGTGGAGTCCGTCACCGAGCGGATCTCCCTGGACGGCGCCCCGATCAGCCCCGAGCGGTTCGTCGAGGTCTACCGGGACATCGAGCCGTACGTGCGGATGGTCGACGAGCGCGAGCCGGTCGCGATGTCCTTCTTCGAGGTGCTGACCGGCATGGCCTACGCGGCCTTCGCCGACGCCCCGGTGGACGTCGCCGTGGTCGAGGTCGGCATGGGTGGCTCCTGGGACGCCACCAACGTGATCGACGCCGCCGTCGCGGTGATCACCCCGATCTCCCTGGACCACACCGACAAGCTGGGCGGGACCACCGGCGAGATCGCGGTCGAGAAGTCCGGGATCATCAAGTCCGGCGCGGTCGCCGTCGTCGCCCAGCAGCAGCTGGACGCCGCCCAGACCATCCTCAAGCGCGCCGTCGAGGTGGACGCCACGGTGGCCCGCGAGGGCATGGAGTTCGGCGTGATCCGCCGTGAGGTCGCCATCGGCGGGCAGCTGGTGACGCTGCGTGGGCTCGGCGGCGAGGAGTACGAGGATGTCTTCATCCCGCTGCACGGCGCCCACCAGGCGCACAACGCGGCACTCGCGCTCGGCGCGGTCGAGGCCTTCTTCGGCGTGGGCGGCGCCCGCGGCGGGCAGTTGGACGTGGACAAGGTGCGCCACGCGTTCTCCGGCGTCTCCTCCCCGGGCCGCCTGGAGGTCGTCCGCCGCAGCCCCACGATTCTGCTGGACGCCGCGCACAACCCGCACGGTGCCGAGGCGACCGTCGCCGCGATCGGCGAGTCCTTCGGTTTCACCCGGCTGGTCGGCGTGATCGGCACCAGCGGCGACAAGGACGTGGCGGGCCTGCTGGAGGCCTTCGAGCCGGTCCTCGCCGAGGTCGTGATCACCCAGAACTCCACCCATCGCGCGATGGACGCGGACGCCCTGGCCGCGATCGCCGTCGAGATCTTCGGCGAGGACCGCGTCCAGGTCGAGCCCCGCCTCGACGACGCCATCGCCGCCGCCGTCACCCTGGCCGAGGAGGAGGGCGACCTCGGCGGCGCCGGGGTGCTGGTCACCGGTTCGGTCATCACGGTGGGCGAGGCCCGCCTGCTGCTCGGGAGGAAGTGACATGAGGACGCTCTGCTCCTCGACGCTGATCGGCGAGGCGCTGGTGGTGCTCTTCGCCGCCCTGGTGGCGATGCAGCTCTCCGACGTCCCCACCGCCACGGTGTGGACGGTCACCGGTGTCGCCATGGCGCTGTGCATCCTGCTCTGCGGCATGATCAACCGCCCCGGCGCGGTGGCGATCGGCTGGGCGCTGCAGGTCGGCCTGGTCGCCAGCGGGTTCGTCCTGCCGACGATGTTCGGCCTCGGCGTGGTCTTCGCCGGCCTCTGGTGGTGCTCGGTGCACTACGGCCGCAAGATCGACGAGTTCAAGGCCGCCCGTACGGCGGCCGAGGCCGCCCAGGCCTAGGCCACGGGGGCAGCCCGGACGGGCTTCCGGGCTGCTCACGCAAGGTAATCTCTGGGGTAGTCGCGTATATCGCACGCCGAACCGATTACCCAGGAGACGCACCGTGTCCCAGCGCACTCTCGTCCTGCTCAAGCCCGACGCCGTCAAGCGCGGCCTGGCCGGCGAGATCATCAGCCGCATCGAGCGCAAGGCCGGCTGGCGGCTCACCGCGGTCGAACTGCGCACCTTCGACCGGGCGACGCTGGAGCAGCACTACGCGGAGCACATCGGCCGCCCGTTCTACGAGCCGCTGCTGGAGTTCATGACCTCCGGCCCGTCGCTCGCGCTGATCGTCGAGGGCGAGGAGGTCGTCCGTGGCATCCGCATGCTGGCCGGTGCGACCAACCCGCTGGAGGCCGGTGCCGGCACCATCCGCGGCGACTACGCGACCATCACCCGGGAGAACCTGATCCACGCCTCGGATTCCGAGGCCTCCGCCGAGCGCGAGATCAAGATCTTCTTCCCGGCGCACGCCTAGGACCTTGGACTGCCCCGGTCGGGACCATTGGCCCGGCCGGGGCATTCTTATCGTGAAATAGGGAACTAGGGGTGCCGACACGGCGTCCCAATGCCCGGAGAAGCGATCACGCTCCGGACAATGGACGGTACGCCCCACGTCGACGTCCGTACGGGCAGGCGTGACTACGATGGACGCGACTCAAGGGCTTGGTACGGCTGCCGAGCCGGTCTCCGCCCTGGGCACGCGCTTTCGTCCACCCCCCCGCAATGACTCCGAGCCCGGGAAGGCACCTACACCCCATGGCCAACAACCTGTCGTTCATCGGCCGCGACTTGGCGATCGACCTCGGAACTGCCAACACGCTGGTGTACGTCAGGGGCAAGGGGATCGTCCTCAACGAGCCGTCCGTCGTCGCGGTCAACACCAACACCGGTGGGATCCTGGCGGTCGGGGCCGAGGCGAAGAAGATGATCGGCCGGACGCCGGGCAACATCGTCGCCATCCGCCCGCTGAAGGACGGCGTGATCGCCGACTTCGAGATCACCGAGCGGATGCTCCGCTACTTCATCCTCAAGATCCACCGCCGCCGCTACCTGGCCCGCCCGCGGGTCGTGGTCTGCGTGCCCTCCGGTATCACCGGGGTCGAGCGCCGCGCCGTGATCGAGGCCTCCTCGCAGGCCGGCGCGCGCCAGGTGCACATCATCGAGGAGCCGATGGCCGCCGCGATCGGCGCCGGGCTGCCCGTCCACGAGGCCACCGGCAACATGGTGGTCGACATCGGCGGCGGCACCACCGAGGTCGCCGTGATCTCACTCGGCGGCATCGTCACCGCGCAGTCCATCCGGGTCGCCGGCGACGAGCTGGACAACGCCATCGTCCAGCACATCAAGAAGGAGTACTCGCTGCTCCTGGGCGAGCGCAGCGCCGAGCAGATCAAGATGAGCATCGGCTCCGCCTTCGGGCTGGAGGGCGAGAAGGACGAGCACGCCGAGATCCGCGGCCGCGACCTGGTCAGCGGCCTGCCCAAGACCGTCGTCATCTCGGCCGCCGAGGTCCGTGAGGCCATCGACGAGCCGGTCAACTCCATCATCGACGCGGTCAAGACCACCCTCGACCAGTGCCCGCCCGAGCTGGCCGGCGACGTCATGGACCGGGGCATCGTGCTCACCGGCGGCGGCGCCCTGCTGCGCGGTCTCGACGAGCGGCTGCGCCGCGAGACCGGCATGCCGATCCACATCGCGGAGAACCCGCTGGACTCGGTGGCCCTCGGCTCCGGCAAGTGCGTCGAGGAGTTCGAGGCGCTTCAGCAGGTGCTGGACGCCCAGCCGCGTCGTTAGCAGTACCGAGAAAAACCTGTCAGTCAACTGAACGGCCCCCGCCCGGGCCCCACAGCCAGGGGTGGGGAGCCAAGGTACGAAGGGGCAGTACCAGCACCGTGAGGGATACACGAGAGAGCCGGCTGCTGCTCATCCTGCTGGTGGCCGTCGCCTTCGCGCTGATCACCGTCGACATCAAGGGCGGTGAGAGCTCTCCGCTCGGCGGCGCCCGGCGCACCGCCGCCGCCGTCCTCGGCCCCGTCGAGCGCGCCGCCGCCACCGTGGTCGACCCGGTGGCCGACACCGTCCGCGCGTTCCGCGACACCGCCACCCACAGCGGCCGCGCCGACCAGCTCGCGCGCGAGAACACCGAGCTGCGCCAGAAGCTCGCCTCCTCCGACATGGCGGCAGGCCGCACCAAGCAGCTCGACGACCTGCTGCGCACCGCGGGCTCCGGCGGCTACACGGTCAAGGCCGCCCAGGTGATCGCGATCGGTCCGGCCCAGGGCTTCTCCTGGACCATCACCATCGACGCCGGCAGCGACGACGGGCTCAGCCGGGACATGACGGTGATCAACGGTCAGGGGCTGGTCGGCCGGATCACCACCGTGGCGCCGACCACGTCCACCGTGCTGCTGGCCTCCGATCCCGGCTTCAGCGCCGGTACCCGGCTGGAGGGCACCGGCGAGATCGGGTTCGCCTCGGGGCAGGGAACCGGCCCGATGAAGGTCTCCCTGCTCAACGGCAAGGCCCAGGTCAAGGAGGGGGACCGGCTGGTCTCCTTCGGCTCGCAGAGCGGCCGCCCGTTCGTGCCCGGCGTCCCGGTCGGCAAGGTGGTCGAGGTCGAGGCGAACCCGGGCCAGCTGACCAAGACCATCCTGGTCGAGCCCTTCGTCCAGTTCACCCGGCTCGACCTGGTCGGCGTGGTGGTCGTGGCGCCGCGCACCGACCCTCGCGACGCCGTCCTGCCGCCCGTGCCGGCCGCCGCCCAGGGGCAGGCCCCGGCCCCCGCGGCCCCCGGCGCCGCCGTCCCGCCCGCCAAGACCACTGGGGGGAACTGAGCCATGCGCCTCGCCCGCATCCCCGTCTCCGCCGTCCTGATCCTGCTCGGCCTGATCCTCCAGGTCAGCGTCTTCGGTCGGCTCCAACTCCCCGGCGCCACACCGGACATACTGCTGCTCGTGGTGGTCGGCCTGGCCATGGTGTACGGGCCCACCGGCGGTTGCCTGGTCGGGTTCGCCGCCGGGCTGCTGGCCGACCTCGCGCCGCCGTCCGACCACGCGATCGGCCGCTACGCGCTGGTGCTCTGCCTGATGGGCTACGCCGCTGGACTGCTCCGCCAGGACCACGGCCGCCAGCGCTCGGTCTCCGGCGCGCTGCTGGTGGTGGCCGCCGCGGCGGTCGCCTCCACCCTGCTGTACGCGATGGTCGGCGCCCTGGTCGGCGACACCGCCGCCCGCCATGTCGGCCTGGGCGGACTGGTCTTCAGCGCCCTGCTGTACGACCTGCTGCTGGCGCCGTTCGTGGTACCGGTGGTGATGCTGATCGGGCGCCGCTTCGGGCGCGACCCGGTGGCCGCCGCCAGCGGTGACGACGAGGGCGGTCCGGGGATGGGCTCGCTGGCCCGCTACCGCACCACCCGTGAGACCTCGAAGGGCCCGTCGTACCGGAAGCGGCGCTCGCTCGGCTTCGCCAAGCGCCCGTAGCCCGTCCGACCATGACCCCCGGAACCCCGCACCCTGGAGCGCACGAGACGTGAGCAACATCCCCGAGACCGGCCGTACCCGGCGGGTGACGATCCGTCTGGTGGTGCTGCAGATCCTGGTGCTGTCGCTGCTCGCCACCCTCGGCGGACGGCTCTGGTACCTGCAGATCCGCAACGCCAGCGTCTACACCGCCAAGGCGACCGGCAACCACATCCGCGAGGTGGTCGAGCCGGCCGTGCGCGGCGAGATCCTGGACGCCTCGGGCCGCGTCCTGGCCGGCAACGAGACCCGGCTGGTGGTCTCGGTCAGCCGGACGTCGCTGATGCAGCAGAAGGACAGCGGCAAGGCGGTGCTCAGCCGGCTGGCCGAGGTGCTCGGCATGCCGGCGAAGGACGTCCAGGAGAAGGTCCGGCTCTGTGACGCCAAGACGCCGCAGCCCTGCTGGAACGGTTCGCCCTACCAGCCGATCCCGGTCACCAAGGACGCGACCACCCAGCAGGCGATGCAGATAATGGAGCGCCGCGAGGACTTCCCCGGGGTCACCGCGCAGCCCACCGCCCTGCGCCACTACACCGGCGTCGAGGGCGCCAACATGGCCCAGGTACTCGGCTACCTCTCGCCGGTGACGGACGACGAGGTCGGCAAGACCGCCGACAAGACCGGTCTGGACCGCTACCTGCCGGCCGACCAGATCGGCCGGGCCGGGCTGGAGTCGGTGTACGACCGCGACCTGCGCGGCACCGCCGGGATCACCAAGCTGGAGGTGGACAACCTCGGCCGGGTGATCGGCACCGCCGGCACGGAGGCACCGCAGACCGGCAACAACCTGGTCACCAGCATCGACGCCCGGGTGCAGAAGGTCGTCGAGGACAACCTGGTGCAGGCGATGGCCGACGCCCGGAAGACCTTCGACAAGGTGACCAACCGCAACTACGAGGCCGACTCCGGCGCCGCCGTCGTGATGGACGTGCACACCGGGCGGATCGTGGCGATGGCCAGCGCCCCGACGTACGACCCCAACCTCTGGGTCGGCGGCATCAGCGGCAAGGACTACCAGTCGCTGACCAGCAAGGATTCCAACTTCCCGCTGCTGAACCGGGCCATACAGGGTCAGTCGGCCCCCGGTTCGACCTTCAAGGTGATCTCCACCACCGCCGCCGTGCAGGCCGGTTACCCACTGGACGGGACGTACCCGTGCCCGAAGAGCATGGCCATCGGCGGCCGTGAGTTCAAGAACTTCGAGAGCGAGAGCTTCGGCTCGATCTCCCTGGAGAAGGCCCTCGAGGTCTCCTGCGACACCGTCTTCTACGGTCTGGCGTACGACCAGTGGACGAAGGACGGCGGCATCAAGCCGAAGAAGGACCCGGCGGACTGGTTCTACAAGACCGCCCACGAGTTCGGCCTCGGCGCGAAGACCGGCATCGACCTGCCCAGTGAGGTCACCGGCCGGGTGCCCGACCGGCAGTGGAAGCAGTCCTTCTACGACAACAACAAGGACGCCTGGTGCAAGCAGGCGGAGAAGGGCGGCAACAGCTTCTCCGACCAGATCGCCCGGGAGAACTGCGTCGACGGCTACCAGATGCGTGCCGGTGACTCGGTCAACTTCGCGATCGGCCAGGGCGACACCCTCGTCACCCCGATCCAGATGGCCCGGATCTACGCGGCGCTGGCCAACGGCGGCACCTTCTACCGGCCCACCGTCGCCAAGGCGGTGATGAGCCCGAGCGGGGACCTCGTCCGTGAGATCGCCCCGCACGAGGACGGCAAGCTGCCCGGCGACCAGAAGCTGCTGAGCTACATCGACCAGGCCACCGCGGGCGTGGTCAACAACGGCACCGCCGCCTGGAAGTTCACCGGCGCGGGCTGGCCGCAGGGCAAGATCGAGCTGCACGCCAAGACCGGCACCGCCGAGGTCGAGGGCAAGCAGACCACCTCCTGGCTGACCACGTACAGCGACGACTACGCGGTCGTGATGACGATAAGCCAGGGTGGCACCGGCTCCGGCGGTTCCGGTGACGCGATCCGCCGGATCTACCAGTCGCTGTACGGCGTGGACGACAAGGGCAACATCGACAACGGCAAGGCGCTGCTGCCCAAGCCGCAGGCCGAGCTGCCGAAGTTCAACCCGGACGGCACCGCGATCATCAAGCCGGCCGCGTTCACGGCGGACGGCGACCCGGGTGTCACCGGCGGCTCGCCGCGGGTCTTCCTGGACCCGGCGCAGCCGACCGGCCCGCTGACCGTCTTCACCGCGGCGGACGCCGCGCTCGAACCCACCCGGGGCACAGGAAGGAGCCGGGCGTGACCTTCTACGGTTCGTACCGTCAGCTGCGGCTCGCCCCGCAGCGCAGCGGGGTGTCGAAGGCCCTCGCCAAGGACTCGCCGATCTGGCGGCTGGACTGGATACTGCTGCTGGCCGCGCTGACCCTCTCGGCGGGCAGTTCGCTGCTGATCTGGTCGGCCACCCGGGGGCGGGACTCGCTCACCCACGGCGACCCGCAGTACTTCCTGTACCGGCACCTGACCAACCTGCTGGTCGGGCTGGCGCTGTGCGCGGTGGTGATAGGGATAGGGAGCCGGCGCTTCCGGACCTTGGTGCCGTTCCTGTACGTCGGCGTGATCCTGATGCTGCTGGCGACGCTCAGCCCGCTGGGGTCGACCATCAACGGCGCGCACTCCTGGATCCAGTTCGGCGGCGGCTTCTCGATCCAGCCCGCCGAGTTCGCCAAGCTGTCGATCGTGCTGGCGATGGCGGTGGTGCTGTCGGACCAGGTGGACGCGGGGGAGCGGGAGTTCCCCTCGCACCGGGCGGTGTTCCGCGGGCTGGTCTGGGCGACCGTGCCGATGGCGGTCGTGATGCTGATGCCGGACGCCGGCTCGGTGATGGTGATGGCCGCCATCGTGCTGGGCATCCTGCTGGGCTCCGGGGCCGCCAACCGCTGGGTGTTCGGGCTGCTGCTGGCGGGCGCGGGCGGCTGTGTGGCGATCTGGAAGCTCGGGGTGCTGAGCAAGTACCAGATCGACCGCTTCGCCGCCTTCGCCAACCCGGCGCTGGACCCGTCCGGGGTCGGCTACAACACCGCGCAGGCCCGCATCGCGATCGGTTCGGGCGGGCTGACCGGCAAGGGCCTGTTCCACGGGACGCAGACCACCGGCCAGTTCGTGCCGGAGCAGCAGACCGACTTCGTCTTCACGGTGGCCGGTGAGGAACTGGGCTTCCTCGGGGCGCTGGCGATCATCCTGCTGCTCGGCGTGGTGCTCTGGCGGGCCTGCCGGATCGCGCGGCACGCCACCGACCTGTACGGCACCATCGTGGCGGCCGGGGTGGTGGCCTGGTTCTCCTTCCAGGCGTTCGAGAACATAGGGATGTGCCTGGGCATCATGCCGGTGGCGGGCATCCCGCTGCCGTTCGTCTCCTACGGCGGGTCGTCGATGTTCGCGGTCTGGGTGGCGATCGGGCTGTTGCAGGCGGTGCAGAGCCAGCGGCCGATAGCGGCCTGAGCGGTTGCGGGATGTGCCGGCGGGGCCGGTCCGGGATCTCCGGGCCGGCCCCGCCGGTTTTCCGTGCGCGGTGCCGCTGTCTCGTCCGGGGCGACCGTCAACTCGCCTGCTGAGTCTGGTCGTTAGGGGGTGGCCGGGCAGGGGTGCAGGCAGTCGGCGGCGGCCAGGACGGCGCGGGTCTGGTGGGCGGTCTGGGTCTCCACCGGGACCCAGCGGGCACCGAAGCGGTGGCGCAGCTGGTCCAGGCTCTCGGCGACGATCCCGTGTGCGCGTTCGCGGGCCGCGTCCGCGGCCGGGCCGCCTGTGTCCGCCAGCAGCCGCAGCAGCATCGACGCCACCCGCACCGGGATGCGGGCCGCGACGATCCCGGCGGTGGCCACCCGGGAGACCGAGAGGGGCTGCTCGCACCACCGCGCCAGCCACTCGTCGGCCAGCGGCGGGCAGACCTCCAGGTTGAACTCGGTGGTGCGCACCAGTGGACCGTAGGCGGCCCGGGCGTGCGGCGGGACGTGGGCGAGCAGTGCGGTCAGCTCCTCGGCGCGCTCCCGCAGCGTCCGGGCGGCGGCGCCCACGGCCCGGCGGGCGGCCGGGTGCGGGCGGGCGTCGCCGACCGCGTCGACGGCCCACATCGGCACCTCCAGTACGGCCGTCACCCCGCCGTGCCGACCGGCGTACGACCAGGTGGAGAGCTCGGGTTCGTCGGGCAGTGCCCGGGAGAGGCCGGCGCCGCCGGGCGCGGGCATCAGATACGTCCCGGGGGCGGGGCTGGCCCAGCCGACGGCGTCGTAGGCGTCGACGTCCAGCGGGATGCCGCCGTGCGCCACCGAGCGGGTGAACCGTTCGGACAGGCCGGGGACGGGCCGGGTCAGCTGGACGAACGCGCCGCCGAAGTCCACACCGTGCAGGGAGCATTGGAGGAACGGGCGGAGTTCGTCGAGCAGGCCGGTCAGGGCCAGGCTCTCCGGCATCGGCGCCCGGTCGGCGTCGGCGGGCGGCAGCAGCTCGGGCTGTTCCTCGAACGCGGGCCGGAAGAAGTGCTCGTAGTGGCGGCGCATGGTGAGCGGCCCGTCCAGCCAGCCGGAGTTGAGGGCGGCGCCGTCCGGGTCCAGGCAGAGCAGGATGTGCCAGGAGACGCCCGGTTTGGCCGGCCGGTCCAGCAGTTGCCCGGCCAGCCGCAGTGCGCTGGCGACGCCCACCGGCTCGTTGGGGTGCGGGCCGCCGACCACCAGGACGGCCCGTGGGCCGTCGTCCACGGAGAGCAGCGTCAGCGGCCGCCCGGCCCGGGACCGGCCGGCCTCGCGCAGCCGGCAGCGGTCGGGGTGCCGCCGGGCCAGCCGGTGGGCCGCCGCGTCCACCTCCGCCACCCCGGGGTACCGGTCCACGGGCCCGTGCGGGTGGCCGGTGTGGCGTACCCGCCAGCCGGTGTCGGTCATGGCTCTCCTTGCGTCGGGCGCCCGGCGGGTGGCGCGTCACCGCTGTGCGCGGCCGGTGACCGTCCGGCGTGGCGGTGGCGCGGCCGGTCGCCGCAACTCCCTTGTCGGGACGGGACGCAGAGCTTCCGGATTGGAGCCTTGCCAGTACCGCACGCGGCTTCCGGGCATGTCAACAGCCGATGGCCCGGGGACATCGGGCGGTGGTCGGGCCCCGGGGCGGGGCCGGGGCGCCGGGAGTGCGGCCCCGCCGGACCACTCCCCGGCCGTGCCCGGACCGCTCCCGGGTGGCCGGACGCGGACGTCGGAAGGCTCCGGGATTCGGCTACCCTTGAGGGTCACCCCTCCCAAAACAGTCGCCCACCACCCGACCGGGATCAGATGCGCGCGACACCTTTCAACGTCGTAAGGGTTCCTAGTACATGACTGTCGAATCGGTCTTCCCACGCCTGGAGGCCCTCCTCCCGCACGTCCAGAAGCCGATCCAGTACGTCGGCGGCGAGCTCAACTCGACCGTCAAGGACTGGGACGCCTGCGACGTCCGTTGGGCGCTGATGTACCCCGACGCCTACGAGGTGGGCCTGCCCAACCAGGGCGTCATGATCCTCTACGAGGTGCTCAACGAGCGCGAGGGCGTGCTGGCCGAGCGGACGTACAGCGTCTGGCCGGACCTGGAGGCGCTGATGCGCGAGCACGACGTCCCGCAGTTCACGGTGGACGCCCACCGGCCGGTGCGGGCCTTCGACGTGTTCGGGCTCTCCTTCTCCACCGAGCTCGGCTACACCAACATGCTGGCCGCGCTCGACCTCGCGGGCATCCCGCTGAACGCCGCGGACCGCACCGACGAGGACCCGATCGTGCTGGCCGGCGGCCACGCCGCGTTCAACCCCGAGCCGATCGCGGACTTCATCGACTGCGCGGTGGTCGGCGACGGCGAGCAGGCCGTCCTCGACATCACCGGGATCATCCGCGGCTGGAAGGCCGAGGGCCGCCCGGGCGGGCGCGACGAGCTGCTGCTGCGCCTGGCGCGCACCGGCGGGGTGTACGTGCCCAGGTTCTACGACGTGGAGTACCTGGCCGACGGCCGGATCGGCCGCGTGGTGCCGAACGCCCCGGGCGTGCCGTGGCGGGTCTCCAAGCACACCGTGATGGACCTCGACGAGTGGCCCTACCCCAAGCAGCCGCTCGTCCCGCTCGCCGAGACCGTGCACGAGCGGATGTCCGTCGAGATCTTCCGCGGCTGCACCCGCGGCTGCCGTTTCTGCCAGGCCGGCATGATCACGCGCCCCGTGCGGGAGCGAAGCATCACCGGCATCGGGGAGATGGTCGAGCGCGGGCTGAAGGCCACCGGCTTCGAGGAGGTCGGTCTGCTGTCGCTGTCCAGCGCCGACCACACCGAGATCGGTGACCTGGCCAAGGGCCTGGCGGACCGCTACACGGAGGACAAGATCGGCCTCTCGCTGCCGTCCACCCGGGTGGACGCCTTCAACATCGACCTCGCCAACGAGCTGACCCGCAACGGCCGCCGCTCGGGTCTCACCTTCGCCCCGGAGGGCGGCAGTGAGCGCATCCGCAAGGTGATCAACAAGATGGTGTCGGAGGAGGACCTGATCCGCACCGTCGCCACCGCGTACGGCAACGGCTGGCGTCAGGTGAAGCTGTACTTCATGTGCGGCCTGCCCACCGAGACCGACGAGGACGTGCTCCAGATCGGCGAGATGGCGAAGAACGTCATCCAGAAGGGCCGCGAGGTCACCGGGCAGAACGACATCCGCTGCACCGTCTCCATCGGCGGGTTCGTGCCCAAGCCGCACACCCCGTTCCAGTGGGCCCCGCAGCTGTCCGCCGAGGCCACCGACGCCCGCCTGGCCAAGCTGCGCGACTCCATCCGCGGCGACCGCAAGTACGGCAAGAACATCGGCTACCGCTACCACGACGGCAAGCCCGGCATCGTCGAGGGCCTGCTCTCCCGCGGCGACCGCCGCATCGGCGCCGTGATCCGGGCCGTCTACGACGACGGCGGCCGCTTCGACGGGTGGCGTGAGCACTTCTCGTACGACCGCTGGATGGCCTCCGCCGAGAAGGGCCTGGCCGGTACCGGTGTCGACGTGGACTGGTACACCACCCGCGAGCGCACCTACGAGGAGGTGCTGCCCTGGGACCACCTGGACAGCGGCCTCGACAAGGACTGGCTCTGGGAGGACTGGCAGGACGCCCTCGAAGAGGTCGAGGTCGACGACTGCCGCTGGACCCCGTGCTTCGACTGCGGCGTCTGCCCGCAGATGCAGACGGAGATCCAGATCGGCCCCACCGGCAAGAAGCTGCTGCCGCTGACCGTGGTCAAGTAGAGCCTGACTTTCCTCGATCCCCGGCCGGACACCTCCGGCCGGGGATCGGTCGTTTCCGGACATCACTCGATTTGATGTTGGTATATATGAATCGCGGCCACGAGTATAGAATCTACGCAAATCAATGGGTGGATGAAGGGTGGTGTACCGTATGGCCAAAACCATGATCGACGTCGATGAAGAGGCGCTGGCCCTGGCGGCCCAGGCGCTGGGAACCAAGACGAAGAAGGACACGGTCAACGCCGCACTGGCGGAGGTGGGCCTCCGGGCGCGGCGCCGACGGGCCCGGGAACGCATGCGCGAGCTGGCGGCCGACGGTGTGTTCGACGCGGTGCTGGAACCGGGGTTCAAGGAAGAGGTATGGCGCTGAATGAGCGGTGCGGAGCAGTTCCTGATCGACACATCGGCCCACGTCCGGATCGTCAGGCCGGACCTGGACGAGGTGTGGGGCGAGGTGATCGACCAGGGGCGGGTCGGGCTCTGTGAGCCGACCGAAGCGGAACTGTGCTACTCGGCGAGATCCAAGGGGCATTTCGCCGACCTCAAAGCGGCGTTGGCCGACATGTACGTCTGGCGTCCGGTGCCGGACGGCGCCTGGCGGACGCTGCTCGCGATCCAGGAACGGCTCGTCGAGGCCGGTCAGCACCCCTCGGCCGGGATCGCCGACCTGCTGGTCGCCGTCACCGCGATGCACCACGGCCTGACCGTGCTGCACTACGACCGGGACTTCGAGACCATCGCCAGGCACACCGACCTCCGGGCTCAGTGGCTGGCCGAGCCCGGTTCGCTCGACTGACAGCCACCGGCTCTGAGCAGGGGCGGAGCGAGGGGGGTGCGGGGGCGCGTACCCTTTGAGGTGACAGAGTCCGGACAGTGGCGGGAAAGCGCCACGTCGGACGGGGACAACTGACTAAGGACTGAGCGACCCTGGCACGCCGTACGCCCGACGGTCCTCCGCCCGCGCCGACGGTGCAGCGGATCCGTCTCCGCTACACCAAGCGCGGCCGGCTCCGCTTCACCAGCCACCGCGACTTCCAGCGCGCCTTCGAGCGCGCACTGCGCCGGTCGGCCGTGCCGATGGCCTATTCGGCCGGCTTCACTCCGCACCCCAAGGTCTCCTACGCCAACGCCGCCCCGACCGGGGTGGCGAGTGAGGCGGAGTACCTGGAGATCGGCCTCGCCGCCGTCCGCGACCCGGAGGAGCTGCGTGCGCAGCTCGACGAGTCGCTGCCGAACGGCCTGGACATCACCGACGCGGTCGAGGTCAGGACACCGAACTTCGTGGAGCGCCTGGAGGCCTCCGAGTGGCAGGTCCGGCTGGACGGTGTCACCCCGGAGGAGGCGGCCCGCGCGGCCGCCGTTTTCCTGGCCGAGGAGCGGGTCGAGGTCGAACGTCTCACCAAGAACGGCGTGCGGGTCTTTGACGCGCGCGGTGCGGTGGCGGCGCTCGAGGTCGCCTCGCCGCAGGTGGACGACGGTGCGGACACGGAGGGCGAAAGGGTCCACGATGTTCGGACCGGCCGTCCCTGTGCGATACTGCGCCTGGTAGTACGACACGCCACACCCGCCGTACGACCCGACGACGTATTGTCCGGTCTCCGTGCGACGGCCGACCTGGCGCCGCCGGTCCCCGCAGAGGTGACCAGGCTGGCGCAGGGGCCGTTCGACGAGGAGACCGGCACGGTGACCGACCCGCTGGCGCTCGACCGCGCCGCGGCCCCGGCCGGCCCTGTGATGGCCGGCGAGCCGCGCGCAACCGCGTCCGCCTAGCGGGCGGAGGCCGGGTCCAGTGCCTCACTGGACCCGTTGGCCCTCCAGGCCCCCGCGGCTCCCCAGGGGAGCGAGCGTCGTCGAAGCACAGGCCGGCCTCTTGTGGCCCGCCGACCCCGATGGTCGGTGGGCCCGAGGACCCCGTCCGGGAGCCACCCGGGGTTGGGGAACGGCACAGCTTGGGAAAACCTCAGAAGACTGGTCAGACCAGAAGACTTTCGACACCCCGCCGAGTGCGGGGCGCCGAGCGAGACTACGAGCCCCTGTGCGGCCTCGCGTCCGCACGGCGGCACCGAGAAAAGGTCCGGCCCGAGCATCCGTCGCGATGCCGGCCGGCCACCGGTGCCCTGCCGTGCCTGGATACGGAGCCCGGGGGCCTGACGGGAGATCCACCCGCATGCTCGATAACACCGATTCGCAGCAGAACGCTGCACCGGACCAGAACGAATCCGCCGTCGCCGCAGGCGAGGGCGCGACCGCCGCGCCGCCGCGCCGCCGTCGCCGTGCGGTGTCCCGCCCGGCGGGCACCCCGCAGGGGGCTGCCACCGAGGCCGCCGAGACGGTGATCCCGGCCGAGGCCGAGATGCCGGCCGCCGCCGCGCCGGTGGAGGAGCCGGTGGCGGAGAAGCCGGTCCGGGCCCGCCGGGCGCGCAAGCGTGCCGAGGCTCCGGCCGGGGCGCCGGAGGCCACCCCGATCGTCGTCACCGAGCCGGAGGCCGTCGCGGCCGAGGCTCCCGCTGCCGCCGCACCGGTGGCGGAGGAGCCGGTGGCGGAGAAGCCGGTCCGGGCCCGCCGGACCCGCAAGCGTGCCGAGGCCCCCGCCGGGGAGCCCGCCGCCGCCGAGAAGCCGAGCGAGGCGCCGGTCGCCGAGGTGCCCGTCGAGGCTCCCGCCACCGAGACGCCCGCCGAGGAGACCCCGGCCGCCCCGGCCCGCCGACCCCGCCGCCGCCGTGTGGTGGAGGCCGCGCCGGTGGTCGAGGCCCCGGTCGAGGAGCCCGCCGCCGAGGAGGAGGCCCAGGAGCCGCAGGCCGAGCCGGTGGCCGCCGAGGCCCCCGTCCAGGCCGCCCCCGCCGAGCAGCCCGCCCCCGCCCCGGTGGCCGAGGCCGAGCCGGTCCACCGGGTGCGCCGCCGGGCGGTCCGTCCGTCCACCGCGATCTTCCAGGCCCCGGTCTTCCAGGAGCCGGCCCCCTACGAGGCCCCGCAGACGGCTGCTCCGGCGGCTGTCGAGGCCGAGGCCGAGGCCAAGGCCGAGCCCAGGATCGAGGCCAAGGCCAAGGCCGAGCCCAAGTCCAGGGCCAGGGCCAAGGCGCAGGCCCCGGTGCAGGCTCCGGCGGCGGTGTCCGAGGAGGACGAGTACGAGTACAGCGGCGTCGGCCGCCGCCGTCGCACCCGCACCCAGGTCCGGGTGCAGGCCCCGGTCCGCCAGAAGCCCGCCGCCGCCCAGAAGCAGGCCGCGGCTCAGAAGCCGGCCGTCGTCGAGGAGGCCCCGGCCCCGGTCGAGGTGCCCGTCGTCGAGACGCCCGTGGTCGAGGCCCCCGTGGCCGGCCCGGAGGTCGAGGACGAGTGGGAGGACGGCCGTCCGTCCCGCCGTCGCCGCCGGGGCGGCCGTCGTCGCCGCCGCGGTGAGGCCGAGGAGTTCGAGGCCGAGGAGACCGAGCAGCCCGCGGAGGAGCCGGCCGTCGAGGACGAGGAGGGTGAGGACGAGGACGATCTGGCCTCCGGCCTGGCCTCGTCCCGTCGCCGTCGCCGCCGTCGCCGCCGCAGCGGTGAGGCCGGTGCCACCGAGAGCGCCGAGACCACCGAGGACGGCGTCCGCACGGTGGTGAAGGTGCGCGAGCCGCGCCGCCGCTCCACCGAGCCGTCGTTCGACCCGGACGAGGTGCAGTCCATCAAGGGCTCCACCCGCCTGGAGGCCAAGAAGCAGCGCCGCCGCGAGGGCCGCGAGCTGGGCCGTCGCCGGGTGCCGATCATCACCGAGGCCGAGTTCCTGGCCCGCCGCGAGTCGGTCGAGCGCGTCATGGTGGTGCGCCAGAACGGCCAGCGCACCCAGATCGGCGTTCTTGAGGACGGCGTGCTGGTCGAGCACTACGTCAACAAGGAGCAGGCCACCTCGTACGTCGGCAACGTCTACCTGGGCAAGGTCCAGAACGTGCTGCCGTCGATGGAGGCCGCCTTCGTCGACATCGGCAAGGGCCGCAACGCGGTGCTGTACGCCGGTGAGGTCAACTTCGGTTCGCTGGGCGGCCACGGCGGCCCGCGCCGGATCGAGTCGGTGCTGAAGTCCGGCCAGTCCGTCCTGGTGCAGGTCTCCAAGGACCCGATCGGCCACAAGGGCGCCCGTCTGACCAGCCAGATCTCGCTGCCCGGCCGCTACCTGGTGTACGTGCCCGAGGGCTCGATGACCGGCATCTCGCGCAAGCTGCCCGAGAACGAGCGCGCCCGTCTGAAGCAGATCCTCAAGAAGATCGTCCCGGACGACGCGGGCGTGATCGTGCGCACCGCCGCCGAGGGTGCCTCCGAGGACGAGCTGACCCGTGACGTCCAGCGCCTCCAGCAGCAGTGGGAGGAGATCCAGAAGAAGGCCGCGACCGGCAACGCCCCGGCGCTGCTGTACGGCGAGCCGGACATGACCGTCCGGGTCGTGCGCGACATCTTCAACGAGGACTTCACCAAGGTCATCGTCTCCGGCAACGAGGCGTGGAACACGATCCACGACTACGTCTCCAACGTGGCGCCGGACCTCGCCGAGCGGCTCCAGCGGTGGACCTCCGAGGTGGACGTGTTCGCCACCTACCGGATCGACGAGCAGCTGATGAAGGCGCTGGACCGCAAGGTCTGGCTGCCCAGCGGCGGTTCGCTGGTGATCGACCGCACCGAGGCGATGGTCGTCATCGACGTCAACACGGGCAAGTTCGTCGGCCAGGGCGGCAACCTGGAGGAGACGGTCACCCGGAACAACATCGAGGCGGCCGAGGAGATCGTGCGCCAGCTGCGGCTGCGCGACCTCGGCGGCATCATCGTGATCGACTTCATCGACATGGTGCTGGAGTCCAACCGCGACCTGGTGCTGCGCCGTCTGCTGGAGTGCCTGGGCCGGGACCGGACCAAGCACCAGGTGGCCGAGGTCACCTCGCTGGGCCTGGTGCAGATGACCCGCAAGCGGGTCGGCCAGGGCCTGCTGGAGTCGTTCTCCGAGCCGTGCGTGCACTGCAACGGGCGCGGCGTGATCGTGCACATGGAGCAGCCGAGCGTCCACATGGGCGGTGGCGGCCAGGCCGTCGCGGCCGGTGAGGCGGGCTCGGGCGCGGGCAAGCGCCGGCGCCGGGGCAAGGGCGGAGCGGCCCAGGAGGAGCCGCAGGCCGTCGAGGTGGCCCAGCCGGACGAGCACGTCCACGAGGAGGTCGAGGGGCAGCTCGCGATCGAGGAGCTGGAGGTCGTCGAGACCTCCGCTCCGGCCGGGCCGGTCGTGGTCGAGGAGGCCGTGGTCGTGGAGACCGCCGCCGAGCCGGCCCAGCCGAGCCTGGTCGAGATCCCGGCCGCCGCCGCGGCTCCCGTCGGCCGTACCCGTCGCCGTGCGGTGCGCAAGGCGACGGCGCCGGCCGGTGCGCCCGCCGAGGCCGAGATCGTGGTGCTGCAGGCCCGGGCCGACGCGGCGCTGGAGGCGGCCCTCAAGGCCGCCGCCCCGGCCGCCGAGGAGCCGGCCCCGGTCGAGCCGGTCGCGGCCGAGGAGGCCGTGGTCGTGGAGACCGTGGCCGAGCCCGCTGCGCCTGTCGAGGCCCCGGAGGCGGCCGAGGCCGTCGCCGAGGAGCCGGCCGTGACCGAGGAGCCCGCCGAGGAGGCGCCGGCCCCGAAGAAGCGGGCCGCGCGCAAGACCGCCGCGAAGAAGACCGCTGCCAAGAAGACCACGGCAGCGGCGGCCAAGAAGACCACCGCCCGCAAGACCGCGACCAAGCGGACCAGCGCGGCGGCCAAGAAGGCCGCGGCCGCCGAGGGTGATTCGGCAGCCGAGTAGTGCCCGGTGCCCGGGGGCGGACGACCGTCCGCCCCCGGGCCCTGTACGGTCCGGTTTGCCCCTGCGGCGCCCGGTCCGTATTCTTGACCACTGGCGTGTCTACGCCATGCTCCCGAGCACATCACCTCCTGAGACCTTCGTGAGAAGGCCCGGGGGAGGCCCCTGTGTCCGTACCCAGGTGGCTGGCATCGAGAGTTCCGACCGAGTAGGAAAGTAGGTACCGCATGTACGCGATCGTTCGCGCAGGCGGCCGCCAGCACAAGGTCGCCGTCGGCGACGTGCTGGAGATCGACCGTATTGAGGCCAAGCCGGGTGACTCGGTCGAGCTCTCGACCATCCTGATCGTCGACGGTGACGCTGTCACCTCCGACCCCTGGGTCCTCGCTGGCGTGAAGGCTCACGCCGAGGTGGTCGACCAGACCAAGGGCGACAAGATCGTCATCCTGCGCTACAAGAACAAGACCGGTTACCGTCGCCGCCAGGGTCACCGCCAGCAGCACACCGCTGTGCGGATCACGAGCATCGACTCCGTCAGCAAGTAAGGGGATAGCGAGATGGCACACAAGAAGGGCGCAAGCTCTACCCGTAACGGCCGTGACTCGAACGCCCAGCGCCTCGGCGTGAAGCGCTTCGGCGGCCAGGTTGTCTCCGCCGGCGAGATCCTCGTCCGCCAGCGCGGCACCCACTTCCACCCGGGTGCGGGCGTCGGTCGCGGTGGCGACGACACCCTGTTCGCGCTGACCGCCGGTGCCGTGCAGTTCGGCACCCGCCGCGGCCGCAAGGTCGTCAACATCGTGGCCACCGAGGCCTGAGTCTCACCAGACTCACAGTGAAGGGTGGGCCGGAATGTTCCGGTCCACCCTTCATGCTTTAGAGCAGGTAAAGACCGTTTGTCGTACACGTACTGGAGGCACACCCATGACCACCTTCGTGGACCGCGTCGAGCTTCACGTCGCCGCGGGTAACGGGGGCCACGGCTGCGCCTCCGTGCACCGAGAGAAGTTCAAGCCGCTCGGCGGGCCGGACGGTGGCAACGGCGGTGAGGGCGGCAGCATCATCCTCATCGTGGACGCGCAGGTCACCACCCTGCTCGAGTACCACCACTCGCCCAAGCGCAAGGCCACCAACGGCAAGCCCGGCGCGGGCGGCAACCGCACCGGAGCCGACGGCCACGACCTGGTGCTGCCGGTGCCGGACGGCACCGTGGTGCTGGACCGGGAGGGCAACGTCCTCGCCGACCTGGTCGGCCACGGCACCAGCTTCGTCGCCGCCGCGGGCGGCCGCGGCGGCCTGGGCAACGCGGCGCTGGCCTCGGCCCGCCGCAAGGCGCCCGGCTTCGCGCTGCTCGGCGAGCCCGGCGAGGCCCGTGACATCGTCATGGAGCTCAAGTCCGTCGCCGACGTCGCCCTGGTGGGGTACCCGAGCGCGGGCAAGTCCTCGCTGATCTCGGTGCTTTCGGCCGCCAAGCCGAAGATCGCGGACTACCCGTTCACGACCCTGATCCCCAACCTGGGCGTGGTCACCGCGGGCGAGACCGTCTACACCGTCGCCGACGTGCCCGGTCTGATCCCCGGCGCCAGCCAGGGCCGCGGCCTCGGCCTGGAGTTCCTGCGGCACGTCGAGCGCTGTTCGGTGCTGGTGCACGTGCTGGACTGCGCCACGCTGGAGCCCGGCCGTGACCCGCTGACCGACCTGGAGACCATCGAGTCCGAGCTGGCCCAGTACGGCGGTCTGGACGACCGGCCGCGCCTGGTCGCGCTCAACAAGATCGACGTGCCGGACGGCCAGGACATCGCCGACCTCACCCGCGAGTCTTTGGAGGCGCGCGGCTACCGCGTCTTCGAGGTGTCCGCCGCCTCCCGCAAGGGCCTGCGCGAACTGAGCTTCGCGATGGCGCAGATCGTCGCCGAGGCCCGGGCCGCCAAGCCGGTGGAGGAGTCCACCCGGATCGTGCTGCGGCCCGCCGCCGTGGACGACGCGGGCTTCACCATCACCGAGGAGGACGGCGCCTACCGCATCCGCGGCGGCAAGCCGGAGCGCTGGGTCCGCCAGACCGACTTCTCCAACGACGAGGCCGTCGGCTACCTCGCCGACCGGCTCGCCCGCCTCGGTGTCGAGGAGAAGCTGTGGAAGGTCGGCGCCCAGGAGGGCGACACCGTCATCATCGGCCCGGACGAGAACGCCGTCGTCTTCGACTGGGAGCCGACCATGGCCGCCGGTGCCGAGATGCTCGGCCGCCGCGGTGAGGACCACCGCTTCGAGAGCCCGCGTCCGGCCGTCGACCGCCGCCGTGACAAGCAGAAGGGCAAGGACGCGGCCGAGGCCGAGTTCCTCGCCTTCGAGGCGCTCTCCAGCGGCCGCCAGGCCGCCATCGAGGGCGACGACGAGGACAGCTGAGCCGGCGGTTCGACGCGGCCCCCGCCACCCGCAAGGGAGGCGGGGGCCGCGCCGCGTTCGGTCTGGTGAAACGTCACTTCGCCGGGACGGCACGGAACTTGGCCGGGCAGGCCGGTCCGCCGCGGGCCGGGCGGTCGCCGGGCGGCCCGTCCAGCGGGTGACATGACCTGCGGATGGGGTGCGCCGGTCGCGTAGATTGCGGGGGTAACGGCCGGGCCCGGGGCCCGTCGTACCCGCACCACACCGGAAGGGCGTACAGCGAGATGAGCGAGGACTCACTGCGGGACGAGGTGCTGACCGCGCGGCGGATCGTCGTGAAGGTCGGTTCCTCCTCACTCACCACCGCCGCCGGCGGCCTGGACGCCGACCGGGTCGACGCCCTGGTGGACGCGCTGGCCAAGGTGCGCACCCGGGCGGAGGCGCCCGAGGTGGTCCTGGTCTCCTCCGGCGCCATCGCGGCGGGCCTCGCCCCGCTCGGCCTGGACGGGCGGCCCAAGGACCTCGCCCGCCAGCAGGCCGCCGCCAGCGTCGGGCAGGGCCTGCTGGTCGCCCGCTACACCGCCTCCTTCGCGCGGTACGGCATCCGGGTCGGCCAGGTGCTGCTGACCGCCGAGGACGCCAGCCGCCGGGCCCACTACCGCAACGCCTACCGGACGCTCGACCAGCTGCTGGCGATGGGCGCGATGCCGATCGTCAACGAGAACGACACCGTCGCCACCGCCGAAATCAAGTTCGGTGACAACGACCGGCTGGCCGCGCTGGTCGCCCATCTGGTCCGGGCCGACCTGCTGGTGCTGCTCTCCGACGTGGACGGCCTCTACGACGGCGACCCGAGCCGCCCCGGCACCAGCCGGATCGCCCAGGTGGCCGGACCGCACGACCTGGACGGCATCCAGATCGGCAGCGCGGGCAAGGCCGGTGTCGGCACCGGCGGCATGGTCACCAAGGTCGAGGCGGCCCGGATCGCCACCGGCGCGGGCATCCCGGTGGTGCTCACCGCCGCCAGCCACGCCGCCGACGCGCTGGCCGGCCGGCCCACCGGCACGCTGTTCCTGCGCACCGGCAGCCGCTCCTCCGACCGGCTGCTCTGGCTGGCCCACGCGAGCAGCCCGCGCGGCGCCCTGCACCTGGACGAGGGCGCGGTCGCGGCGGTGGTCTCCGGTGGCGCCTCGCTGCTGCCGGCCGGGGTCACCAAGGTCGACGGGGAGTTCGCCGCGGGTGATCCGGTGGACCTTCTTGGTGAAAACGGCCACATCGTGGCGCGCGGACTGGTCAACTTTGATGCGAGGGAGTTGCCCCGCCTGCTCGGCCGGTCCACCCGAGACCTGGCCCAGGAGTTCGGCGCCGCGTACGAGCGTGAGGTCGTTCACCGCGACGACCTGGTCGTCCTGCGCGGCTGACCGGCCAGCGCGGGCGGCGGGCCACTCCGCACGGGGTTCACGCCCGGCCGCGGGCGGGGAGGCACGCAGCCTTACGCGTCGGGCCGGGCCGGCGGGTACGACGACACGACATCGCCGAACAGGAGGCCGCCGGTGGAACGCAGGCGCGAGGCAGCGCTGACCGGAGGGCCGGCGGGCCGGCGGCTGACCAGCATCGACGGCGGACGCGGTGGCGACGGCCCCGCCGGGCCGTCAGGCCCGCCGCCGCAGGGGCCCGGCGGGGTGCGCAGGCTGCGGCCGGACCGGCGGGACGCGGGCGACCCGCCCACGGTGCCCGAGCAGGCCCGGCTCTGGCACGTGGTGCTGAGCGTCGCCGGGCAGGTCACCCCGCTGTCGGAGCTGCGGGCCGGGCTGGAGCGGCTGGCGCACGACCACTCGTTCTTCCTGACCGCCCGCTACGCCGCCGACCACGCCGAGATCCGCTACTGGGAGCAGGCGCGGGACCTGCACGACGCGGCGGCGATCGCGCTGCGGCTGTGGGGCGAGCACAAGGTGACGGCGAGCCTGCCGGCGTGGGAGATCGTCGGCCTGGAGGTGGTCGACCGCGCGACGTACCACAAGCGGGTGGCCGAGGGCTTCGGCGATCCGCCCCCGCACCTGGGCGGGGTCCACCCGTACTGAGCCGCCCTGCCGCGGGCTCCGTCTCACCGGGCGAAATGCCCGCCGGACGCCGCCCGCGCAGTCGCTACCCTTGGCACATGACCAGCGACCTCGCCACCGCCGACAGCCCCGTCCTCGCCGTAGCGCGCCGAGCCCGGGAGGCCGCCGCCGCGCTCGCCCCGCTGCCGCGCCGGGCGAAGGACACCGCGCTGCTGGCGATCGCGGACGCCCTGGTGGCCCGCAGCGCCGAGATCACCGCCGCCAACGCCGAGGACGTCGCGCGGGCCCGCGCGGCCGGCACCGCCGAGTCGGTGGTCGACCGGCTGACCCTCGACCACGAGCGGATCGCCGCGATCGCCTCCGACGTCCGCGACGTGGCCGGGCTGCCCGATCCGGTCGGCGAGGTGGTGCGCGGCTACACCCTGCCCAACGGTCTGGACGTGCGCCAGGTACGGGTGCCGCTCGGCGTCGTCGGCATCATCTACGAGGCCCGTCCCAACGTCACGGTGGACGCCGCCGCGCTCTGCCTGAAGTCCGGCAACGCCGTGCTGCTGCGCGGCTCGGCCTCCGCCTACCGCTCCAACACCGCGCTGATCACGGTGTTGCGCGACGCGGTCGAGGCGGCCGGGCTGCCCGCCGACGCGATCCAGCTCGTCCCCGGTGAGAGCCGGGACTCGGTGCGGGAGCTGATGCGCGCCCGCGGTCTGGTGGACGTGCTGATCCCGCGCGGCGGCGCCTCGTTGATCCGGACCGTGGTCGAGGGCTCGACCGTCCCGGTGATCGAGACCGGCACCGGCAACTGCCATGTCTACGTGGACGCCCGGACCGACCTCGCGATGGCCGTCGGCATCCTGCTGAACTCCAAGGCCCAGCGGGTCAGCGTCTGCAACTCGGCCGAGACGCTGCTGGTCCACCAGGACGTCGCGGACGCCTTCCTGCCGTTGGCGCTGGCCGCGCTCGCCGAGGCCGGGGTGACCGTGCACGGCGACGACGCGGTGCTCAAGGCCGCCGAGGGCACGGCGGCGACGGTGGTGCCGGCCACCGAGGAGGACTGGGGGACGGAATACCTCTCCTACGACCTGGCGGCCGCCGTGGTGCCCTCGCTGGACGCCGCCGTCGAGCACATCCGCCGCTGGTCCTCCGGCCACACCGAGGCGATCGTCACCACCTCGCAGGCGGCCGCCCGCCGCTTCACGCAACTGGTCGACGCGACCACGGTGGCCGTCAACGCGTCCACCCGGTTCACCGACGGCGGTGAGTTCGGCTTCGGTGCCGAGATCGGCATCTCCACCCAGAAGCTGCACGCCCGCGGCCCGATGGGCCTGCCCGAGCTGACCAGCACCAAGTACATCGTCACCGGTGACGGGCATGTCCGGGGCGAGGCGACGCAGACCGTGGGCGGGGCCGCCGACGCCGGCTGAGCGCGCCCGGGACGGCTCGCTTCACACGGGTGACGAACCAACTGGGAGGAGCCACAGACAAAACGGCCGCCCGGTAATACGCTGAATCCGTGGCTGACGATGTGGGGGGCTCGCCGTACCCCGACGGCGCCGACCACGGTGGTGCGGACGACGAGTTCGCCACCGTGGTCTTCGATGAGGCCTTCGTGCGGTCCGCCGCCGTGCACGAGCCGACGGCCAAGGAGCGGCAGCTCGCCGCCGCCGAGGCCCGGTTCGAGCCGGACACGGTGGGACCGGGCTGGGGCTATGACATTCCGGCCGGTGACGGGTTGCCGCTGGAGCTGCGCCCGCACCCGAGCGGGCTGGACGACGACCGCCTCTATTCCGACCCGTGGTCGGCGCCCGGCCGGGCGACTGGGCGCCGGTGGGGCCGGAGCGGCGTCTACGACCCGGTCCGGGCCGGGCGCGGGCGCTATGTCGCCCAGCAGCGCTGGCACCGGCCGGTGGCCTGGGTGCTCGCCGTGATCATGGGCGTGAGCCTGGTCGCGGTGGCCGTCGCGGCGGTCTACCAGGGCGTGGGCGGGGCCGACGGAGGACCGGCGCCCCGGCCCGAGTCCGGCAACAGCAGTGTGGGGGCCGATCCGGTGCCCTCGCCGGCCGAACCGTCGCTCGTGGTCACCGCTCCGGCGGGCTGAGCCGCTGATCCGGCGGAGCCGGGGGCCGGTGTGCCCGGGGCCGTACGGGGGCGCTCCGGGCGGTCACGGAGCGGCCCCGGGAATCTGTGGCAGGACTCTCGTGGCGGGGCCGGGGTGCGGCTTACCCTGGTGTTATGGGTGACCCGCGAGAGCCTCCGGAGGGTGCGCCCGACGGTGGTTCCGGAAATGAGGACGAGTACCGGTCCGTCGTCTTCGACGAATCCTTCGTCCGGGCTGCCCGGATCCAGGAGCTCTCCGCCCGGGAGCGGCTGGCCGGCTCCTTCGGCCGGGCCACCCGCCCGCGCGTACGGCTCGGCCCGCTGGGCACCGTGCCCCGGCAGGCGCTCGCCCTGCTGCTGCTCATCCTGGTGGCCTTCGCGGCCGCGGTGTACTTCGGCATCAGCTCGCCCGAACGGCAGTCGGCCCAGCCCTCGGGCAGTCAACTGACCACCAGTCTGGTGGCGTTGAGCCCGGCTTCGGCGGTCAGGCCGGTCGCCGACCCGGCCGGCCCCTTCGCCTCGCTGCCGCCCGGCTACAGCGACGGCGCGATCGGTCTCGGGACGCCCGCCGGAGCGGCCACCGAGCACTTCAGCAAGGCCGAGGTGACCAAGGCGCTCGACACCGTCCAGCGCTATCTGGTCGCCTCCTCGCTGGCGCCCGCGGCCCTGATCCAGGGGGCGACCGGCGATGTGCGGGCCTTCGTCACCCCGGGTGAGCAGGCCCAGTTCGATACGAGCGTGGCCCAGCCGGCCGACGACCGGCACCACGCGCTGACCGGCTGGCTGGTCCGCTTCGACCCCGGCCAGGTCGCGCTGGCCTCGGGCACCGTCAAGGTCGCGGGCGCGATGCGGATCGACGAGGCGGACAGCGGCACGCTGCAGATCGCCACCGACCACACCTTCGTCTACGCGCTGAAGCCGGCCGGCGCGTCGAGCGGCGCACCGGTCACCCTGGAGACCGTCCGGCGGCAGCTGACGTTCGACTTCGACCGGGTCGACCTGGCCGCCACCCAGCTGCGGCTGGTGGACTCGGTGCTCCAGGCCGGTCCGGCCCCGTGCACCGGCTCGATGGCCGGGTTCCTCCAGCCGGTGCTCGCCACGGCGGGCGGCACCTCGGTGCCCGCCCCGCCCGGGATCGACCCGGGCAACCACGCCCAGCCCGCCTGGCAGGTCTGCGGGGTGCTGGCGGGAGGCTGACCGCTCCCCGGGCCCGCCGACGGCCCCCGGCGGGGAGCCGGGAGCCGTCCGCCGGGGCGGTACCGGTGGGGTCAGTCGTCGTCGCGGGTCGGGCCGCCGGTGGATCCGTTGCCGCGCGAGGCGCCGGTGAAGGTGTCGCGGAGCTTGCCGCCGACGGTCGCGGCGCCGCCGGCGACATCGCGGATCAGGCCCATCAGCGGGTCCTTGCTCTCCTTCACCGAGGTGGTGTAGTGGTCGGCGGCGGCCCTCCACTGGTCGCCGACCGAGGTCTCCGGGTCCTCGCCGCGGCGCGGGTAGGCGCCCGCCAGGATCGAGCGGTACTCGTCGCTCTCCGACCACTTCTTCAGCTGGGCGACCCGTACCACCGCGAAGGGGTGGCTCTGCGGCAGCACCTGGAGCAGCTTCAGCACGCCGTCGCGCAGGTCGCCGGCCTTGTCGTACTCCGCGGCCTGCTCCAGGAAGGCGTCGACGTTCATCTCGGCGAGGTTGTGGCCACCGGCCAGCTTCATCAGGGCCCGCATGGACGCCTGGAGGTCCTGCCCGGCGAGCAGGCCGGCCCGGTCGCTGGAGAGCTCGGCCTTGCGGAACCACTCCTTGAGCGCGGTGACGATCGCCATGATCGCCAGGTTGCCGAGCGGCACCCAGGCGATCCGGGTGGCGATGTTGGTGAGGATCAGCAGCATCGTCCGGTAGACCGCGTGGCCGGACATCGCGTGACCGACCTCATGGCCGATGACCGAGCGCAGCTCCTCCTCGTCCAGCAGCTCGACCAGGCCGCTGGTGACCACGATGATCGGGGTGTCGATGCCGATGCAGTACGCGTTGACCGTCGGGTCCTGGGTGACGTAGAGGTCCGGGATCCGCTCCAGGTCGAGCACGTAGCCGGCGTCGCGCACCATGTTGTAGAGCTCGGGGAACTGGCGCTCGGACGTCTTCACGGCGGTGGCCAGGAACATCAGCCGGATCGAACGCTCGGAGACCAGACCGGCGAGCTTCCTGAGCACGTCGTCGAAGCCGGTCAGCTTGCGCAGCGCGACCAGGGCGGAGCGGTCCGCGGGGTGCTCCCAGGCCCGGGTGGAGATCTCCGGGAAGCGCTGGCGGCGCCGGCTCGGGGTCTTCTCGGTCGTATCGGTCATGGTGTGAGTACCTCCTGCTCGACGGCGGCCCCGGCCGCTGGCCGGCCCCCGCTGCTCTTCGTCTGCAACGACTGTCTGTGCAACGTCCGTGGTTGCGTACTCGTCCCCGCGGCCACCCTACGCGCGGTGCGGGCCGCGCCGCAGGGGGCGGTGGGCGGCGCGGATGTGAAGCCGGTCTACCCTGAATGTCCTGGATAGCCGAGACCAGACCTGGCCGCGGTACCGAGCAGTTCGAGGAGCCCGCAGATGTCCACCGACGCCCTTGTCAGCCTGGCCGGCCCGATCTCCACGGAGGACGGCCCGGGGCTGTTCCTGCGCATCATCGTGGTGGCCTCCTTCGTGGGCGTCGGACTGCTCGCCTGGATCCTGCTGCGGGCCGGCCGCAACAACTGAGCACACCCCCGCCGGGCACCCGGCTCACGCCTGATCAGACGCGGTGGGCCGCCGAGCGGTTGCCGTGTAACCACCCGTACGATGGCGGGTGGGGCCCTCACCGGCCCGACACCCTGGTCCGTCACCCGAGCCGAGAAGGTCCCGCCGACCATGAACACTGCCGCCGCACTTCCCGTTCTGAACCTGCTCGCCTCCGAGGGCGAGGGGGGCAACCACGAGAGCCTCAACCCGTACCTGACGGGCGGCGCCGCGCTGTTCATCCTGCTGCTGCTGCTCTACGTCACCACCCGCTTCAACCGGGACCGCTGAGTCCCGCCGAGCCGTCCCGGTGGTGGCCAGGGGAGCGTCCGGTGTGAGTGCCGGCCGCTCCCTCGCGCGTGTCCGGGGCGGCCCCCACCCGGGCGTTCCCGCACCGTAACGCGTGTCGCGTAAGGTGTGGCGCCATGGGAGAGCAGGCCGGGAATCCCGGCGGACCGGTACCGGTGAAGAAGCGCCTCGGCGTCATGGGTGGCACCTTCGACCCGATCCACCACGGGCACCTGGTCGCCGCCAGTGAGGTGGCGAGCGCGTTCCACCTCGATGAGGTGATCTTCGTGCCGACCGGGCAGCCGTGGCAGAAGAGCGACCGCCATGTCACCCCGGCCGAGGACCGCTACCTGATGACGGTCATCGCCACCGCGGAGAACCCGCAGTTCTCGGTCAGCCGGATCGACATCGACCGCGAGGGTCCGACGTACACCGTCGACACCCTGCGCGACCTGCACGCACTGCACCCGGACGCCGACCTCTTCTTCATCACCGGTGCCGACGCGCTTGCCCAGATCCTCTCCTGGCGGGACTCCGACGAGCTTTTCTCGCTCGCGCACTTCATCGGCTGTACCCGCCCGGGGCACACTCTTTCGGACGCCGGGCTTCCGGTGGGCGGGGTCTCCCTGGTGGAGGTCCCGGCCCTGGCCATCTCCTCCACGGACTGCCGCAACCGGGTCGCCAAGGGCGAGCCGGTCTGGTACCTCGTCCCGGACGGCGTGGTCCGCTACATCGACAAGCGTGCGCTCTACGCGCCGCACCGGATCTGAATCCCGGAGGGGCGGGCGCATGAGCGAGCGGAGCGAGGTGGGCGCATGAGCGAGCGCACGGGCGGCCAGGACGACTGGTCCACCGGCCAGTACCAGCAGTACCAGCCCTACCAGGAGCAGGCCCCGCAGCAGCAACAGCCGCAGCAGTACGACCAGTACGGGCAGCCGGTGCCGTCGGCGTACCCGCAGCAGGGCGGGTACGGCTACCAGGAGCAGCAGCAGTACCAGCAGGCCTACGACCCGTACCCCCAGCAGCAGTACGCCACCGCGCCGCAGCCGGTGGTCACCGAGCCCGAGCCCGTTCCGGCCGCGCCGGCGCCCGCGCCGCCGCGTCCGCGCGCGGCCCGGCCCGCCGCCACCGAGGCGGCTCCGGCCAAACCGGAGCCGCCGTCCGAGCAGGTCGGCGGGGGCCGTGCGGGCAGGTCCGCCGCCGGCAAGCCGGGTGCGGGCAAGTCCGGTGCGGGCGCCGGGAAGACGTCCAAGGACGACTACCCCACGGACGAGTTCACCTTCGTCGACGAGGAGGCGGAGGAGTCCGAGGACGTCATCGACTGGCTGAAGTTCGCCGAGTCCCGCAGCGAGGTGCGGGCCGAGCGCCGCCGCAAGCTGCGCAACCGGCTGATCGGCGCCGGCGTGGTGGTGGCGCTCGCGGCGGCCGGGGCCGGCGGCTACCTCTGGTTCACCGGGGACAAGCAGACCGCGGCGACCGCGGCCGGTCCGCGCCAGGTCAACGTGGTGCACCTGCGCGACCTGCAGGGCAAGGTCTCCAGCGCGCTGCTGGTCAACGACTCCTCCGGGCACAAGGGCACCGTGCTGCTGCTGCCCGACACCCTCCGGCTGCCCGGCCCGGGCGACCCGCCGGTCACCACGGTCGGCCAGGCGATGGACAGCATCGGGCCGTCCGCCACCAGGGAAGGCCTGACCACCGTGCTGGGTGCCCCGGTGGCCGGCACCTGGCGGCTGGACACCCCGTACCTGGAACTGCTGGTCGCCCAGCTCGGCGGGGTCCGGGTGGACACCAACGCCGAGGCCCACGAGGGCGGCAAGCCGGACGGCAAGCTGCTCGCCGCCGCGGGCAAGAACACCCTGCTGAACGGCAAGGCCGCGGTCGCCTACGCCACCTACCAGGCGCCCACCGAGAACCGGGACGCCCAACTGGCCCGGTTCGGACAGGTGATGGACGCGGTGGTGCGCACCATGCCGACCGAGTTCAAGGACGCCAAGGACGATGTGCACCGGATGAACGCGGTGCTCGACCCGTCGCTGCCCGAGGACGCCCTGGCGGGGGTGCTCGTCCAGCTCTCCCAGCAGGCCAAGGACGGCCACTTCGGCACCACCGCACTGACGGTCAAGCCGGACGGCACCCTGGACGACGCCACGGCCGGCAAGCAGGTCAAGGACGTGCTGGGCGGCACCGTGAAGTCCGCCGCCTCGGGCGACGCCCCGGCCCGGGTCAGCATCCAGGACGCCAGCGGCAACGACCAGGCGGCGGCCGCCGCCCAGGTCCAGGTGATGAACGCGGGCCTCACCTTCATCCCCGGCGGGTCGAAGACCGCCCCGCAGGCCGTCAGTGAGATCCGCTACACCGACGACGCCCGGCAGGCCGCGGCGAAGTCGCTGGCGCTCAGCCTCAACCTGCCGGAGACGGCGGCGAAGAAGGTCACCGACGCCCAGAACGCGGATCTGGTGGTCGTGCTGGGCAAGGACTACCAGGCGCCGAAGACGCAGTAGCCCCGGGTGTGCGCGGCGGCCCCGGAAAACGGTTCCGGGGCCGCCCGGGCGGCGTGAGATCCTGGAAGGCGATCCCCGGCCGGGTGCCGGGGACCGCCCCCAAGCCGTCGAGCCGGAAGAACACCGTGACCGTCACCGAGCACAGCCAGGAACTCATCACCGTCGCCGCCCAGGCGGCGGCCGACAAGCTGGCCCACAACATCATCGCGTTCGACGTCAGCGAGGTGCTGTCGATCACCGACGCCTTCGTGATCGCCTCCGCGAACAACGACCGCCAGGTCAAGTCCATCGCCGAGGAGATCGAGGACCAGCTCCGCGAGAAGCTGGACGTCAAGCCGGTGCGCCGGGAGGGCGAGCGCGAGGGCCGCTGGATCCTGCTCGACTACCTGGACATCGTGGTGCACATCCAGCACTCCGAGGAGCGCTCCTTCTACTCGCTCGACCGGCTCTGGAAGGACTGCCCCGAACTCCCGCTGCCGGCCGACGCGCTGGCCACCCGCAACCGCCCCGAGGACGTGCGGACCGATGCGGCCGGCAACGCCGTCGCCCCGGCCGAGGTCGCCCCGGCCGACGACTTCGGCGCCGAGGACTACAGCTGAGCGGGGACGCGCGAGGTCCGCGCATCGTCTTCTGGCGGCACGGCCAGACGTCCTGGAACCTCGAATCGCGGTTCCAGGGCAGCACGGACATCGAGCTGACCGGGCAGGGCGTCCAGCAGGCCCAGCGGGCCGCCAGGCTGCTCGCCGGCCTCCACCCCGACCTGCTGATCTCCTCGGACCTCCAGCGCGCCCGGCGCACCGCCGAGGAGCTGGCGAAGATCACCGGCCTGGACGTGCAGCACCACGACGGCCTGCGTGAGACCTACGCGGGCACCTGGCAGGGGCTGACCAACGCCGAGATCCGCGCCCGCTTCCCGGGGGAGTACGCGGCCTGGGCGCAGGGCGAACCGGTCCGGCGCGGTGGCGGTGAGCTGTCCACCGAGGTGGCCGACCGCTCGGTGCCGGTCGTGCTGGACACGGTCGGGAAGCTGCCGGAGGACGGCACCCTGGTGGTGGTCAGCCACGGCGGCACCATCAGGACCATGCTCGGGCGGCTGCTCGGCCTGGAGCCGGCGCTCTGGGAGTGCTTCGGCGGCCTGTCCAACTGCTGCTGGTCCGTTCTGGGCCGGGGCGTGCGCGGCTGGCGCCTGCTGGAGCACAACGCGGGCACGCTGCCGCAGCCGGTGATCGGCGACGACACCTGAGTGGGGGCTGCCGGCGGTGATCCGCCGAGCGGCCGGCGGGGACGGATTTCGCAGTTCCGGGCCTGACCAGTTAGAGTCTTCCTCGTTCGCACGGAGGAAAACGCGGCCCGGAAGGGAAGCGGAAAATCCGGTGAAGTGCGGGGCTGTAGCTCAGTTGGTAGAGCGCTTGCATGGCATGCAAGAGGTCCGGGGTTCAATTCCCCGTAGCTCCACTCCGCACCTGCGGTCCGCGAGGGCCGTGCGTGTCGCGGGGCTGTAGCTCAGTTGGTAGAGCGCTTGCATGGCATGCAAGAGGTCCGGGGTTCAATTCCCCGTAGCTCCACAGCAGTCGAGGGCCGCCTCCC